>DATLOR010000212.1:0-5701 GCA_035536135.1 Pyrinomonadaceae bacterium | reverse complement strand
AAAAAGTTCGGAATCGGATTTAAGTTTTGCCTTTTAACTTTTTACTTTTTACTTGAAAACCCGCCCGCGCAGCGGCAGGCGGTTCTGACAGTCTATGATTGAAGCTGAAAAATGGAAAAAAGCTAAAGAGATTTTTCAGACTGCGATGGATTTGCCGCCCGCGCAGCGGCAGGCGTTTATCGAACACGAAGCGAACGGCGACGCGCTTGTCAAAACCGAAGTCGAAACGCTTCTCGAAGCCTTTGACGAAGTTGGAGATTTTATCGTCGCGCCTGCCATTGCGGTTGCGGATTTTGTCGAAAAAGAACAAAAAACTTCAATCGCCGGCAAACAGATCGGCGCGTATAAAATCCTCGAAGAAATCGGGCGCGGCGGAATGGGCGCGGTTTATGCGGCGCAGCGCGCCGACGCGGAATTTCAGAAAAAGGTCGCCGTCAAGCTCATCAAACGCGGGCTTGATACCGATGAGATCATCAATCGTTTCCGCAACGAAAGACAGATTCTGGCAAATCTCGAACACCCGAACATTGCGCGGCTTTTGGACGGCGGCGCGACCGACGACGGTTTGCCGTTTCTCGTAATGGAATATGTCGAAGGTTTGCCGCTCACCAGATTTTGCGACGAAAAAGATCTCGATCTGGATGCGCGGCTCAAACTTTTTCTCGAAGTCTGCGCGGCGGTTCAATACGCGCATCGGAATTTGATCGTTCACCGCGATCTGAAACCGTCGAACATTCTTGTCTCGGAAGACGAAACACCGAAATTACTGGATTTCGGCATTGCCAAACTGCTCACACCGACCGCCGATTTTGCGACCGGAAAAACGGCGACGAATTTCAACGTGATGACTCCCGAATATGCTTCACCCGAACAAGTGCAGGGGCTCGCGGTTACGACGGCGACCGACGTTTACAGCTTAGGCGTGGTGCTTTACGAGATGTTAACGGGAAACCGCCCTTATTCTTTTGAAAATCAAAGTCTGGAAAACATCATTCACACGGTTTGCCATAGCGAACCCGTTCGTCCGTCGTCGGTCATAAGTCCCAGGTTCCAAGTCTCAAATCCCGAGTCAAAAGAATCCAATCCGAAATCCAAAATCCAAAATCCAAAATTGCTCAAGGGCGATCTGGATAACATCGTTTTGATGGCGATGCGCAAAGAACCCGAACGCCGTTATTCGTCGGTTGAACAATTTGCCGAAGACATCCGGCGTTATCAAAACGGCTTGCCCGTGATCGCCCGTGAAGACAGTTTCGGGTATCGCGCCGGAAAATTCGTCCGGCGCAACAAGGTCGGGGTCGCGGCGGTCGGCGGAATCACGGTTTCGCTGATCGCCGGAATTTTTGCGACCGGAAGGCAGGCGCGAATCGCCCGCCGTCAGCGCGACAAAGCCGCCAAGATCAATAAATTCTTACAAAAAATGCTCAGCAGTGCCGATCCGCGAGCCGTCGGAAAAGATGCCAAGGTCGTCGAAGTTTTGCAGATCGCCGCTAATTCGATTGAAAAGGATTTTGATCATCAACCCGAAATTGTCGCCGATCTGAGCACGACCATCGGTTTGACGTTTTTGAGTATCGGACAGATCGATTCCGCCCGGCGGCATCTCACGGAAGCATTGGAAATTCGCCGTTCGCTTTTCGGTCTTGAAAATCACGAAACGGCGATGAGCTTGAACAATTTCGGGAAATTACTGCAAGCCAGAGGCGATTTGCGGGCAGCGGAAAAATTGTTCCGGCAATCGCTCGCGATTTTGCGCCGCGTGCGCACAGCTGACGCTCTCGACATCGCTTCGGTGCTCGGGAATCTCGGTTATCTTTTGATGCTCGAAGCAAAATACGAGGAAGCCAAAGACGCGCATCACGAGGAATTACGGATCTTACGCGACCGTCTGGGCGAAAATCATTCCGAGTTTGCGCGAACGCTCAGCAATCTGGCAAATGTTTTTTCCGTCACGGGCGACAAGCAAACCGCCGAAACGATGCATCGCAAAGCACTTGCCGCCGTGCAGAAATTTTACGGCGGCGAACATCCCGACGTGGCTCTGGCAATGCTTCACCTGGCGATCACGATTATGATGACAAAGGCTGAAGAAGCCGAAGATCTGTTTCGTCAAACGCTCGACCAACGCCGTAAATTCTTCGGCGACGGACATACCGAAACTGCCTGGTCGCTTTTTTATCTGGGCGACGCGCTGATGCGAAAAAAAGATTATGAACAAGCCATCAACTGTGCGCGTGAAATTTTGAGCCGGCGGAATGATTCAATTCCCGAAACACATTCGGTCATTAACAGCGCTTTGTTATTATTGGCAAGATGCTATCTGGCAACCGATCGCCCGGCGCAAGCCGAAACGCTTTTGCGCGAATGTCTCACACTGCGGCTCGAAACTTTACCGCCCGGACACTGGCTGATCGCGACTGCCGAAGGTTATCTGGCGGAAAGTCTTTGGCAGCTGAAAAGATTTAATGAAGCCGTGCCTTTATTGCAAAAAAGCTATCAAACCTTGCTTGCCAAACTCGGAGAAAATCACGAACACACCCGGCAAGCGCGGACCAGATTGGAAAACTTTCAAAGAATTGCAGGCATCGGGTAAAATCGGATGAAAATAGTTAAGGCAGAGTTTCGCTCGTTTTGAAAGTTAGCGAAACTCTGCCTTTTATTTTCTATGAGAGATTAATTTTTTTTAACGGTTTTATCGCCGGTAGTCGATTCTTTCGCCGTTATCAAGCCGTGTGGTGCGGATTCCGTTGTTGATTCGGGTGACCCGTGAAACAACGCCGTTGTTGGTCAAACGGTCGCCGTTGATCGTCGCATAATTGGTCGCGCCGTTTTCAAACGTAACCACGACCGAACCGTTACTGTTGATGTCCAACGTGATCGTACCGCCGGTCTGCGGATTTCTGCCGTAGAATCTGCCGATCGCCCAGCTCGGAACATTCCCGCCGGTGTCGTCACCGCCACCACCGCCGCCGCCGTTCGCATAATAATCAATTCTTTCGCCGTTATCGATGCGCGTCGTGCGGACTCCGTTGTTAAGTTTGGTGATTCTGGAAATAACTCCGTTATTATTCAAACGATCGCCGTTCAATGTTGCATAATTTGCCTGACCGTTTTCAAACGTGAAGGTGACCGAACCGTTGCCGGTGACGGTCATAACAATCGTGCCGCCGGTTTGCGGATTTCTGCCGTAAAACGTGCCGATCGCCCAGTTCGGAGCATTTCCGCCACCGCCGCCGCCGCCGCCGTAGCCGCCGCCGGCGAGATCAGGCAAGTCGTAGGTGTCGGCTAATTTATTGATGTCGCGGCGCATCTGGTTCCATTGCCGTTCGAGCTTGCGGGCAAATTGCAGATTGTTCATCATGACATTAACCTGGCGGGCTTCGCTCATCACATCCTGAACGTTATTGCGGCTCTGCCACCAGTTATCCGAACTGTCGAAATCGCGGCGCAATCTGTTTAAGGCGCGTTCGTAATTTTGAACGATTCTGTTCAGACGATCTTCTTCGTTCGTTCCGTTGATCGAACTGTTATCCAAATTCCGGTCAAATTCCCGCCGAAACGTGTTACTGCTTTCTTCCAGTCTGGTAATAATGGAACTCACATCACGCTTAGTATATTTATTGGCGTATCTGCCCTGCGCGTTTGAAACAGCGGGCAAAACCAGCGCAATCAATCCTAAACAAAAAGACGCTAAAACAAATAAATTTAGTTTTTTACTTCTCATATTTCCTCCTTATTCTGACAATTAACTATCTGAAACGCATTTAGATTCAATAGTTTGACGGGGCATTAACTCTGTATCTTAATAATACATCTTATTTTTACGACACTCAACATTTTTATCAAATTTTTAATTCCGGCAATTTCTTTAAAACTGAAAAAGCCGGACATTAGATATCCGGCTTGTAAATTTAGTTTTCCGTATAATTTACGGTTTGGGAAATATTTAATCGACGAATTCGACTTCGACCTTGTTTTTGATAATTCCCTTGTCGTAACCTTCCTGCAAAAGACGTTTGACGCCTTCTTTGCCGCGTTCGCCGTAATCGAGCGTCAGGTCGTTCACCCACATCGCAACAAAGCGGTCGGCGAGCTCGGGCGGCATATCGCGGGCAAACTGCATCGCGTAGGCAAGCGCGTCTTCGCGGTTTTCCATCGAATAGACGATCGAGCGGTGAAGATGCTTGGAAACCTGGCGCATCAGATCTTCGCCCAGATCGCGCCGGATCGCGTTTCCGCCCATCGGCAGCGGCAGACCTGTCCGCTCAAACCACCATTCGCCGAGGTCGAGGATTTTGCTCAAGCCCATCTGCTTGTAAAAAAGCTGTCCTTCGTGGATCAGAAGTCCCGCGTCAACTTTTCCGCGCTGAACTTCGTCGATGATCTGGTCAAACGGCACGACGACATATTCGAAATCGGGATTGAAAATTCTTAAGGCGAGAAACGCGCTCGTCATTTCGCCCGGAATCGCGATTTTCAGATTCGGAATATCTTCGGGTTTGTATTGTTCTTTGGAAACAACGATCGGACCGTATTTATCGCCGATGCTCGCGCCGTGCGGCAGCAGGGCGTATTTGTCGGAAATGTACGCGTAGGCGTGAAAACTGATCGCCGTCACGTCAAACACGCCGTTTTTCGCGTCTTCGTTCAGCGTTTGAATGTCTTTTAAAGTGTGTACAAATTTCAATCCTTCGGTTTCGAGTTTGTTCGTTGCCAATCCGTAAAACATAAAAGCGTCATCGGAATCGGGCGAGTGTGCAACTGTAATTGTTCTAACTTCGGGTTTTACTTCGGTTTTTGCGTCCATATTATAATCGGGTGTAGAAAATATTTGTGTTATATAAAATCTGTATTTTACCGCTTTCGGCGTATTTCTCAAAGAGGCGTTGAAGTTCAATAAGCATCGACTTAAACCGTGCATCCGTTTCCGACGGCATATATGACGATGACAGCAATCTCCCCCTTAATCCTTCAAAATCAAGCGTTTGCACGTTCAGAAAAGTTTTCACGTCAAATACGGCTTGAAAAGATTTTTCAAAAATTTATTTGTCGAGATTGTCGTGCCGCACTTTTTCGTAATCGGTGCCGTAATTTTTCAAAAGTTCTTCATAATCTCGCAAAAACGCGTTTGAATCAAGTTGGCGTTCATTCCAGATCAATGCGGCAAAACCGTCACTGCGCAGAATGCGTCTGAATTCCGCCGGCGTCCGGTCTTTATCGAACCAGTGAAAAGCCTGCGCCGCGATCACGAAATCGACCGAATTATCAGGCAAATTCGTGTTTTCCGCCGTGCCGTCAACGCTTTCAAATTTTGGAAAAGCCTTTAAAAATTCTTCCGCCGCTTCGCGCATCGCCGCGTTCGGCTCAACGCCGAAAACCGCGTTTCCGTTTTCGAGAAAAAGGCGCGCGGAAATGCCCGTGCCCGAACCGATGTCGGCGATCACGCTATTTAGCGTCAAATTCATTCCGCCGCGGAAAACTTCCAAAATTTCCTTTGGATAGCTCGGGCGGTATTTGATGTAATTTTCAACGCGATTCGAAAATCTTTCGACCGTATTCCTCATAAAACGTTAATCTCCTGCAATAAAAGCAGTCATTTTCCAATTTTTCCCTTTCTTTTCAAAGATCGCGCGATAGTCGATCGGACTGCGGACAAACTTTGCATTGACGAAACCTTTCTTGCCGCCCAAGGTTTCAATTT
>DATLOR010000211.1:0-4935 GCA_035536135.1 Pyrinomonadaceae bacterium | reverse complement strand
TAAAACACAAGTTTCGAGTAAAGTGAGCGACACGCGTTTTTGCTTCGCTCAAACGCTCTTGCGGGCAGAGATGCCCGCGCTCCATTTTTTTAAATTTTTCCCCAGAGCATCAAAACGCCGATCACGATAAACGCGACGGCGACGATTCTTTGCAGCCATTCGGTTGGAATATATTGTGATAAAACGCCGCCGAAAACGACGCCGAGAAGCGTGACGGCGACCAGCGCGAGCGCCGCGCCGAGAAAAACCGAAACTTTCGATTCGGTGCTCGAAGTCATCGTGATCACGGCAAGCTGTGTTTTATCGCCGAGCTCGGCTAAAAATAGAGTTAAAAATGCGGTTCCGAAAATTTTCCAATCCATAAGACGATTTTAGATTTTAGATTTTGGATTTCAAAATCTAAAATCTAAAATCCCCTTAGGCTCCGAGAATTTTTTCGAGCGGTTTGGTGATGAAAAATTTGTCGTAGAAAGGTTTGCGTTGATGAATAAGCGCGAGCATGCGCTGCGTCGTGTAGCGATAAACTTCGCCGAATTTCGGGTTTCCGCCGAGCTTTTCCAGGATGCGGCGCAGGGCTTCCAAAACGCCGGCGACAAAAAATTTCGGGTTGGTTTGTTCGCTCACCGTAATTTTTCCTTTTTGATAATCGAGCGTCGTCAGAAACGGGTAATCGGCGGAAATTTCCGCGCAGGCTTTTTGAAACGCGGTCGAAAATTCGAGTTTTGCCATTCCCAAACAGCGGTCGACCGTGCCGAGCAGTTCGCCCGTCAGATTGAGAAGCATTGCGCGGTCTTCGTTCGAGAGATTTTGCTGTTTGGCGCGCGATTCGACCTTGTTGGTAAATTCGAACGGCAGATTCGGCAGTTTCGATTTCGGCGCCAGCGGCGGCGGTTCATCCGATTTTAATGGCGCGCTTTTGCCGTTCCCGTTTGGAGCCTGACCGTTTACGGGAAACTCGATTTTCGGTTTGCCGTTGCCATTGCCGTTCGCGCCGTTTGTTTGAGCGGGCAGCGGTTTGTTTTCGAGCAAAGGTTCGCGTTCGATGACCGGTTCTTTCTTTTCAACGATTGCTTCCTTTTTTTCGACGATCGCTTCGCTTTCGGCAACCGTTTGATAAACGTTGATAATGCCGCCCGGTTCGCGCGAACGGATCAAAATTCTTTGAAGCGCTTCTTCGCCTTCGGCAATGCGTCCGGCGATATGGTCGTATTCGCGCACCTTTAATTGATTTTCCGCCGTCAGATAGATGTCCGCCTCGTAACCGCTGAGCTCGATCCGCACGTAACCGGCAAACTGCCGGCGGCGCAGGTATTTGACGAGTGCCGACAAATTGACAAACGAGGTATCCAAATTTTCGTGAATCGGACGATTTTTCATTGCGTTTAAAAAAACGGGAATTCTTACAAAAGCGCGAATTTAATAAAACTTATTTCGGGGCGCAAATCAAGCGAAATTTGCGCTTATCAAATTAAAAATTACGAATATCGCACAATTTCCATTGCATCTTTTTTAAAATTCGTTCAAAATTCGCACACACGCTATTATTTCCCAACATAATTTCAAACGAAAAAGCATAAAAATTATGAATTTATTTCGGACAAAATCTATTACGCGAATTCAGGAAGATGCCGCCACAGGGCTGACCGACGCGGAAAATGTCGGCGGATTGCGCCGCACTCTTGGACAATTTGATCTAACTTTAATGGGAATTGCCGCGATCATCGGCGCGGGAATTTTCGCGATGGTCGGAAAAGCCTCGTACGACGGCGGACCCGGCGTAATTTTTCTCTTTATTTTCACGGCGGTCGCCTGCGCTTTTTCCGCGCTTTGCTACGCGGAATTTGCTTCGCGGATCCCGGTCGCGGGTTCGGCTTACACTTATTCCTACGCGAGTTTGGGCGAAATCATCGCGTGGATCATCGGCTGGGATCTGATCGTCGAATACGCGATCGGAAACATCGCCGTCGCGATTTCGTGGAGCGATTATTTCACGGGTTTACTGAAAGGCTACGGACTCGATATTCCCGCCTATTTCACGATGGATTTTCTGACCGCGAAACGCGGTTTTGCGGCGGTGACTGATGCCGTCACGGGCGGCGCAACGCTCGAAGGTTTGAAGGCGGCGTGCGAAGCCAAGGACGCGCTGATCAGCTGCGGACAGATCGATTCATACACGGCTTGGGCAAACGCGCCGCAGGTCGGCGGAATTCATATGGTGATGGATTTGCCCGCGCTCCTGATTACTTTTACGATCACGACGCTCGTTTTTATCGGTATCCGCGAATCGAAGATCGCCGGAAACGCGATGACGATTTTGAAGATCGGCATTATTTTAATGGTCATTTTCCTCGGTATGTTTTACGTCAATCCGGCAAACTGGTCGCCGTTTACGCCGAACGGTTTTGCGGGCGTGATGAAGGGCGTTTCGGCGGTCTTCTTTGCCTATATCGGTTTCGACGCGCTTTCGACAACCGCCGAAGAATGTAAAAATCCGCGTAAAGATCTGCCGCGCGCGATGATCTATTCGCTCGTGATCTGTACGATTCTTTATTGTTCGCTCGCGCTCGTTCTGACCGGAATGATTTCCTATACGAAGCTTAATGTCGGCGATCCGCTCGCGTTCGTGTTCGGTCCCGAAGGCGCAAACATTCCGTGGGTTGCGGGCATTATCGCAATTAGCGCGGTGATTGCGCTCGCGACGGTTTTCCTCGTTTTCCAGATCGGTCAGCCGCGTTTATGGATGGCGATGAGCCGCGACGGACTGCTTCCGCGAAAATTTTCGTCAATTCACCCGAAATTCCATACGCCGTGGTTTGCGACCATTATCACAGGACTCGTCGTCGCGATTCCCGCGCTGTTTATGAATTTGACGGAAGTGACGGATTTGGCAAGCATCGGAACGCTTTTCGCGTTCGTCGTCGTCTGCGCGGGCGTTTTGTTCAAAGACAAGGAATTCGGGCGTGAAAATCGTTTCGTGCCGTATATCAACGGGCAATTTATCGTTCCCGCGCTGCTTTTGATCGTCCTCGGGCTGCTTTATTATTTCAACGCGGAAGGTATCGGAAACTTTTTCAAAGTCATTCCGGCAGAAGGCGAAACTTCGGGAACGGCTTTCAATCATAAAATTCCGATGATCGTTTTCCTCGTTCTTTGCGCGGGCATTGCGATTACCTCCCTGATCAAAAAATTATCGCTGATTCCGGTTCTCGGTTTGCTTTTATGCACGTATCTGATGACCGAGCTCGGCGTGACAAACTGGCTCAGGTTCGCGGTTTGGCTGCTGTTCGGACTGGCGATCTATTTCGGTTACGGTTATATTCACAGCAATCTCGGCGCGGAAGAAGGACGCACGCAAAAGCTGAATCCTAATTTGATCCTGGCTTCGCTCGGATTTTTGTTAGCAGGTTTGGGACTGGCATTTTCGGCGTTCACATTTGTCTCCGATTTATTGATCTACTTTTTCCCGACTTTGAGCGAAGCAACGGTTTCATATCTCGAACTCGGACTGTTTTTAGTCGGTCTGGTCGGCGCGGTTTCAGGCTTGGTTCTGGAGAAAAGCACGAAACGCGAACCGGAAGTCTAAACGCTTTACAAATCTTTACACGACAAAGCATAACCATAGAAAGTTTCCGTGCGTCTTATAGACGGAAACTTTCTATTTTTTAAAGGAGAAATTATGAAAAAGACAATTTTTTTAACGGCGTTTATTTGCCTCCTGGCGATTTCCGCCTTTGCGCAGGACAAAAAAGCCGATTTTTCGGGCAGTTGGACGCTCGACGTGAGCAAATCGAAACTCGATGAACGGGCGCGGATCGAATCAATGACGCTGACCGTCACGCAAACCGACAAGGACATTAAAGTCGAAACCGCGACCAAACGGCTTCCGATTCCGCCTCCCGAAGGCGCGGGCAATGGTCAAGGCGGCGGTGGTGGAATGGGCGGCGGCGGCGGAATGCGTCGCGGCGGATTCGGCGGCGGCGACGGCACGAACGTCTATACGCTCGACGGCAAGGAAACGACGACGGAAGTCGAAAGTCAGATGGGCAAAATCCCTGTCAAATTAAAAGCCGAACTTGAAAAAGGCGGCAAGCTGAAATTATCTTCGTCGCGCACGTTCAATACGCCGAACGGCGAGGTTTCAATGACGACCAAAGAAGTCTGGGCGCTTTCCGAAGACGGCAAAACTTTGACCGTCAAACGCGACACGGAATCGCCGCGCGGCACGAATTCGTCGGAATTGGTTTTTACGAAAAAGTAAATTTAACGAAACAATCAAACCTGAAAAGGCAAGAGCGGAAACTCTTGCCTTTTTTAGTGCTGATTGAAAATTTATGGATTGCCGCTGCCGCCGCCGCCGCCAACACCAGTGCCGGTGCGATAGCCGCTGCCGTCGCCGTTACCCTGACCGCTTGGCGGGCGGTTGATGGTCGGAACGTTTTCGAGTCCGATATCTTTTCGCAGTTTTTCAGCGATTTTGGGATTCAGATCGTAAAGTTTTACATATTCCTTCAAAACATCATCGCGTGTCCCGACCTTGTTCAAACAAACCGCATATTCGTAATGCGCGTCCGCGTCAGCCGGTTTGATCTCGGTTGCGGTGCGGAAAGAGGCGACTGCCGAATAATACTGACCCAAACCTTTATAGGCTTGTCCGAGATTGAACTGCGTTTCAAACGATTGCGGGTCTTTCGTGACCAGATCGGCGAAAATCCGCCGCGCGTCTTCGTAATAGCTCATTTTCAGATAATTTGTCCCGATCGCAAATTTCGTGTCGGAGTTGTTTGAATTGATCAATAACGAGCGATTCAGATAAACGAGCGAATCTTTGTATTTTTTCTGCTGATAAAGAACATCGCCCAGTTTGTTAAGAATTTTTATGTCGTTTGGCGCAAGTTTCAAAGCAGTTTGCAGTTTTTGTTCGGCTTGTTTGTAGTT
>DATLOR010000210.1:0-15967 GCA_035536135.1 Pyrinomonadaceae bacterium | reverse complement strand
GTCTGCATTACTGGTGGTCGAAGATGACCGGCAAAATGTATTCGGAATTTTGGGGAAAAATTTCCGCGATGCTCGTTTTTGTCGGGTTTAACCTGACGTTTTTCCCGCAGTTCCTGCTCGGTTATCAGGGAATGCCGCGCCGCTATGCTTCTTACGCCGAAGAATTGCAGGTTTTGAATATCTTTTCAACGGCAGGCGCGTCCGTGTTGGGTCTCGGGCTGATTTTACCTTTGATCTATTTAACGCACTCGCTGATCTTCGGTAAAAAAGCTCCGGCAAATCCGTGGATGCTGCCCGGACTCGAATGGCGCATTCCTTCGCCGCCGCCGACCGAAAATTTTGAAACGACGCCGATCGTCACGTGGGAAGCCTACGAATTCGGTGAAGAAAACGGCTTGGATTTGGAAGAAGCACGTAGAAGAGAGATAGCAACAATTTAATTGATTTGGGATTTCGGATTTGGGATTTGCGATTGAAAATCAATCCGAAATCCCAAATCTAAAATCCAAAATAAAAAGATGGCACATACAGACACACACGACGACCATTATCATCCGCCCGGTCTTCAGCATCAGTTTGAAGATATGAAGCAGCAGGAAGAATCCGTTTCCATCGGGATGTGGGCATTTCTGGTGCAGGAAATTATGTTCTTCGGCGGACTTTTTACGGTTTATCTCGTATTCCGCTCGCGTTACCCGATGGCATTTGCGGCGGGAAGTAACCACCTTGACGCTTTTCTCGGCGGTTTGAATACGCTCGTCCTCATCGTCAGCAGTTTAACGATGGCGTTGACGGTTTATTACGCGCAAAAGGGCAACCGCAATATGCAGGTCATCCTGATCATTGCGACGATGCTTTTCGGCTGCGTGTTTCTCGGCGTCAAAGCGGTCGAATATACCGACAAATACAATCACGGACTGGTGCCTGTAAACGGGCTCAATAAAAAGATCAAAGAGGAAAATCACACCGAGCCGAATCAAGCGAGTGCCGAAAGACCTTCGACGCAGACGGAATTGGAAAGCCGTGATAAAAACTCGCTCGAATCGCCGAAAGTCGCCGAACATCACGCCAACCCGCGCGGTGAATTTCAGTGGACGGGCGAAAATTTCGAAGCGAGTCGTGAAATCATTCTCGAAGCGTGCAATAAAAATTATCTGACCAAATACGAACAGATCGGCTATTTCTCCAACGGAGATTGTAAAACCGGCGTAATTGACCAGAACAAAGTTCAGAATAAGGTTCGTATTTTTTACTGGATTTACTTTGTGATGACCGGACTTCACGCTCTGCATATGATCGTCGGTCTCGGATTGATGACCTGGCTTTTGATCATGGCGTGGCGCGGAACTTATTCGGCGGAATATTATTCGCCCGTCGAAATTTCGGGACTTTACTGGCACTTTGTCGATATCGTCTGGATTTTCCTTTTCCCGTTGCTTTATCTTTTGGGAAGACACTTTTTGGCAGGAGGACATAGTTAAAAATGGCAGAACATCACGATACGGAACATACCGAAGCGCACAAGGAACATATGGGCATTCCGGGCTACCTGGCGGTTTTCGGCGTCCTGGTTGTCGGGACGATCGTCACTTATCTGGTTGCCTTGACCGATCTGGACAGTAGGTTATTTCCCGGCGCGAACACGCTGGTCGCATTGCTCATTGCATTTACAAAAATGAGTTTTGTGATCTGGTATTTTATGCACGTTAAATGGCAGTCGAAGATGATCTGGCTGTCGGCGGTCGCCGGATTTTTCTGGATGGCGATTATGTTTGCCTACACAATGCAGGATTATTTAACGCGTTCGACCGGCACGTTTGGGAATTAAAACGGAATAAACCGGAAAGTGAATCTAATATAAAACGCGGTGCGAAGAGCAAAAGAGTCTTCGTCACCGCGTCTTTTGCTGTTAGGTCGAATGCTTCAGGTCGTGATATTATTTGACGTTTATACCCGAATTTATTAAATATGCGCGTGAAAAGTTTAAGACAACAGAGCCGAATTTTCGGACATCAGAACCGAGTAATGTTGAAACGAAGTCCCCTTTTGTTATTATTTTTTGTATTTTTATTTTTTCTAAACGGATGCAGCAGTATTGTCAAAGAAAAATCTGCGACGCCAAAATTGCTGAAAACGGAAAATGCAACTCAAGCGGAATTGGTCAATGAAGTCAATCGTTTTGCCCGCGTTAATTCGATGCGTGCGAAAATGGATTTGAAGTTTGAAGACAATTCGTTCGCCGAAAGCGGAATTGCCGAAAAATATAAATCAGCGGACGGCGAAGTGGTTGTTCAGCGTCCGGCAAATATTTTGCTGAAAGTTCAGGTTCCGATCATCAAAAGCGATGTCGCGCAGATGACCTCGAACGGCACGAAATTCCGCGTGGCAATTTTGCAGGACGGCAGCGACGGGCGTTACAAAAAATTCGTTGTCGGAACAAACAGCGCCGATTATTCGCTCCTTCAGGAACAGGTCAAGAAAACCGATCTGGATAACGGCAAAGTGATCAAGCAAAACGTCAATGCCTTTTCAAATCTGCGCCCGCAGCATTTTACCGATGCCATGCTCGTTCGTCCGATCGATACGCAAACCTATGGTTATGCAATGTCGACGATCTTACAGGAAGAAACCGATTTGGAGCTTCTCAAAAAGAAATCGCCGGTCGCCTGGGTTTTGCGCGGTTACTATCTTTTGGACGAATTTCGTAAAGAATCTGACGGAACTTTAAAGATCTCGCGCCGCTTCTGGTTCGACCGGGTTGACGGAATTCGGCTGGCGCGTCAGCAGATCTTTGACGAAAAAGGTGAAATCGAATCGGATATTATCTACGGTCAGGAAGGAAATCTGGGCAGTAACGGGGAATATAATAATCTTCCGCTAAGGATTTCGGTCACGCGCCCGAAGGAAAAATATAAAATGCGTCTGACCTATCAGACGCCAGAAGCGGTTTCGGTCGGCAAAACTTATCCTGAAAAAGCCTTTGTTTTGGAAAACTCCTGGGGTTTGGAAGAAGTTGATCTGGATAAAAAGCTTCAGGAAGTGCGAAGTCAGAAATCTTTGACCGAAAATTCAAATTCGGCAACGAAAGCTCAATAGTTTTTGTAAATCGTTAATGGTTAATGGTTAATTGTTACGTTTTTTAGGAGAGCGGCAATTAACAATTAACCATTAACGATTTACAATTAACGAAGTTTAATGAACACAATTTTACAAACGATAGATTTAAGAAAAAGCTATAAGATCGGGAAGATCGAAAATCCCGTTTTGCACGGCGTCTCGCTGGCGATCGAAAAAGGCGAATTCGTCGCGATCATGGGACCTTCGGGCTGCGGAAAATCGACGCTTCTGCACCTTCTCGGCGGGCTTCTTTCGCCGACAAGCGGAAGTATTATCATTGACGGCGAAGATCTGGCAAAAGTGAGCGACGCGCAGCGAACCGACATCCGGCGGCGCAAGATTGGGTTTGTCTTCCAGAGATTCAATCTTTTCCCGACCCTGACGGCGGAAGGCAATTTGAAGCTCGCGGAAAAGATCCACACGGGCAACGGCGGCAGCAACGGCGAAAACCGGCGCGAAGTTTTGCGTCTTTTGAAATTGGAAGATAAAATGCATCACAAACCGCTCGAACTTTCGGGCGGCGAACAGCAGCGGGTTGCGCTCGCGCGGGCGGTCGTCAATAATCCGGCGATCATCTTAGCCGACGAACCGACGGGCAATCTCGATACGGAAAATTCCGAGATCGTGCTGAAAATGTTCAGCGAACTGAACCGGAAATTTAATCAGACGATCATTATGATCACGCATAACCCCGAAGCGGCGGCGGTTTGTTCGCGGATCATTCGGATGCGCGACGGGCTGATAGCAAATTAGAAATTACGAATTACGAATTACGAATTTTGTTTCTTCAATTCGTAATTCGTAATTCGTAATTCGTAATTAAAATGATAAAAGACATCATTCTTTGGAAGTATGAACGCGCCAGTTGGCAGTGGGATCTGCTGTGTTTTTTGATCATTCTGTTTATTTTTCTCACACCTAAACAATGGTTTGACCGCAAGGAAACGCTTGCAACGCAAACGTCGCGTTTGATCGTCAAAGCCGCGGATTTTTCGCCCAACCGAAACGAATTGGAAAAACGCGTCCGTCGGGAAACCGGCAATCCGAACGCCGAAATTATTAAGCTTAACGAACGCACGGACGCCGGCGGCGAAGTTTTCTATGAAATCGAAGTTCGTTAAATCCAGAGGTTAAATCTCGAAAAAGCAATCATATTTCAATACGGGGCATCTAACCTCTGACACCTTTTTGTAAAGGAGCAAATTTTTTATGAAAAAACTTTTAAGATATGGTTTTACGGCAATTGCGCTCGCGTTTGTTTTGAGCGCGTTTGGTGCCGGCACGGCAAACGCGCAGATCAACGACATTCTGAAACGAATGGACGAGCATTACAAAGCGCTCAAATCGCTTCAGGCGAATATCAGCCGTGAAATAAATAATCCACAGCTCGGTGATGATCCCGATAAAATGTCGGGAACGATCTCGCTGCTGCCCGGAAAGGGACGGAATCTTTCCTTCAGGCTTGATTGGACGCAGCCGCGCACCGAAATCATCTCGGTTGTCAACGGGCAGTATGTGCTCTATACCCCGAACATCAAACAGGCTTACACGGGCAGTTCCGATTCTCAGAAAGTGCAGGGAAAAGGCGGAAATGCTCTGAAAGTAATAAGTATGTCCAAAGAAGAGATCAAGGCAAATTACACTGTCGAATATCTCGGACAGGAAAAAATCAGCAGCGGAATTCCGACATGGCATCTGAAACTGACACCGAAAGTAAAAGCGGATTATAAATTTGCCGACATTTGGGTTGACGGCAACGGAATGCCGCTTCAAGCCAAAATCACGCAGTCGAACGACACGACCGATTCGATCTTGCTCACAAATCTGAAAAAAAATGTTTCGATCAACGGCTCGATCTTTAAGGTTAGCCTGCCGAAAGACACGAAAATCGTCAAAAGTTAATTTTCGATAAAGGATTCATTTTATGAGTAAATTTCTAAGAGTCGGTTTTACCGCAATCGCTCTGACCTTCGTTTTCGGCGCATTTGCCGTTTCCGAGACGAACGCGCAAATTAATAAAACTCTGACGCGGATGGACGAATTTTATAAAAGTCTGCAATCGCTTCAGGCGAACATCACGATGGAAAAATATAATGTCCAGATTGATGAAAAAGATGTTTATCAAGGAAAGGTTTGGTATGTTCCGGCGAAAGGCAAAGAGCAGATGGCGATTCGACTCGATTGGTCAAAACCGACCGAAGAAAATTTGCTCGTGATCAACGGTTTATACAGGCTCGTGCGCCCGCGTTTGAAAACGGAGTACCGCGGAAAGGTTGAAAAAGCGAAAAATAACGCCAATGTTGCCGGACCGCTTTCCTTTATGAGTATGTCGAAAAAACAGCTCACAGACAATTATGAGGTCGCTATTCTCGGAGCCGAGAAATTAAGCGACGGAACTGAAACAATTCATTTAAAATTAACTCCGAAAACGGCTCAAAAGTATAAAATGGCGGAGGTTTGGGTTGACGGCAACGGAAAACCGCTTCAGATGAAAGTTGTCGAAAAAAATGGCGATTCGACGACCGTTTTGCTGACCAATTCCAAAGATAATGTTACGATCGATCCTGCAATCTGGATCATTAATGCAAAAGGTCTAAAGGTTATTGATAATTAACTTTTCAAAAGACGAATAATTAAAAGACTCTGGTCTGACCCGCAGGAAATATCTTTATGAGAAATTTCTTAAGAATCGTTTTTATGACCGCCGCGCTGGTCTTTGTTTTCAGCGCATTTGCACCAACTAAAACAAACGCGCAGATCAGCCAGATTCTTAAACAGATGGAGTCGCGTTATAAGAATCTGAAAACGCTTCGCGCCGACATTCGTTCTGAAATGTATAATGAGCAGTTAGGTGAATCGGACACATTTCAAGGCAGTTTGATTTTTCTGCCGTTAAAAGGAAGAAATGCGCTCTTGCGGCTTGATTGGAAAAAGCCCGTAGAGGAATCACTCGCAGTTGTTGATAAACAATATGTTCTTTATCGTCCGCGATTAAAGCAGGGGTATCTCGGCAGTACGGAAAAGATGAAAAGAGCCGATTCGCTAAAGGGAAGTCCGGTAGATTTTCTCAATATGTCGAGGGCGCAGTTAAAAACCAATTATTCGATAAAGTATCTCGGCGCGGAGAAACTGAGAAGCGGCACGAAAACGTGGCGTTTGGAGCTCACGCCGAAGACCGCGCAAAGATATAAAAAGGCGGACCTCTGGATAGACGGCAGCGGAATGCCCTTGCAGATGAAAATTACCGAAAGGAATAATGACGCAAACACGATTCTATTGAGCGGAGTTAAAAAAAACGGAAGAGTCAGAAGAGCGGAATTTAAGATAATTTTGCCGAAAAGCGTGAAGATTATTAAAAGCTAAACTCCGCTGAAAGTGAAATAATTAAAAGGCTTTGGCTCACGAAAAGTCGAAGCTTTTTTCGTTTGATTTGAAAAGACGCGCCGCAGAACTTATAATTACAAATTTGACGCGTTTACCCGAGAGTTTTAATCTATGCCAAAAGCCAGCAGTTTCAGCCGTTTTACACGCGGCGTCAAACATACCATCAAAGCCTTTGCTTCGACCAAACATCCGGTTTTGGTTCATATCGTCCCGATGCGGCGGTGCAATCTCGCCTGCGCATATTGCAACGAATACGACAAAACATCAGATCCCGTGCCGATCGCGGAAATGCTCAAACGGATCGATAAACTGGCGGAGCTCGGCAGCTCGGTAATTACTATCTCGGGCGGCGAACCGATGATGCATCCCGAAATTTACGAGATCATTGCGCGGATCCGGCATCACGGAATGATCGCCGGACTGATCTCGAACGGCTATTATTTTCAGGTCGATAAGATCAAAAAGCTCAACGAAGCCGGACTTGATTATCTGCAAATCTCGATCGATAACGTCAATCCCGACGATGTTTCGAAAAAGAGTCTGAAGGTTTTGGACGCGAAGCTCGTCAATTTGCGCGACCACGCGAAATTCAAGGTCAATATCAATTCGGTCGTCGGCGGCGGCGTTGCCAATCCGGACGAAGCCCTGATCATCGCCAACCGCGCGATCGAACTCGGGTTTTCTTCGACCGTCGGCGTGATTCACGATGAAATGGGTCTCAACAAAGGTTTGACCGATCACGAAAAGAAAATTTACAAGCAGATCAAAGCCAAAGGCACGAGCAGTTACGCGCGCTGGAACTGGTTTCAGGACGAGCTTGTCGAAGGCAACGAATACAAATGGCGGTGCCGCGCGGGCGCGCGGTATCTGTATATCGACGAACAGGGAATCGTCAGCTGGTGTTCGCAGC
Organism: Pyrinomonadaceae bacterium; assembly: GCA_035536135.1. GTDB lineage: Bacteria > Acidobacteriota > Blastocatellia > Pyrinomonadales > Pyrinomonadaceae > JAFDVJ01. The sequence goes on along the minus strand of DATLOR010000210.1, from coordinate 8,556 downwards.
AACGCGGGACGCCCGGAATATCGATCCACGAATACACGCACAATGATATGGAACGCGAATACATCACCGAAAAATGGTGTGCGCCGACCTGCACGATCCAATGCGTTCACCAGGTCGGACATCTCGACGCGTGGCGCGACCCGCAAATCTCGCTCAACGACTACAACAACCGCAGTGGCGGCAAAGGTTTGAAAAAAGAAACCGTCGCGCAGGTTTTGGGCGCGGAATAAAATCGACAAAATTAAACAACATTGAAAATCGAAGAACTCGCCTATCATCAAACCTCGCTCGGTGAGCTTATTTTGCGCCGAAGGCAGGAACCGCTTTTGCAGAATAGGGAAGTTTTCGAAGTAAAACTCGGCGATGAATTTCTGATGTCGAGTCTTTTTACCGAAGCCGAAGAAGAACTCGCAAATATCGGTTTGGCGGGACTTTCGGGCGAACTCGATGTTGTTGTCGGCGGACTCGGTTTGGGTTACACGGCGGCGAAGGCTTTGGAAAACAAAAATGTCCGCTCGCTTCTGGTGATCGATAAATTTCAGGAAGTGATCGATTGGCATCAAAAGAAGCTCGTGCCGCTCGGGGAAATTTTATCGGAAGATCAACGCTGTGAATTGCGAACGGGCGATTTCTTTGAACTGGCGCGAACCGGGTTCGATGTTTTTGACAGCAAACGAAAATTCGATGCCGTATTGCTTGACATCGATCATTCGCCCGAGCATTTTCTCGATCAAAAAAACAAGACTTTTTACGGGCGCGAAGGACTCGAAGCACTGCGCAAACAGCTCAAACAAGGCGGCGTTTTCGCGCTTTGGTCGAACGATCCGCCCGACGAAATTTTTAGAAAACATCTGGAATCAATCTTCGGCAAAGCGTCGGCGCACCGTATCGAATTTGCCAATCCATACACCAGTGCCGCATCGGTAAATTCCGTCTACACGGCAAAATCAGCCGGTTAAAATCCGAAATTCTTGTAATAAATCAAAATTCGCCATAAAATTTGTTCAATCAGCAAATGTTTACAAAAAAGCGAAATGAAAAATTACATCAAACACATTTTGTCGCAAATTTTATGCGTTGGGCTTTTAGCTTCAACGCATATTTTTTCTCAAACAATAAATAATTCAAAAAATATCTATTTTCGGGTTTCGGTGACTGATAAAAAAGGGCAGCTCGTTGCCGGACTCGAAAAGGGAAATTTTACAGTTTTAGAAGACGGAATCGCGCAGCAAATCAATTCCTTAACGACTGACACTTCTCCGGCGAGCGTTTTGATATTAATCGATGTTTCAAATTCGGTAAATAATAAGATCCGACAATTAAATGCTTTTTACGCCTGGAAGGTTATTCAGGAAAGCAATTCAAAAAACGATTATTCGATAATTGCTTTCAATAATCAGATAGACGAATTGGCTGATTGGGGAAACAGCGGCAAAGAATTAAGCGATGCGCTGGATAAAATCGCGGGTTTGAAAAGTAATAAGGGAAATACGATATTCAACGATGCCGTCATGTTCGCGCAGGAAAAACTCAAAAAAGCAAAGAACGACAAAAAGGTCTTGATAATATTTTCTGACGGTCAGGACAATTCATCAAAAGCCTCTTTCAATAAAGTAATCGACGAATTGAAAACTAATGAAATTACAGTTTATTCGATCGGTAATTTCGACGGTTCGGATGTCAATGAAAAAGTTTCGGGGGCGGCAATTCTCGATCGGCTAAGCAATGTTTCCGGCGGTAAATCTTTTTACGCACAAAACGAAAAAGAGTTGACGGAAATTACCGATCGAATAGTTTCAGATGTTAAAAGCCGGTATTTGCTCGGTTACATACCAAAAGGGAATCGAAATAAAAAACAATGGCAGGATGTCGAAATTAAAGTTTCAACTGTCGACTTGAAAAAGGAAAACTCTAAACTGATCGTGAGATCACGACAAGGTTACTTAAAATCCGAATAAGCGATAAAATCACAGGTTACGAAAAGCCTTGATTCTAATTTTTCATAAATCGATTTTAGGCTTATACTGACTGTGTTTTAAGATTTCAAGTCTTTATTGCCGGAGAAAATTTTGTGAGTAAAGCAAAAACTATTCGCGTCTATGATTACATCAATCATCCTTACGAAGCGGTGCGGGAGAAATTGAGTGCCGAGGCTTTGGAAGTTTTCCGCAATGCGACCAAAATCGCGGCTTTGCGGGCGAAATCGGTCGCTTCGGAACTGCACGTTAATTTCGCGGGAATCGAGGTCGGCACGGATATTTCGATCTTCATCAAATCGATCGAAGAGCAGCCGAAAAATCTGACAACGCCGCCCGTGACGCGTATTCAACTCGAATGGGAAGCCGCCAATCTGCCGCGTCTTTTTCCGTTTATGCAGGCGGAACTTTCCGTCTATCCATTGACCGCGACGGAAACCCAGCTCGATCTGTCGGGAAATTACGAACCGCCGCTCGGCGTGCTCGGCAGTGTCATCGATTCGGTTCTCGGTCACCGGATCGCCGAAGCCGCGGTTCATCAATTTATCAAAGACATCGCCGTTTATCTGCGCGCGGAACTTACAAAACCGAAATAGCTTTTCACGAATCGTTTTTCAGATACCAATCTTCGTGGCGCGACCAGCCCGCGCAGCGCAAACACGAGGTCCAACGCCACTGATGCGCGCACGTCGGGCATTTTCCGCGCGTCTCGAAAGTGTTCCAGCTCGCGCCGCAGCCGCCGTAAAAATATTCGGGCGCGCCGCAATCGGCGCACCACCAGCGGCTCGAAGCGTTCGGCGACCAGTTGCAGAGCGGACAGCGAATCCGTTCAAAATCGGTTTTTTCCGCGCTCTTTTCGAGCGCTTTGAGAATTTCTTCGGTTTCCGCAGTTTTCCTGTAAGCCATAAAAACTTAGTATTAAATAAACGGAATAAAATGAACAGGCGGCGAAATATAAAAATATGAGCGATAACAAATTATTTATTCCCGTTCTGCTCGGAACTCCGCGCAAGCATCGCGAAAGCGGGCACGTGGCGAACTGGCTTTACGGGAAAATGCGGGAACGCGGCGACGAGATAGAAACGCAGCTTTTCGACGTGCGCGATTTTAATCTGCCGCAGGACGATTACGGAATGGAGATCAAGGACGATTTTCCCGAATGGCGCGACGCGATGACGCGTGCCGACGGGCTTGTCATCGTAACGCCCGAATACAATCACGGTTATCCCGGCACTCTGAAATCGGTGCTTGATCTGCTGCTTCCCGAATATATTCACAAGGCGGTCGCCTTTGCGGCTGTTTCGGCGCAGGTCTGGGGCGGCGTGCGCGTGATCGAAGCGCTTGTCCAGACCTCGCGCGAGCTCGGATTTGCCGTCACTTTTACCGATCTGAATTTTCCGCGCGTCCAGACGCTTTTCGATGAAGACGGGAATCTTCTGGACGAAAAAGCCTACGAATCGCGCGTCAAAGCCTTTCTCGACGAGCTCGTCTGGATGAGCAAAACGCTTCGCTGGGGACGCGAAAATCTGCCGTCAAAATATCATAATAATTGATAATTGATATTTGATAGTGGATAGTTGGATTCGGTTTTAATTATCAATTATCCGTTATCAATTATCTAAAGGGCTTCGCACCATATTTCCACGGCAAGCGGCAAACTGCATATAAATCGCGGTCGTTTTCAGATTCTTGTGTCCGAGCAGGGTTTGAATCCGCCGGATATCGTAATTTCTTTCAAAAAGCCGCGCCGCGAAACTGTAACGGAATGTCTGACAACAAGCCTGTTTGAATATATTTGCCCGTAAGATCGCCTCGCTGACCGCTTTTTGGACGGTCGATTCGGCAAGATGAAAACGATTGACCGTTTTGCCGGCGGTCAGATGATGCGACGGAAAGACAAACTGCCAGCACCGGTCAAAACCCGCGTTCGGATATTTGCGCTCAATCGCTTTGGGAAGATAAACCTTGCCGTAGCCGAGCAGACAATCGTCTTCGTGCAGATATTGAGCGTTCGCGAGATGTCTTTTGAGATGCGGAATGATCGCTTCGGGCAAAATGGTTGTGCGTTCGCGCTTGCCCGTCCGCGCATCGCGCACGATGATTTCGCGTTGCCGGAAATCAAGATCGCCGACGCGCAGGGCAACCGCTTCCGACAGACGCAGCCCCGAACCGTACATCAGCGCGGCAACGAGCAGGGAATCGCCGCGCATTTTCGATAAAACCTTCCGCGCTTCTTCGGGCGTAAAGATCACGGGCAATTTTCCCGCCGGTTTGGTGCGTTTGGCAATTTTCAGATGCGCGGCGTTTTCCTGCCCGAAAACGTCGCGGTAGAGAAAAGCCAACGCACTCAAAGCCTGGTTCTGTGTCGAAACGGCAAGATTTTCCGTCGCCTTCAAATGATTCAGAAAAGCATCGATGCCGCTCGTGCCGATCTGCTCCAAATCGTGCTCGCCGTGGAAATTCTGAAACCTTCGAATGTGATTAATATAGGCATTTTCGGTCTTACGGCTCAACTCACGCGCACGGCTGACCTGTCGCACAAGCTCAAGCAATCGAGGTTTTTCACTCATAAAAATTATCTGCTCCTGAAAATTATCGAATTTTACGCTCTCCTTATATCTATGACTTTTGATACGTAAAAACTAACATCTCTTTAAATTTTTTCATAAATGCGCCTTGCAAGAAAAAGCATTGCTAATAAATGCGCGTCGGGGATTATCCCGAACAAATACGGATAATCTCCTATTTTGGAGATTATCCAGAATACTTATTGATGGTGTTACAGGAATAATTTTATATTCCTTAAGAACACGAATTTTAAATATTTTAAATAAAGGAGAAATTATGAATTATCCAAATCGGGTCATTAAAAAAAAGGAAAAGGACAAGAAGATTGTCGAGGCGGTTCAGGAACAGCTTCGTAAACGCGGTATTACGAATGTTGAGGTTGACGGAGATTTCGGAAGCGAAACCGAGGGAGGCGTCAAACTTTTTCAAACTCTGCATCGGGATATTCACAACAGAGCACTCGAAGCCGATGGCGAAGTCGGACCGCTGACGTGGGAAAGTTTATTCGAGATTCAGATTCCGGTCGTTGCGATGACTGAAAACGATTTGCTTCGCGAAACTCTTTCCGTTGCTCAATCACAGGTGGGCATGATGGAAAAACCGTCCGGTTCGAATCGTGGAAAGGAAGTCGAATCGTATCAGGCGCGCGTCGGGATTCCGGCGGGCACTTTCTGGTGTGCGGCTGTTGTCTATTTCTGTTTCGACGAAGCGGCAAAAAAACTCGGAGTGGTTAACCCGCTTGTTAAAACCGGCGGGTGTCTGGACCATTGGAATCGGTCGAAAGCCGCTAAAATAAAAGCCAAAGACGCACGCGATAACCCGAATCTGGTAAAACCGGGTAATGTTTTTATTATCGACCACGGCGGCGGACACGGACATACCGGAATCGTGAAAAGAGTTGAGGGCGGAAGGCTGATTACGATCGAGGGCAATTCGAATCCGAACGGCAGCAGCAACGGCATCGGCGTCTTCGAACTGGATATTCGTAAAGTTTCGCTGCCTTCGCTCAAGGGATTTTTGGATTACCAGTAAATTACGGTTCAAAACGGCGCGGCGTTAAATGAGAATCGCTCTGCCCGGATTCGGACATCCCGATCCGATGCTTCAATTGGGACAGGGAGTTTATACTTAAAGAATAAACTCCTGCTAACGGCGCGGCGTGTTTTCGCCGATTGTCCAGACAATGATCGAGCTCGAAAGCCCCAAGCCGGAAAGGCGTCCAGCCATCATCACGATAGTTTCGCCCTTTTCGACAACCTCCGCCTCAAGCAGCGTTTTTTCGCCGTCCTTGAGCATCGCTTCGGTCGTTTCGGCGGCAGTGTGGATCAGCGGATTAACGCCCCAGATCAGCGAGAGTTGATTGTAAACTTCCGTAGTATTCGTGAGCGCAAAGGTCGAAAGTCCCGAACGAATCGAGGAAAGCCGCCGCGCCATCAAACCCGATTCGGTAAAAACCGCGACCTTATCGGTCAGAATCTCACGCGCACAGATCGCCGCCGCTTTGCAGATCGCCTGCGAAGTTCTGCCGGTCGGGGCTTCGGCAAATTTGACGGGACGTTTGAGCTTGGCGGTTTTAACGGTTTCGGCGGTTCTGATGATGCTTTCCATCGTCGCGACCGATTCGACCGGGTATTTGCCCGAAGCCGTTTCCGCCGAAAGCATCACGGCATCCGTGCCGTCCCAGACGGCGTTTGCGACGTCCGAGGCTTCGGCGCGCGTCGGGCGGGGACTTTCGATCATCGATTGCAGCATCTGCGTCGCGGTGATCACAAATTTATCGTTCATCACGGCTTTTTCGATGATCTGTTTTTGATAAACGGGCACGAGCTCGACGCTCGTTTCGACGCCCAGATCGCCGCGTGCGACCATCACGCCGTCGGTTTCGCGGATGATGTCGTCGAGATTTTCGATCGCTTCCGCCTTTTCGATCTTCGCGACGAGCAGCGGTCTGCCCCATTTTCGCGTGTTGAGCTTTTTGATTAACTCACGAACCTCCTTGCAATCTTCGCCTTTGCGCACAAATGAAAGCGCAATGTAATCGACGTCCTGCGTCATCGCCCATTCCAGATCCTTGCGGTCCTTATCGGTCAAACTCGGGATCGGCAGTTTAACGGTCGGCAAATTAATTCCCTTGCGTTCGGACAAAATCGCGCCGTTGACGACTTCCGTGACGACATCGGTTTTCGTGACCTTTTTGACCTTTAATTCGATCGCGCCGTCGTCGAGCAAAATTTTATCGCCTTTTTTGACAAGCTTCGGAATTTCCTTGAAATTGGTCGAAACCTCGCTCACGCTGCCTTCGATGTCGCGCGAGGTCAGAGTAAATTCCGCGCCGCTTTCCAAAATGACGGATTTCGCGTTTTGCAGAAGTCCCGTGCGGATCTTCGGACCCGAAAGATCGACCAGAATCGCCATCGGTCTGCCTAGTTTTTTCGCCGCCGCCCGCGCCATTTTGATGCGTTCGGCGTGTTCTTCGTAATTTCCGTGCGACATATTGATCCGCACGGCATCGAGTCCGGCTTTGATCATCGCCTCGATAATTTCCGGCGTGCTCGAAGCCGGTCCAAGTGTCGCTAAAGTTTTTGCTCTTCCCATAATGTCGTAAATCGTAAATGGTAAATCGTAAATCGCATTTTTCCTGCTAACGATTTACCATTTACGATTTACGGTCAAAGATAAATGTTACGTCTGAAAACGGGTTTTTCTCAAATCAACAACTTCGATTTCTTTTAAAGAAATTTTTCCTTCCTTCGGCAAAGCGTTATCGGCGTAAATTTTCCACTTTAATGCTAAATCCTGCACGCGGAATTCGTCGAAATTTTCTTTGAGCGGAATGCGCCAGTTCATCGACATATTCCGCAGAAGCGGAAAGTTCGATTTAAATTGCTCGTCGGCGTATTCCTGATTGAGATTCGTCAGCCGGTGACGGTAAAATCTGCCGCCGTCCTTGACGTTCAGTTTATTTTCGATCGTCTGCAGGATCAGTACGGGCGCGTCGAGAAAAACCGCGACATATTGGGCAAACGCCGAGCCGTTGTTCTGCGCCTGAACAATCAAATTGTAATTTATTTTATTTCCTTCTTCCGTAATAAAATGCGTGATCTCAATCAAAAAATTCAAAACGATATTCGGCGTCTGTTCGCGGAACATCACGTCGCGGATTTCATAATCTTCCATCGGCACGGCTTGAAAATTAAAGCGTTTGTAATAACGATGGTCGTTTGCCTGGTGCGCCGTGTTGCTTTGCGGAATTTCGATGACGAACGCGACGTCCGATTCGCCCGAGCTCAGGTTTACGGAATGAATGACGATGCCGTCAATGCGCGGACGAATCGCCTGAATGATCTGCTCGACCCATTCGCGCGGGTATTTGCGCCGGTCAACGGGCGTGATGCGTTCGGGCAAATGGCGTTTCTCCGCGTCGTTGTATTCCGCAATGCCGTAAACGATGATTCCGCCCGCCGAATTTGCCATCGCCGAAACGTCTTTCGTGATCTCCTTTTTTTTGGTTTCGTTGCGGTCGAGCGCTTCGGCGGACTTGTATTCGAGCGTCAAAGATTCTTCGATCTCGCTCGTGATAAAGTTTTGCAAACGGCTTTCCGTCCAATTTCGCGCCATATTTTAAAGGTTCGTTTTGACGACCACCGGCGCGAAATTATATGAATCTAAAATTGATGCTCCGAAGCGCCTTCTCAATGTTTGATATTTTTCCATAGATCATGACTTAAACTCATTTAGTTTCTTCAAATAATTTATCACCGTCGCGACAAATGTCGAATGCGACCAGGTGAGCGGTGAAACTGAAACCGGCGAGCCGTCAAGCGGATTGACCTGTTCCGCCAAAACGCCCGACCGCAGAGAATTTTTGACTGTCCATTCCAAGATCTCCAGCGCGCCCTTCAAATCCGTCTTTTTTCTGGCGATCGCGATGCGGTAATCCGCCAGCCAGAGCGTGCAGATAAACCACGCATTGCCCGTAACCTGTTCCGAAATACGCATATAACCGTCATTG
>DATLOR010000209.1:0-2417 GCA_035536135.1 Pyrinomonadaceae bacterium | reverse complement strand
AGCTTAAGCAGGATTTTAGGAAAGTTTTTTGAGAGTTCTAAAAAACATTTCAAGTAGTCTAAAAAACATTTTGAGAGTCCTAAAAATGTTTTCTAGCGCGCTAAGAAGTTTTTGAGAGGTCTAAAAATCTTCTTGAGAGTTCTAAAAATCTTTTTGAGAAGTCTCACAATGATTTTGAGAGGTATAAAAATCTTTTTGAGAGTTCTCAGAATGTTCGAGACAGTTCTAAAAATAATTTAAAGAAAAGGAGATAACGATTATCTCCTTTTCTTTTTATCTTACTTTACCGCTTTTTACTTTCCCTTAAAATCCGGCTTTCGTTTCTCCAAAAACGCCGAGACGCCTTCCTGCTTGTCTTCGGTCGAAAAACAAATCGCGAACAGATCGACTTCGCGGCGCAAGCCTTCGTCGAGATTCGATTTTGAAGCAAATTTGACGGCTTCTTTACACAGCTGCAGGGCAATCGGAGCTTTTTCGGCGATTTTATTAGCGAGTTTCATTGTTTCGGCTTCGAGCTCGGCAAGCGGGTAAACGTGATTGACCAGACCGAAAGAGTGCGCGGTCGGCGCGTCGAGCATATCGCCCGTCAGAATCATTTCCATCGCTCTGCCTTCGCCGACAAGACGCGCAAGACGCTGAGTTCCGCCGCCGCCGGGCATAATTCCGAGATTGATCTCGGGCTGACCGAACCGCGCATTTTCGCTTGCCGTGCGAATGTCGCACGCCAGCGCCAGCTCACAGCCGCCGCCCAGACAAAAACCGTTGATCATTGCGATCACGGGCTTCGGAAAAACATCGATCGAATTAAAAAACGTCTTTTCGTGAAACAGATTGCGCTGCGTCACGGGCGTTTGTCCGGCAAATTCCGAGATGTCCGCCCCCGCGACAAACGATTTTTCGCCCGCGCCCGTGATCACCACCACGCGCACCGAATCGTCTTTGCGCAATTCCTCGAGCGCGGCAACGCCTTCCGAGTGAACCGTTCTATTCAAAGCGTTCAATTTGTCGGGACGATTAATGGTGATAACGGCGACTTTATCGCGCTTTTCAACTAAGATTGTTTCGTAATTCATATTTCGTAAATCGTAAATCGTAAATCGTGAATCGCTAACTGTTTCACACTAAACTAAAAAACAATTAACGATTCACGATTTACGATTTACGATATTTAAATTTCTTCTTCGCCCTGATCGTCGGCAACCCATGCGACAAAGAGGCGCAGCCAATTTTCCTTTGATTCGACGATTTCAACACCGATCCGCGATGTGCCGTGCACTGCCGGAGCAACCCGCACGACCCGCGCTTTGACTTCGACCGGCACGCCGTCCGGACGATGCGAACGAAGGTACAGACTCTCGCCCGATGAAACTTTCTGATTCAAATGAAAAAGTGTTCCGGTCGTGGAAATATCGTCGGTTTCGGTCGGTTCGCTCCAAGCCGCACCGTCGTCCGCACGTCCCGAAACGACGATCGGCAGGCGCAATGCCATCCTTAGCGCAAAACGTTTTTCCTCAAATTGAGGTGACATATTGGTTGCCATTCCAAATCAAATCGGAGTTTAAGATACGTAAAACTTTGACAGTTTAACACGAATAACTCCGAAAGTTATAAATGAATTGCTTTACTTTCCCTTCGAGCGGAAATAAATTTTCCGCTTCGAGGCATTACTTTTTAAGTCGGATTCGACTAACTTATCGTTTAAGTTATACTATAAGCATCGTTAAAAATGCTATGTCCGAAAATAAATTTTTTGAATTTTTAGCAATAATGGAGATTTTATAGATTTTTATGCCAACTACGGAAATTAAGAAAAAAGTCGTGATTCTAGGCTCGGGTCCGGCAGGTTTGACCGCCGCGATCTATGCTTCGCGGGCACAGCTCGAACCGCTCGTCATTGACGGACCGCAACCCGGCGGACAATTGACGATCACGACCGACGTGGAAAATTATCCGGGCTTTGCGAGTGGAATTCTCGGACCCGAATTGATGAACCAGTTCCGCGCGCAAGCCGAAAGATTCGGGACGGAAATCATCAATGTCTGGATCGATAAAGTCGATCTTTCAGAGCGACCGTTCACGCTTTACGGCAAGGAAAGCGCCGACAGCGCGGAGGTTTCGACCATCATCAAGGCGGAAACTTTGATTATTTCAACGGGCGCATCAGCCAAATGGCTCGGCATTCCGGGCGAAGAACCGGTGCCGGTCGGACTTGGCGGCAACGGCGTTTCGGCGTGCGCGACCTGCGACGGATTTTTCTTTCGCGGGCGTCCGCTGGTCGTCGTCGGCGGCGGCGATACCGCGATGGAAGAAGCCTTGTTTTTAACCAGATTCGCGACCAAAGTGACGCTCATTCATCGCAAAGATACGTTTCGCGCTTCAAAAATTATGCAGGATCGCGTGCTCGCTGACGAAAAGAT
>DATLOR010000208.1:0-3814 GCA_035536135.1 Pyrinomonadaceae bacterium | reverse complement strand
ATAAAGTTTCCCAGGATGTTCGATTCGTTCGTCGGAAAGCTCCGAAATATGACACAAACCTTCGAGTTCATCAGCCAATTCGACAAATACGCCGAATCCGGCGAACCGCGAAATCTTGCCTTTGACGACATCGCCCGCTTTATGGTCGGCGATAAACGCATCCCACGAGCTCGGCGCAATATCTTTCATCGAAAGCGACATTCGATGCCCTTCAATATCGAGGCTCGTAATCACGGCTTTGACCAATTCGCCGCGCTGCAGCATTTCCTTCGGAGTTTTTGATTTCTTCGAGCGCGAAATATCCGACACGTGAACGAGCCCGTCAATTCCGTCTTCAAGCTCAATAAACGCACCGAAATCGGTAATGTTGCGAACTCTGCCTTCTACGGTCATACCGACACGGTATTTACCGGCGGCAGCCTGCCACGGATTCGGTTGAAGCTGGCGCATTCCAAGACTTATGCGGCGGTCTTCGGTATCAACACCGAGAACCTGAACTTCGACCTCTTCGCCCGGTTTGAACATTTGTTTCGGACTTTTTGAGCGTTTCGACCAGCTCATTTCGGAAACGTGGACCAAACCTTCGACACCCGGTTCGAGCTCGATAAACGCGCCGTATTCGGCAACGCTCGAAATCTTTCCGGTGATTTTGGCACCGACCGGATAAATCTCAACGACGCTCGACCAGGGATCGGGAACGAGTTGTTTGTAACCGAGCGATACTTTTTCTTTTTCTTTGTCGAGCTTGAGAACTTTGACCTGCACGTTATCGCCGACTCTGAACATTTCGTGCGGATTCAGAAGTCTGCCCCACGACATATCGGTCACGTGAAGAAGCCCGTCAATTCCGCCGATGTCGACAAATGCGCCGTAATCGGTCAGGTTCTTGATCGTTCCTTCGATCACGTAGCCCTGTTCGATCTTGCTCAGGGTTTCGCCCTTTTGCGCATTGATCACTTCGTCGGTCAAAGCCTTGCGCGAAAGCACGATATTGTTGCGCTTGCGGCTGAATTTGATGACTTTGGCTTCGATTTCCTTACCGCGAAACGTGTCGAGGTTGAAATTCGGACGCGAATCGGCAAGCGATCCCGGCAGAAAGGCTTCGACACCGTTGATATCAACGCGTAAGCCGCCTTTTGTTTTGTCGACAACAAAACCCGTGATCGGCGTGCCTTCGTTGTAGGCGGTTTCGATCACATCCCAGGCTTTGCGGCGCAAAACATCGTAGCGCGAAAGAATCGGCGGCGCGTCGCCGGGGTGAATATTCTTGATCACAACCTCGACTTCATCGCCGTTGCTCACGGTCAATTCACCGTCAGGACCCGTAAATTCTTCACGCGGCACGATTCCTTCGGATTTATAACCGAAATCAACCACGATACCGTGTTCCGAAATACCGATAACTTTACCTGTAACCGTTTCGCCCGAATGGAAAACTGTTTGGTCTTGCTCGAATTTCTCGAGAATCGCGCCAAAATCTTCCTCAGCCGAAACCTGTTGGTCTGATAAACTTTCATCTGTCGCCGTTTCGACAGAAGCTACTTGTTCTTTTTCTTGGGAAACTGAAGATTCGTTTGTCGGGGTTTCTTCAGTTTCTTTTATAACATCATTAGACATCTATGTTTTTGTAAATTTCCTTTTAAAATAGCTACTTTAATAAGTGCGAATTCCGCTTTCTGTTCGGTCAAGCGAAGTAATTGATTGACTCAGCGAATTTTATCAATTATAGCCTTAATCAATGCAGAATGGAAAGAAGATAATTTATGCCCCTTAATTTTTTCCGTGAAACATATCTGAATTGAGAGAAAAGGCATCTTGTTTGCTTCTATTCCGTTATCGCACTTTTGACCGAACAAAACTAGAATTTACATTCCAAACGGCTTTGCTGTCAAGATAAAGAAGTTAAAAAAAGGATTTTCTTTAAATATCGGTAAAATTTAACACTTAAAATAAATTTTTCAATAAAAAATGCTTATATCAAAACGCCGGTTAACGCATTTTTCCGATTAGAGAATTTTTCTGAATTCAATCAAAAAAGCTAAGGTCGCCAGGTTAAATATTTAACCTGGCGACCTTATTTTTGAGAAATGCGGTTGATTTACATTCTCTGAATCAAATCGCTGACCGAACCGACGACGCCGGATTGTTTTTCCATCTCTTCTTTTGCCATCGCCGAAGTATTTTGAATACCGGCAAGCCGCAGACGGAATTCGTCGGGATTGGTCGAACCGCGCAGAGCTTCTTCGAGCGCGATCAAACCCGATTGATAGAGATAGAACAGCGATTGATCAAATGTCTGCATTCCGTACTGCGAGGTTCCCGCGCCGATCGCGTCGCGGATCTGGGTCGTTTTCTCCTCGTGCAGAATATAATCGCGAATGAGCGGTGTCGAGATCAGAACCTCGACCGCCGGAACGCGCGAATTCCCTTTTGCCGATTTCATCAAACGCTGTGAAACAACGGCTTTGAGAAGTCCGGCAAGCTGAATGCGAATAGATTTTTGCTGGTACGGCGGAAATGCCGAGATAATCCGCGTCAGAGTTTCCGAGGCATCGAGCGTATGCAGGGTCGAAAAAACCAGATGACCTGTTTCAGCCGCGACCAGAGCGGTTTCGATGGTTTCGAGATCGCGCATTTCGCCGACGAGAATCACGTCCGGATCTTGACGCAAGCTACCGCGCAGGGCTTCGGCAAACGAGCGCGTGTCAACGTCAACTTCGCGCTGCGTGATAAAAGATTTTTTGTCCTTGTGCAGAAATTCGATCGGGTCTTCGACCGTCACGACGTGGCTGTTGCGTGTTTGGTTGATATGGTCGATCATCGCCGCGAGGGTCGTCGATTTTCCCGAGCCGGTCGTTCCCGTGACGAGAATCAAACCGCGCTGTTCATCGGCGATTTTTGTTAGGATCGGCGGCAGACCGAGTTCCGCAAAATTGCGGATATGGTCGGAAATGACGCGGGCGACGATGCCGATCGAGTTTCTTTGCTGGAAAATATTGACGCGGAAACGTCCCAAGCCGGAAACACCGTAACCGATATCCACCTCGTAGGCTTCTTTAAAATGCTGTTTCTGACGGTTGGACATCATCGAAAAAGCCATTTCAAGCGTTTCTTCCTGATTCAGACGTTCGACGCCCGACAGCGGACGAAGCTCGCCGTTTACGCGAATCACCGGGTAAGAACCTGCTCTCAGATGCAAATCGGATGCGCCGAAACTCATCGCCATTCGCAGTAAATCATCTATTCTGCTCGACATATTGTTATTTCTAGCGGACGCGCTCGGGTTTTGGTGAAAAATTTTTATGCTTCGAGGTGAAAAAGCCAGATCGTCCGAATTAATTCTAACTTTTATTAAAGAGATGCGTCAATGTTTTTTTCACATTTGACTTGTTAAAACATCCGCCAATAGAATCTAGTATTCTATGCAGCCACGCACCAAACGTCAGAAAGAAATTCTGGAATATATTTCGACTTTTATCGAGACCCGCGGCTACAAGCCTTCCTACCAGCAGATCGCCAAGCATTTCCGGCTCGCTTCAAAGGCGGCGGTTGCCAAACATATCGCCGCGCTCGAAAAACAGGGCTTGATTTCGCGCCGCCGCGAGAACGGCAGTTTCAGTCTCGAACTTTTCCCGAAGGAAGCGGTGACGGATCTGGTTTGCCAGATCGAATGGCTCGAATTGCCCGATACTTTGCGGTTTCTCGATGATTTCAGCGACGAAACTCTGTTTGTCCCGACATTTCTGCTCGGTTTTCACCAGCCCGAAAAACTCTGTGCCTTTCGTGTCCAGAACGATTCGATGCTCGACGAACA
>DATLOR010000207.1:0-22736 GCA_035536135.1 Pyrinomonadaceae bacterium | reverse complement strand
ATTGAAAAGCTTTTGAAGGAATTGAACGACCGCTATATTTTTCCCGAAACGGCGAAAAATATGGAAACCGACATTCGCGCAAAGATGAAGAACAAAGAATACGATTCGATCACGAGCGCGCGCGATTTTTCCAAAAAACTGACCGGGGATTTACGCGCCGTTTCACGCGACAAACATCTTAATGTTTTCTTCTCATTTGAGCCGCTGCCCGTTCAGAACCCTTCGCAAAAGCCGTCCGAGCAGGAACAGCGCGCGGAAGAATTTATGCTGAAGATCAATAATTACGGTTTTGCGCGTGCCGAAAATCTGCCGGGAAATATCGGCTACATCGATCTTCGCGGATTTGTTTACCCGCAATACGGTGCGGAAACGTTGGCGGCGGCGATGAATTTCGTCGGCAATTCGGACGCGCTGATCTTCGATCTCCGGCAAAATATGGGCGGCGAGCCCGAAATGGTCGCGCTGATTTGTTCTTATCTTTTCGACGCGCCCGTTCATCTGAACGACATATACAATCGCGAAACCGGCAGGACGCAGGAATTCTGGACGCAAAAAACCGTTGCGGGCAAAAAGTTTCTCGGTAAAAACGTTTACATTCTGACATCGGGGCGAACTTTCTCGGCGGCAGAAGAATTTACCAACGATCTGAAGGTTCTGCGGCGCGCCACGATCATCGGCGAAACGACGCTCGGCGGTGCCAATCCGGGCACGATGATTCGCCTGACGGAACATTTTCAGGCTTATGTTCCAAACGAGCGCGCGATCAATCCGGTCACGAAAATGAACTGGGAAGGCACCGGAATCGAACCCGACATCAAAGTTTCGCAGGAGCAGGCACTGAAAACCGCCTGTCTGCTCGCGCTTAACAATTCACTTGAAAAAGCCGATAACGAAATGATGAAAAACGCGCTCAAAGGTTTGATCGAGCAAAACCAAAAAGAACTCGACGAAATAAAAAAATCGGCGGGCGTTAAATGATTAAAATTTGTGCGAACGAAAAAGGCTTGACGAATCTGCAAATGATTCGGCAAGCCTTTTTTTATTAAATCGCCGCATTTTTAGATCTCGACTTCGTCAATCTGCGCTTTTTGCAGTTTGCCCGAATAGTCAACGTAGATCGATTTCCATTCGCTGAAGATGTCGAGAACCTGCGTGCCGGCT
Source organism: Pyrinomonadaceae bacterium (assembly GCA_035536135.1). Lineage (GTDB taxonomy): Bacteria > Acidobacteriota > Blastocatellia > Pyrinomonadales > Pyrinomonadaceae > JAFDVJ01. Next base: position 21,575 of record DATLOR010000207.1, on the reverse strand, counting down.
TCGCGGTGACCGTTGCCCGTGCCTTTCGTGCCGCCGAACGGCAGGTGAACTTCCGCGCCGATGGTTGCCGAATTGACGTAGCAGATTCCGGTGTAAAGCTCCTGCGTCGCGTAAAACGCCTGATTGACGTCCTGCGTGTAGATCGCCGAACTAAGACCGTATTTGACGCCGTTGACGATGTCGATCGCTTCGTCCAAAGTCGAAAACGGAATAACTGCCGTGACGGGTCCGAAAATTTCTTCCTGTTCGATGCGCATTCCGTGCTTGACGTCCGTAAAAACGGTCGGTTCGATAAAGAAACCTTTTTTGTAATCGCCTTTCGTCAGACGGTTTCCGCCGCACGCGAGCGTCGCTTTGTCTTCGTTTTTGCCGATTTCGATATAACTCAAGATCTTGTCCATTGCCTGCGCGTTGATCACCGGACCGACATCTGTTTTCGCGTCTAAACCATTGCCGACCTTTAATTTTTTAACTTTTTCGACAAGTTTTTCGCAGAACTTTTTATAAACCTTCTTGTGAACGACAAGACGCGACGAAGCCGTGCAGCGTTGTCCCGAAGTTCCGAACGCGCCCCAGAGCGAGCCTTCGACGGCGTTGTCGATATCGGCGTCGTCCATCACGATGATCGCGTTTTTGCCGCCCATCTCAAGCGAAACGATCTTATTGTTCCGCGCACAGGCTTCGGCGATGATGCGTCCCGTATCGGTCGAACCCGTGAACGAGATCAGGCGCACGTCGTCGTGATTAACGAGCGCCGCGCCCGCTTCGCCGAAACCGTTGACGACATTGACGACGCCTTTCGGAATTCCCGCTTCTTCACACGCTTTGACGAGATTGATCGTCGAAAGCGGCACGTCTTCGCCCGACTTGATAACGACCGTGTTTCCGCACACCAAAGCGGGAATCAGCTTCCAGCTTGGTATCGCCATCGGAAAATTGAACGGCGTGATCAGACCGCACAGTCCGACCGGCTGGCGTTCGCACATCGCGTATTTGTTGGGCATTTCCGCTTTGGTCGTAAAACCGTGAAGCCGTCTGCCTTCGCCCGCCGTGTAGTACGTGCAATCGATCGCTTCCTGTACATCGCCGCCCGCTTCCTTTAAAACCTTACCCATTTCGCGGGTCATCTCGCGCGTAAATTGCTCTTTGCCCGCGCGCAGGATTTCGCCCAGACGGAAAAGAATCTCGGCGCGTTTCGGCGCAGGTGTCCGGCGCCATTTCGTCGCCACCGACTTTGCCGCTTCGACCGCCTTTTGCACGTCTTCCGCGTTCGATTTCGGAAAACGCCCGACGACATCCGAAGTATCCGCCGGATTAAGATTTTCAAACCATTCGCCCGACGCGCTCTTGACCCATTCGCCGCCGATGTAGTTGTAATATTTTTCAGTTTTGTCTTTGTTCGATTTTTTTGCTTCTTTTGCTTTTGCCATAACTCGTAAATGGTAAATCGTAAATCGCAAATAGTAAATTCCGCCTATTCACGATTTACGATTTACGCTTAACTCAATAAATTATTGAACCGTAAACTGTACGATTTTCACCTGTAAACCGCGTCCCGAACGGTTATTGCTCAATACGTGCAGAACGACCGCGTCGCCGGTTTTCAGCTTGCCGGCGATTTCGCCGAATGTCTTTAAGTCCGCAACTTCCGTGCGGTTGATGCGCTGAATCAGATCGCCTTCGCCGAGCGCGTCCGTGCCGTTCGAGGCTTTGACGTCGGCGATAAAGCTCGCCGGATTGATCTCCTTGACCAGTAAACCTTTGTTGTCTTCGAGTTTATAGGTCGAAACCAGTGCGGGCGTCAGTTCGATCAAAGTCAGACCGAACGGTTTGAAAGGTTCTTTTTGACCGTCGATCGGGAGCGGTCGGCGCGTGTCGTCGTTGTCGATCGTCTTGCTGTTCGACGGACGCTCGGAAAGTTTGATGGTCGTCGTTTTCCGCTCAAGGCGCGCGCCCATTTCGCGCATAAATACGAGATTAACCGTTTGTTCGGGCGCGGTCGCCGAAACCTTTCCGATCAGATCCGCCGCGTTTTCGACCTTTTGACCGTTGTATTCCAAAATCACGTCGCCCGACTGTAATCCGGCAAGCGCGGCGGAACTCTTTTTGTCGCGGACTTCGAGAACGATCGCGCCGCGCGCTTCCGTTAAACCGTAAACCTTTGCAAATTCGGCTTTGACGGAATCCAGACTGACGCCTAAATACCCGCGCCGGACTTTGCCGTTTTGCACGATCTGCCGGTAGACCGCAACCGCATCGTTGATCGGCAGAGAAAATCCGATGCCGTTGTAATCGCCCGTCGAAGTGGCGATCTGCGAATTGATGCCGATCACCTCGCCGTTCATATTAACGAGCGGTCCGCCCGAATTGCCGCGATTGATCGCCGCGTCGGTTTGAATAAATTTTTTCGGAAACTGGTAAGTATAGGGCGTTTCGCGTTTGACCTGCGAAACGATTCCGGCGGTCACGGTTTGCGACAGCCCGAACGGCGAACCGATCGCCAGAACCCAATCGCCGACCTGCGCTTTTTCCGAATCGCCGAATTTAACGAACGGCAGATCTCTGCCCGTTTCGATCTTCAAAACGGCGAGGTCGGTTTCTTCGTCGATGCCGACGATCTTTGCGACGAATTCTTCGCCCGAATGAAGCTGCACGGTGATCCGCGACGAATCTTCGACGACGTGATAATTCGTCAGAATATAACCCGTTTTATCGACGATAAAACCGCTTCCGACCGCGTAGGACGGACGGCGCTGGCGGCGCAGAAAATCGAGCAGATCATCGTTCGCGCCGCCGCTCTCAGGCACTTTATCATCTTTGACGGTGACATCGGGAACTTTGCCTTTCGTGTCGATATTAACGACTGCCGGTTCGACCGCTTTCGCGACTTCCGCAAAGGAAGCCGAAAGTTTTTCGGGCGTGATCGCGGCATTTCGAAGCGCTTCGGCGTTGGTCTGGGCATCAATAGTCAAACCGCCGATCAAAACCGCAAGCGTCAAAATCGTTAAATAAAAACTAAAATACGACACGGATCTTTTTTGATAATCGAACATATTGCTTTCCTTAAAACACAAGATTCGGCGAATGAAATTCGGTAGTTTTCAGTATAACAAAAGCCAATTACGAATTACGAATGAATTTCTTTTAAGCCATTGATAACAAAACTTTCATCACACCTTTTTCGGCGGCGCGGTCCATCGCCTGCACGCCTTTGGCAAGCGGAAATTCTTCCGAGATCAGATCTTCGACCGTTACCAGACCTTTTTCCAAAAGCTTGAGCGCGGGCGCGAATTTGCCGCAGCGCGAACCGACGATCGTGATCTCATCAACGACGACGCGCCACATTTCAAGGTTCGTGCTGCCCTGAAACGTCGATTTCAAAACCATCTTGCCGCGTGGTTTGAGCAAATCGAGCGCGGTCGCAAAACCCGATTCCGAGCCGCTTGCTTCGACGACGACATCGAATGAACTATTCAAAGCGGGCACGGCATCGCTTAATAAAATTCCTTCGATACTACGTTTCGCGGCAAGGATAAGTTTTTCGCGGTGTTTTCCGATAAGCGCAAGATTCCGGCTTTTTAAGGAAAGTGCGAAAGCGCATAAAATTCCGAGTTTGCCGTCGCCGATCACGGCAACGCGTGTGTTTTCCGTGATTTCAACCTGTTCCGTAATGCCGAAAGCCGCCGCGAGCGGTTCGACGAAAACGGCTTGTTCGTCCCGGACATTTGCGGGAACTTCCAAAAGATTGCTTACCGGCAGAGTTAAAAATTCGGCGTGTGCGCCGTCACGCCCGTGAATTCCGAGAACGGTTCGCGCTTCGCAATGCCGCGAATCGCCGTGCAGACATTTTTCGCAACTGCCGCAGCCCGCGTTGATTTCGCCGACGACGCGTTTGCCGATCCAAGCGGGCGCGTCTTTCGATTCTTCGACGATACCGACGAATTCGTGCCCGATCGTTCCCGAAAATCCGGCGTAACCGCGCACGATCTCAAGGTCGGTGTTGCAGATTCCGGTCTTCGTCACGCGAATCAAGGCTTCCGATCCGGCGTTCGGTTTGGCGATTTCGGCAAGTTCGAGCTGATTATTAACAAATCTGAGTGCTTTCATAAAGTTTCGACAATGTATTTTAAATGATTCGCGCCGGTTTCATAAATTAGGATTATCTAAACTGCAAATAGATCAGTAAAACCGCCGCGACGGACATTAAAAGAAACGTCAGACCGCCGAACAGATTCGACCAGATACCGTTGGTGTATTCGCCCATGATCTTTTTGTTGTTGCAGATGTGCAAAATGAGCGCGATCAAAACGGGCGCGGTGATGCCGTATAAAACCGCCGTGTAGATCAAGGCTTTGATCGGGCTGATGCCGATGAAATTTATCGAAAGACCAAGCACGAGCGAAATAATGATCGTAATGTAAAACCCCTTCGCCTCGTGAAATTTTTTGTCGAGACCTTCCTGCCAGCCGAAAACTTCCGCCATCATATAGCTGAGCGCGCCCGCGAGCACGGGAACGGCGAGAAAACCCGTGCCGAGCACGCCGAGCGCGAAAAGCGCGTAAGCCATATTTCCCGCGAGCGGCTGCAGTGCCTGCGCCGCCTGTTCGACCGTTTGAACGTCTCTGATTCCCGCGTTAAAAAGCACCGTTCCGGTCGTCAAAATGATGAAATAAAAGACGACGTTCGTGATAAACATTCCGCCTTCGACATCTTTCTGCATCAGGTTGATGACTTTTTTATCCAGAACGAGATGTTTCTGATTTGTTTCCTCGACTTCCATCGAACACTGCCAGAAAAAAAGATACGGCGAAATGGTCGTGCCTAAAATTCCGACCAGCGCCATAAAATATTCGGCGGTCGTCTGAAACTTCGGAAAAAATGTTCCGTACAGAACTGCCGACCAATCGGTGTGCGTCAGAAACGGGATGAAAATATAGCTGAACAGCACGACGCACAGCCATTTCAGAATGGTCGAAATCTTGTGATACGACCAGACGATGATCCCGTACATCAGCAAAGCCGTGAACACGATCGAAAAAACAAACGACGGAACCTGCGGGACGAGCATATTGCCGACCGCGCCCATTCCGGCGATGTCCGCGCCGATATTTAAGGTGATCGATGGAAAACTGACGATCAGGATGACGTATAAAATGCTTTTGGAATAATTGCGCTTGATGACGCCCGTCAACCCGTGACAGGTGACCAGACCGATACGGGCGCACATTTCCTGGATCGAAACCATCAGCGGATAGGTAACGAGCGCCGTCCACAAAAGCGACGTGCCGAATTGCGCGCCCGCCTGCGAATATGTCGCAATACCCGAAGGATCGTCGTCGCTCGCGCCCGTCACGAGTCCGGGACCTAGGGTTCGCCAGAACTTTCTGATTTTAGCGCGAAGTTTTAAGGATTTTTTCATTGTTCTCTTTACTGCTATTTTACAATTTTAACGGCTTTGCGCTTTGGCGGGAAATTATTTTTCTTCCGCCAAGACGCAAAGCCGCTAAAAATCAACTTAGTATAAAGAGCTTCATTTAACTTTACAACTCTAAAAAATAAGCGGCATCACAGCGCGGCGTGTGTTTTTCGTCGGTTGGCTGAAATCCGAATTTTTCGTAGAGATGAACTGCTTCCCGTAAAACGCTCGCCGTTTCGAGATAGATCTTTTTGAAACCGAGTACGCGTGCCGCCGCGATCATTCTCTGCAAGGTCTCGCTGCCGAAACCGCGCCCGCGAAGTCTTTTGGAAAAATACATTTTGCGAAGCTCGACCGTTTCCTTTGTTATCGGGTAGAGTCCGACGGTTCCGAGCAGTTCGCCGCGCGCGTCCTCGATCAGCTCGAAAATTCCGCCGCGGGCAATGTAATGCGCTTCGATGTCGGCAATATCGCGGTCGGTTCCTCTTAAATCGGGTTCTAAACCGTATTCGCGCAGCACGCCGAAAACAAGTGCTTGCACACGTTCGCAATCGGCATTTGAAGCGGAACGGATGATGACTTTAGCGTTTTCGCCCATTATTTCTCAGCTTGATTTGCCGTATTTGAACTGTTTGAAGTTTGAGTTGTATTATCCGCCGATTGGTTTTCGCGGTTGTTGATGAAATAAACCTTTAAGTCTTTTTCGCCGTCGATCAGCCATTTGCCTTTTGTTTTGGTCACGTGAATTTCCTGCTGAACCGAACCGGTCGAGGTTTTCTTGTCGTTTTTCATCGTCCACGATTTATCGAAAACGACCGTTGCCGATTCCGCCGATTCGGGCGTGATCTTTAGATTATCGACCTGCATCTGGATCAGATCGTAGCGCTGATATGCGCGCAGACGATCGGCAAGCACGTGATTTTTGTCCTTTCCGCTTTCACCGTAATAAACTTCGAGCGTGTTGGCGTAATGCGCGAGATGCGCGTCGGCGTTTTTCTCAGAGTTCGTGCGCGCCCAGTTCTGCATAAAATCGGTCAGTTCCTTTTTGACCTGCGCGTCCTGTTCGGGCGAGATCGGCACGATCGCGTGTTTCGGAACGGAGGCGGTTTCTTCGGACAAAACCGATTTATTAGCCTGATTAGAAGATTTTGAAAACCACCAGATGCCGCCGCCGAGCAGAGCCGCGAGCAAAACGCCTAGAATCACGTAAAGTGTTTTATTGGATTTTTGAGGCGCCAGATTCCGCGCCGTCGTATTGCCGAGCTCAAAGGTCGGCGCCGACGAGCTGACCGCAGTCGGACGCGCATCAGCCAGCGAAAACCGCTGGTCAACCAGTGTTTCCGCCGTGTGCCACGACTTACTGTTACTCTGTTTGGACAGATATTCGTCCAGAATTTCCTCAGCGACCAGCGGAACGCCGTCCGTCAAGCAAAAATTCAGAGTTTCGTCGGAATATGATGAATTACATTTGGGGCAAACCTTCATTGCTCTCAAGATAATTTAAATTGTTTAATTTGAACTTACAAGCGGTTAGCGTCGAAGACGAAATAAATTTCGCTATTCGGTGTAATAAACTTTCAAATCGCGTTCACTTGTAATCAGCCATTGTCCGCTGATCTTTTTGAGTTTCAGTTGAGTTTGGACTTTTCCGGCGGAATATTTCGCGCCGCTAAAAACCCATTCCTTGTCAAAAACTGCCGTCGCCGTTTCGCCCGAAGCGTCAGGCGTCACATTTATATTGCCGAGAGTAATTTGAATTGAACTATAAGTCGAAAAAGCTCTCTGCTTATCGGTGCGGACGGTCGAAAGACTCGCGCCCTTTTTGTTGTAATAATCGACCGTTCCCGCGTAATGGCTCATATAACTGTTGAGATTCAGCGATTCAGCCGCCGATTTCCACGAATTAACTCTCTGCGAAACGTCCCGTTTTATCTGCTCTTTATCAACCGGCGCAACAACCTGATTTGCCGCCGTATTTGAATTCGCCGCCGGAGCGTTCGCCAGCGGCGTCGGTTTTGCCGGTGCGGTCGTCATCGTATTCGACGTGGTTTCGGAATCCGGCTTTTTCTTGGCGAGCAGTAAATTCGTATTCTCGTCGGGTCGCGCGCCCCTGAAATAAAGCCACGCGCCGATGCCGACAAAGCTGAAAAGCAAAAGCATCACAAAAGCCGTCAGAAAAACCGCGACCGGCGCACCCGATTTCTTTTCCGGCGGCTGAAACCCTGCGTTTGACGAATATTGCTGCGGATTCCAATTCGTCGGATTCGTCACGTTCGGAGTGTTGATCTGACTCGACGGACGATTTCCGACAACCGTTTCCTGTTCGCCGTAAGAAAGCGTTTTCCCCGGCGAACCCGCCGTAAACCGCAAGGGCGTCCCGTCCTGCAGGCAAAACTGAAGCGTGTCGTCGGTGTATTGCGATTGACAGCTCGGACATTGTTTCATATTTTTGCCTCAACAGTTGTTTCGTTGCTTATCATAAAGTATAAAAGTGGAAAATGGAAAATGGAAAACAGAAAGCGTTTGCCCATTTCATTATATGATTTGATTCAAAACACAAAAGTTGTTCGAGTTTTAATTTTCCACTTTCCACTTTCCATTTTCCACTTTCATTTATTATACTTTGACAAATCAACGAGTAAATTTTCCGAAGTAGAGATTTTTCAAGAAATACCATGAAGTTCAAAAACAGTTCAAAAATCATTTTTACAATTCTCGCTGCGGCTTGCGCCTTGATTGCTTTTGCCTGCGGTAATTCTACGGCAAATAACAACGGAGTCGTCGAAAAACTCCCGTCCAAAGATGCAATCACGACCAATAGCGCCAATTCAATAAAATCAACTAATCCGACGCCCGAAGTAAAACCGCCGACGCTGACCGACGTGCCGGTCGGCAACGCGCAAACACCGACCGAAGCATTCAAGATGCTTTTTGCGGCAGTTAAGAGCCAGGATTCGGCAAAGATCAAATCGATGCTCTCGAAAGGTTCGATGGGCTTAGCCGAGATGGCTTCGGGACAGCAGAAAAAAACCGTCGAAGAAGTGATCAAAAACGGCTTTACGGAAACGACCTTCGGCGACACTTATCCGCAAACGCGTGACGAACGCATCAAAGGCGAGTTCGGCGCGGTCGAGGTTTGGAACGAAACGCGCAAACAATGGGATGATATTCCGTTTATCAAGGAAGACGGCAGCTGGAAAGCGGCGTTCGGCGACGCGTTCGGCGGCAAATGGAAATCGCCCGGTAAAAGTCAGGGCGTCATCGAACAGGAAAACGCGAACGCCAACAACCCGAATTTGATTCAAAAAATTCCGGCGGGAAACACCAACGGCGGGAAAATCACCGCTCCGGGAAAAATCGTAAAACCCAAAAATCAATGATAAAAGCGGGACAGATCGCTGAAATTTTGTCGCTTTACAGGAAACACGGCTGGATTTTACGCCGTGTTTTGCTTTCTGACGCGCTCAAAAACAGTTTGACGGATTCGCTCGAAAACCTTTTCGGCGCGGCGGAAATCCGTTCGTCCGAAATTGATGCCGCGTGGTTTTCGCGGGCGGCAAACGCCGGTCAGGAAACCTGGGAACTGCGCCGTTTGAGCGAAACGCCTTATGCCCTGATCGAATTTTTCGACGCGGAAGACGAGGAAGAGATCCGCGAAGAAACGCTCCGCGAAGTCGAATCAAGATTGCAAAACATCGGAAAATCATAGGTTTTCAAAAGAGTTTTGACATCGGCGGCGCGTTTTCCGACATCTAAAATTTTGCTTGACAAGGGTGGCTCGTCAAGCGCAAACTATTTTTGTTGAAAATGATGATAAAAGACTTCGGTGCGCAGGTTGAAAGAGTTTGGGAAGGCTTGCGACCCGTTACAAAAAAAATGCTCGTTGGCGCCCTTCAAGCCAAAAACGGAAATACCGTCAACGTTCCGGCACAAAAATTCTCTTACGATACACAATCGGATTGGGAACTCAGCCTTTTGCTTTCCGCTCTGGACGAACAGGCAAAAGACGCGAACGTTAGTGGAAATCCCGAAAAATTAGGCGAACTCCAGAAATTGACGGAAACCTGCATTTCCGTGCTCGAAGCGCAAACCGAATCGGCGGAAGTTTTTATCCAGCTTGCCGAACGCGCGCTTGCCAAAAAAGATTATAAGGAAATCGACCGTCTGGCGGATTTGCTGGCAGAAAGATTTTCGGTCGGCGAGATGTGCGAAATTGCGCGTCAGACGACCAATCCGGCGATCCGGGCGATTGCGATGGAAACGATCGCGCTGATGCCCGTCGAAGAAATTATGCCGTCGCTCGACGATCAGATCTACGAAGACATCGCCCGCGCCGCGCTCGAAATAAAAGCCTTTGAATATGAATCGGAAGAAGCCCGGCGCGTTTTAGACCATTTCGGTTTTGACGAAACAATCGACGAGTAAATTCATCGCAAACTATTTGAAAAACACGCAGATCGGAGTTTGAAACTCTTTTCTGCGTGTTTTTGCGTCTATACTTGCCGGTTTCGCTGAATTTCAAATTTCAAATCTGAGATTTCGTTTTTGTGATTTGTGATTTAAGATTACAAAACTGAAATTTATAATCGATCTTAAAACTTTCAAAAATTCGGAGGAATTTTAATGTTCGCTCGAAGAGCTTTGACGACAACTGCGCTTTTTATCTTTTTGTTTTCCCTGCCTGTTTTAGCGCAAACCAAACTTTTACGTTTTCCGGACATCGCGGACGACCGCGTGGCGTTTACCTACGCGAGCGATCTGTGGATCGCTCCGGCAGGCGGCGGCACGGCGACGCGTCTGACCGCGCATCCGGGAATGGAAGTTTTCGCTAAATTTTCGCCCGACGGCAAATGGATCGCCTTTACCGGACAATACGACGGCGACGAACAGGTTTATGTCGTTCCGGCTGCGGGCGGCGAGCCCGTTCAACTGACGTTCTATCCCGCGAAAGGTCCGTTTGCGCCGCGCTGGGGCTACGACAATCAGGTAATGGGCTGGACGAACGACGGCTCGTCGATCGTTTTCCGCTCACAGCGCGATTCGTGGACTCTGCCCGTCAGCCGTCTTTATAAAGTTTCGATGAACGGCGGAACGGCGGAACCTTTGCCGATGCCCGAAGCCGGTTCGGGAGATTTTTCGCCCGACGGCGCACGCATGGTCTATTCGCCGCGCACGCGCGATTTCCGAAGCGAAAAACGCTACGGCGGCGGACAGGCAAACACGCTTTACATCTATGATTTAGCCACGAACGACGCGAAAAAGATCTCCGAAGGCGTCCGACCGTGGCGCGATGCGATGTGGATCGGCGACAAGATTTTCTTTAACTCGGACAAAGACGGCAAATTTAATCTTTACAGCTACGACGTGGCGAGCGGAAAAACCGTGCCCGCGACGAGCTTTAAAGATTGGGAAGTTCGCTGGGCAAGCTCCGATGATCAATCACGCATCGTTTACGAGCGCAACGGCGAGCTTGAAATTTACGATACGCGCAGCGGTAAATCGAACAAACTCAACATTAATGTGCCCGACGACGGCGTTTACAAACGCCCGCGCAGCGTCAATGCCGCGCAGGTCTTGGAAAACGTCGCGCTTGCCCCGAAAGGCGAACGCGTTCTGTTCGGCGCACGCGGCGATATTTTCAGCGCACCCGTCGAAAAAGGCGGCACGCGAAACCTGACGCATTCCTCGAACGCGCACGACAAATTTCCGCGCTGGTCGCCCGACGGCTCGCGTGTCGCATATATTTCCGACCGCACCGGCGAAGATGAAGTCTGGATCGAGGCGCAGGACGGACTTTCCGAAGCGCAGCAAATGACTTCGGGCGGAAACGCGCAGCGCTATGCGCCGGAATGGTCGGGCGACGGCAAAAAAATTGCGTTTTCCGACAAGGACGGAAAAATCTTCGTGCTGACCCTCGCAGACAAAAAATTAACGCAGATCGTCGACGCGCCGAACGGGCAAATCAACGATTATGAATGGTCGCCGAAAGGCAATTATCTCGCGTTTTCGATGAATGACCGTCCAGCTTCGAATAACGGCGGTTATAATTCGGTTTACATTTACGATTTAAATGGCGCGAAATTAAACCGCGTCTCAGACCCGCTGTTTAATTCCTATAATCCCGCGTTCGACCCGTCGGGCGATTATCTTTATTATTTGAGCGACCGCGAATTCGCGCCGCAGATTTCCGGTCTTGAGTTTAATTACGCGGGCAATCGATCGACGCTGGTTTACGCGCTCGCTTTGCGCAAGGATGTCAAAAATCCGTTTCCGCCCGAATCCGATGAAGTGGCGGTCACGCCCGCGCCCGCGGAAGACAAACTCAAACCCGAAGAAACTCCGAAACCGATCGACGAAAAACAGCCGCAGCCCAACGCGCAGCCGACACCGACTCCGAGCGGAACGCCGAGCGCAGACGCGATCAAGAAAAACGTGCCTTCCTCAAAACCCGAAATCATCGATTTCGACCGCATCACGGCGCGCGTCACGAAAGTTCCGCTTCCTGCGGAAAATTACGGCGGTTTGACGGCAAAAACCGGACATCTGATATATTTTGTCGGCTCGGCGTTTTATTACGGCAGACAGTCCGACCGTCCGAATACTCTGCGGATCTTTTCGTTCAAAGACCGCAAGGAAACGACGCTTCTTGAAGGCGTTAATAGTTATTCGCTGTCGGCAGACGGCTCGAAGATCATCGTGGGACAAGGCGGAACGTTCTCGATCATGGACGCCACGCCGCAGGGCGTAAACTCGAAAAAGGCAGTTTCGACCGCCGGAATGGTGACCGAGATCAAACCCGTCGAAGAATGGAATCAGATTTTCAATGAAGTCTGGCGGCGTTACCGCGACTGGTTTTACGTGCCGAATATGCACGGCTACGATTGGATCAAACTGCGCGACCAATACAAAACCTGGCTTCCCTTTGTCGCGCATCGCTCGGATTTGAATTACGTCATCTCGGAGATGATTTCGGAACTGACGGTTCAGCACGCGTATATCGACGGCGGCGATTTCAACAATCCGCCGCGGGCGCGGGTCGCACTTCCGGGAGCGCGGTTCGAGATCGATAAATCGGCAAATCGTTATAAGATTTCAAAGATCTTCGAAGGCGAAAACGAGGAAGACATTTACCGTTCGCCGTTGATGGAAGTCGGCGTCAACGCGAAAGTCGGCGATTACATTTTGCAGATCAACGGCGAAAACGTAACGGCTGATAAAGATATTTATCAATACCTGCGCAACAAAGCCGACTCGCCCGTGCTTTTAACCGTCAATTCAACGCCGAGTTTATCGGGTGCGCGGCAAATTTCCTATCGTCCCGTGACGGACGAAAGCAATCTAATCTACCTCGAATGGATCACCGAGAACCGCAACCGGGTTTCGCAAATGACCAACGGGCGCGTCGGTTACATCCATATTCCCGATATGGGCGCGGCGGGCATCCGCGAATTTATCAAATGGTATTATCCGCAGCTCGACAAGGAAGGTTTGGTCGTTGACGTTCGCGCCAACGGCGGCGGCAATGTTTCGCGGATGATCATCGAACGGCTGCGCCGCAAAGTTTTGGGCGGGAATTTCTTCCGCACGAACGACAACATAACGACTTATCCCGACGGCGCGTTCTACGGTTCGATGGTCGCTATTTTGAACGAGAATTCGGCTTCGGACGGCGATATTTTTCCGTATATGTTTCGTCAGGCTAACTTAGGAACACTCGTCGGCAAACGCTCGTGGGGCGGCGTCGTCGGCATCTCCAACCGCGGCGGTCTGATCGACGGCGGCAGCGTCAACGTTCCCGAATTCGGAATGGTTAACTTAAAAGGCGAATGGGTGATCGAAGGCTACGGCGTCGATCCCGACATCGAAGTCGAAAACGACCCGAAATCGGTGATCGCCGGGCGTGATCCGCAGCTCGAAAAAGCGGTCGAAGAAGTCTTGAAAAAGATGAGCGCGAATCCGATGAAACTGCCGACTCGTCCGACCGCACCTGTCAAGACAAATTGATGCAAGGTTAGTTTAAAAATCAAACCGCCGAGACGCGGAGACGTAGAGTTTTTATTAAATTTCTCTGCGTCCGGGCGTCTCGGCGGTTCAAATCCTTTAAGTCAATACTCGTCCCGAAAGCCAGAATTGTCCGCTGACGATGCCGCCGATTTTGGGTTCTTCGGGAACAAATTTCGGGTCAACGACGATATCCGTTTCGCCGCCGAGCGTTTCGACCAAGAGCGCGTAAAACTTTTCGCCCGACAAGGAATTCGTCTTTAATTCAAATTCTTTGATCTCGCCCGCAAACATTCCGACCGGACGGACAACGCTCAGATCAAGGCTTCCGTCCTTTTCGTCAAACGCGAAAAGCCCGCTCGGGACGAACATTTTCGAAGCGTATTTCAACTCGGATTCCTGCGCTTTTTGATAATCGTCTTCCGTGTCGAAGATCTTAAAATCGTTTGACGCAAATGCCGTCAGCTGAATTTCGACCGCGCGTGGAAACTCCAAAATTTCGACCTTGCGAAAATCGGGAACGTCGAAAACGAACGGATAATCGCCCGATTCGCCCGCTCCGTCCTCGGGCGGATTTGCCCACGCGTGAAAACCGCCGTCGAGTTCCGAAGAATCGCGCTCGATCGCTTTTGTCAAAGCAACCGTGCGGCGGCTTTTGCCCGCAAAATGCGGATTGAAACCGATCAATTCCTGCTCGGAATTTCCCTGCAGATAAATTTCCGCGCCCGACGCGTCCGTGTAAACGAGATAAAACCCGCGCGAAGTTTTGACGGGTTTAGCGTGCTCCAGAACGTGCATGATCATCTCGTTGACGGCTTGCTCGTCGGGTGTCGGAAAACCGATGTCTGATAAATTGCTCATAAAAATTTAACGCCGGTTTTGACACCGGCAAATGAAAATTACTTAGTTTAACCTTGCGGCTTTTTCTTCGGCAATATTCTGCCGGAAGGCTTTTTCTTTTTCCCAAATCCCCAGCTCGCTTTTGTCTTGAGCCACGGGACGCCGAATGTCCGGACGCCGAGCCACATAATGGGCGCGACCAGTTTATTATAAAATTTCGGCTTTGCCGCCACGCATTGAAAAAGTTTCTTATCCGAACGCCAACGCTCTTTCCAGCTTCCGCCCGCAAAATATTCACGGTCGTGCGCCTTGCAGCAATCGAAGTAATTTCCGTCAGGAAACCAGGTGCATCCGTCGCTCACGAATTCGTCCGAGGCAGGCTGCTCGGAAATTTCGGCAGAATTGCTTTGAGCAAATGCGTTAACGAAGATCGAGCCCGTCAAAATTAAAATAAAAAGTGATCTTTTCAAACTTGCTCCGAAATGATTGAGTCTAACTCGCCGAAATCGCATCCGTTTTACCGTCGTTCAAACGATGCGCGTAAAGCGGAAATCTTTCGGTCAATGCCGCGACTTCTTTTTTGACATTCGTTCTGACTTTTTCCGATTCGGGCTCGCGAATGACCGAAGCGATCAGCCGCGCGATCTGGCGCATTTCGTCTTCCTTCATTCCGCGAGTCGTGAGCGCGGGCGTTCCGAGGCGGATGCCCGAAGCCGTAAAAGGCGAATTCGTATCAAACGGGATCGTGTTTTTGTTGACCGTTAGATGAACCGCGTCCAAAGCTTTTTCCGCCACTTTTCCCGTAATTCCCTTGCCGCCGTCGAAAACATCGATCAGCATAAGATGATTGTCCGTGCCGCCGGAAACGAGCCGCAGACCGTTTGCGGTCAATTCACTTGCCATCGCCTGCGCGTTGTCGAGAATTTGCTGTTGATACGCCTTGAAATCAGCGCGCAGAGCTTCGCCGAAGGCAACCGCTTTTGCCGAAATAATATGGACGAGCGGTCCGCCCTGCACGCCCGGAAAGACGGCTTTATCAACGGCTTTGGCAAATTCCTCGCGGCATAAAATAAGTCCGCCGCGCGGTCCGCGCAGAGTTTTATGCGTCGTCGTTGTGACGAATTCGCAATGCGGCAGCGGCGACGGATGCAATCCAACCGCAACGAGTCCCGCAATATGCGCGATGTCCGCCATGACGATTGCGCCGACCGATCGGGCGATTTCTTCGATCCGCGCAAAATCAATGATTCGCGGATACGCCGACGCGCCGCAGATGATCATTTTCGGGCGCGTTTCTTCCGCCTTTTTCTGCAATTCATCGTAATCGATCCGCTCGGTTTCGCGCGAAACGCCATAATCGGAAACCTCGAAATTGATGCCCGAAAAATTCATCGGATGCCCGTGCGTCAAGTGTCCGCCGTGCGAAAGATTCATTCCCAAAATGCGGTCGCCGTGCTGCAAGGACGCGAGAAACACCGACATATTCGCCTGCGCGCCCGAATGCGGCTGGACGTTCGCGTGCTCGGCGCCGAAGATTTCTTTCGCGCGGTCGATCGCCAATTGCTCGACGACATCGGCAAACTCACAGCCGCCGTAATATCTCTTGCCCGGATAACCTTCGGCGTATTTGTTCGTAAAAACCGAACCCATCGCCTGCAGAACGGCTTCCGACACAAAATTTTCCGACGCGATCAATTCCAGACCGTCCGACTGCCGCCGCGTTTCATTGTCGATCGCTTCCGCGATGATCGGGTCAACTTCCGCTAAATTTGCATTAAAAAGATTGTTCATAAATAATTTTTGCCTTATTCGAGTCCAAACAAATTATAATTCTGTGGTTCAGTATTTTCTAAAAAATCTTTAACAAGATTTCGACTATCAATTCTTGGATGTGCGCCGGTAAAAAAATAACTGGCTAACTCATGTAATAAACAATATGTCGCTTTATAATACTCTGCCGAATGCCTTTTCGGAAATTCGGGATGCGACGCCCAATCAAATGCAAACTGCGGAACATACCAGAATCCTTCAGCTAGCCATCGTTCGAGTTTTTCTTGCCCGGCAATATTTTCGCAGCAAGTTTCCATCGCTGTCACGAGCCGAATGAAGGCATTCTTATTCCAGTCCATTCCGCGCAAATTAATCAAAAAAGAACCTTCTTCAGCCTCAAATTCATTTTTTAATACTTCAAGATAATTGTCCATGAACCTGCATTTAATTAATTTTCCTTCTCCAATTCCGTAATTTTCGCAATTCTTCCGGCGTGGCGACCGCCTTCGAATTTTGCGTCGAACCAGGCGCGCACGATGTTCGGGATTTCTTCTTCGGGAATCACGCGGGCGCCGATCGAGAGGACGTTCGCGTCGTTGTGCTGGCGGGCGAGCCGCGCGGTTTCTTCGTTCCAGGCTTGCGCGGCGCGAACCCCGTCGATTTTGTTGGCGGCGATGCCGATGCCGATGCCCGAACCGCAGACGACGATTCCTTCGTCCGCTTTGCCGCTCGCCACTTCGCGCCCGACCGCCGCGCCGTAATCGGGATAATCGACCGATTCGAGCGAGTTCGTGCCCAGATCCTCGACTTCGAACTGCATTTCCGCGAGCTGCCGTTTGATTTTTTCTTTGACTTCGAAACCTGCGTGATCTGCGCCGATTGCTATTTTCATAAAATCTATCCTTTTCAGATAAATTTTAATCGTTTCGCCGAAAAGCGCAAAGTTTTAGAAACGAATTACCTTCCACACGAAATATAAAACCAGCCCGCCGCGCAAGCTCCAGCAAACGGTGCGAATCCAATTCGTGTCGACCAGCGCCGTCAGAGTTTGCGAATTAAACCCGTGCGCGAGCTTTTCGTGAAGCGGGACCTGCACAAAAAATGTCGAAGCCCAGACGAGCAAAGTCAAAACAAGCCCGAGCCAAATGAGTTTTAAGTTAATATTTTCGGGCGGATAAAAAAGCAGGAAGATCGCGGTCAGAAGTTCGATAATCATCGCGGGCGCGACGATCGGCGTGATCCAAAAACGATAATCGTCGTGATATTTCGTAAAGTTTTCCGCGCCGACGTAGGCGAAAAAAGGATACTGCACGATTTGAATCACCCAGATCACGCCGGTCAGGAAAAGCGTCGAAGCAATTTGCAGAATGAAAATAGTTTTTTCCATAAAAAAAGAGAGAATCGCCGTTATTCACCCCTATAAATAACGGCGATTCTCTCGCCCCGTCTTGTTCAGCCTCCCGCCCTTTTAGATATTCTCAGTTTGCCGTAATCAAAACCGTTTACGCTTTTACCTGTCTTAACTTCGGTTTTGATAACGCATCGCGAAAATTATCGAAATTTCTTCAAATATCTTTTCCTCCTAATTCGGTTGTCAGGAAAAAATTTTTGATTATTTATCAAATTAACTTTGAGCGGTTTGGGCGGTTATGATAATACAAAATCGCTCATTTATTGTCAAGCCGTATTTAAGATTATTCTTAAAGGATTTACATTTTTTTAAATTTTTATGCTTTACTTTTGAGCGATTTGAGCGTTTTATGTATAATAAATTGGGATGTAAAAGAAATTCGCCTGAAGCTTCCGAGGAAAAAGTTTTTTAAAAAATTTCGGATAAATAATTTACAATCAAAATGCCAATGTCAGAGACAAATTATCTAACAACCAAAGAAGTCGCCCGATTGTGCCGCGTGAGCGACGCGACCGTCAAGCGTTGGGAGGATGCCGGTTTTTTGAAATCGGAGCGCACGAGCGGCAAACACCGGCGGTTTCGCGCCGAAGAAGTCGCGCGGTTTCAGCGCGAACAAGGTCTCGGACAAAAAACCTGTCACGGCGACCAGTCGGTCTTAAATTCGGCGGCGCGGCGCAAAAACAAGAACGGCGCAAATTCCTCGTTTTTCGATCTGCTCGTTTCCGGCTGCGAAGAGGAAACGGCGAATTTTATCATCGCGGCTTACTTGCAAGGCACGGTTCTGACGGATATTTTCGATAATTTGCTGAGTCCGGCAATGCGGCGCATCGGCGAATTATGGTATCGCGGCG
This sequence comes from Pyrinomonadaceae bacterium, assembly GCA_035536135.1. GTDB lineage: Bacteria > Acidobacteriota > Blastocatellia > Pyrinomonadales > Pyrinomonadaceae > JAFDVJ01. The sequence continues at coordinate 3,286 of DATLOR010000207.1, read as the reverse complement.
AATTGAGCGTGACGCAGGAACATCTCGCGACGCGGGCGGCGCATTACGCCGTTCACAAATTACGAATTTCGCTGCCCTTGCCCGAAATGAAGAGCAAAACGGCTTTTTGCGCCGCGATGGAAGGCGATCTGCACGAACTGCCGTCATATCTGGCGCAGGTGGCGATCGAAAATGAAGGCTGGGAAGTAATGAATTTCGGCGCGAACACGCCGCTTTTTTCGCTCAATGAAGAGATTCTGCAATATATGCCGAACGCCGTCTGCCTTTCGGCAACCTATCTCGGCGAACTCGAACGGCTCTCACGCGACTACAAGGAATTTCGCGAAACGGCGGTTAAACTTAAAATTCCGGTCATTTTAGGCGGCAAAATATTTGAAGACGACCACATCCGCCGCCGCTTTCCGGCTGAACTCTACGCCGAATCCTTCGCGGAAGTTGCTGATTTTGTCGGAAGATTGGACGAACAATGAAAATCAACACATTTTGAGGCTTTGAACTCAAAGCTTGAGGTTCGAAACTTCATCTATGAGGTTTGAGACCGCAAGTTTGAAGTCTGGAATCCCAACGTTGAGGTTCAGAACCCCAACGTTGAGGTTTAAAGCCTCATCGATGAGGTTCGAATCCTCCGGACAGGATGTCCGCGCTCCAATTATTAAATCAATTGATGGTTTTCGGGCATCAGGACGATTTCCGCCATGACGCCTTCGCCTTCCTGGGTGGCGGCGAAAAAGACGGCGTTGGCTGCCGCATCGACCGAGAGCATTTTGTCGCGCTGGACTTTCATCGTGATATTGTCCCAGAACGAAGAATCGACGCCGCCGAAATGCATCAGGCTAAAACGAATACCGAAGCGTTTGTATTCCTGCGCGAGACATTTGGTCATTCCCGTCAGAGCGTATTTTGCCGCGCAATACGCCGAGGCTTGGATCATTGGCGCTTTGCCCAAGATCCCCGGAATCATCACGACGCGCCCGAATTTGCGTTCCGCCATCGCGGGCAGAACGGCTTGCAGCGCGTTGAAAGCCGTTCGCACGTTGGCGTTGACAAGGGCGTCGAAATCCGCCAAGGTGAGTTCGCCGAAAGGTTTTAAGATACCGAGTCCGGCGGCATGCACGAGATAATCGATCGCGCCGAATTTTTTGACGGTTTCCTCGACCAATGCTTTGACATCGGTTTCGACGCTCGCGTCGGCTTCAAATGAAAAGACGTTTGAATTCCCTTTCGTGTTGAGCTTGTATTCAAGCTCCATCAGCTCGGCTTCGTTGCGCGAACTGAGGGCGACATTTGCGCCCGCGTCCGAAAAAAGTTCCGCCGCGCCGCGCCCGATCCCGCGACCTGCGCCGATCACCAAAACGGTTTTTCCTTCTAAATTCACCATTGTTTTCCCAAAACTCGAATTTTTACGAAATTCCCCTTAGTGAGTTATTCGTGAGAGATTTTAGAACGGATTCAAAAATTCTTTTTTTAACGCATAAGAGGCAAAGGCGCAGAGATTTCTTAGTTCCCTGCGCCTTTGCCTCTCTGCGATTTTGCGTTAAATTCTAATCTTTTAAAAACATTCGAGATATTTCACGCCCGCGCCGGTGTTGAAGATGACGACCGTTTCGTTTTCCTTGACCAAACCGCTTTCGATCATTTCGCGCAGAGCGGGCAGACAAGCCGCGCCTTCGGGAGCGCAGAAAATGCCTTCGTGTTTGCCGATCTCTTTGACGGCTTTGATCAATTCCTCGTCGGCGACGGCAATTGCCGTGCCGTTTGATGCGCGCAATGCGTCGAGGATTAAAAAATCGCCGATCGCTTTCGGAACGCGCAAGCCCGAGGCGACGGTGTGCGCGTTCTCGAATTCGTCGGCAAACCGCGTCCCGTCATGAAAGGCGCGGACGATCGGCGCGCAGCCGGCGGCTTGGACGGAAACCATACGCGGACGTTTTTCTCCGATCCAGCCCATCGTTTCCATCTCGTCAAAGGCTTTCCACATTCCGATGAGTCCCGTCCCGCCGCCGGTCGGATACAAGATCACGTCGGGCAAAGTCCAATCGAATTGTTCGGCGAGCTCGTAGCCCATCGTCTTTTTGCCTTCGACGCGATATGGTTCTTTGAGCGTCGAAACGTCAAACCAGCCTTCCGCGTCCTTGCGTTCGGCGACGATCTTGCCGCAATCGGTAATCAATCCGTCGATCAATGTGACGAACGCGCCGGTCTGCTCGCATTCGACAATATTCGCGCGGGGCGTGTCGGACGGCATAAAAAGATGCGCTTCCATTCCGGCGCGCGAAGCATATGCCGCGAGTGCGCCCGCCGCGTTTCCCGCTGACGGCGCGGCGGTTTTCTTTACGCCGAGTTCTTTCGCCATCGAAACTGCCGCCGTCATTCCGCGCGCCTTAAAACTCTGCGTCGGATTGGTCGATTCGTCTTTGATGTAGAGATTTAATTTAATTGGAAGCGTCGCGGCGAGTTTGTCGGTTTTTAGAAGCGGCGTAAAACCTTCGCCTAAAGATACGATATTTTCAGCGTTTTCGACGGGCAAAACTTCGCGGTAACGCCAGAGCGTCGGCTCACGATGAATCAGCGAATCTTTGGTTAAATTTTCGGCGGCGCGATGCAGGTCATAACGCACGAGAAGCGGTTTTCCGCATTCGACGCAGAGATTTTGCAGCACATTAGCTTCGTGAATTTTATGGCAATTGGCGCATTCGAGATGTGTTACGTTCATAATTGTTAGTGGTTAATTGTCAATGGTTAATTGAAGAAATTCAACTCTCCAATAAACAATTTACAATTAACCACTAACAATTATTTCGTCAGCATCGGCTTGAGTGCTTTATAAACATTTTCGGTCATGATCTTTTCGCCTTCGGCGTTCGGATGAATTCCGTCAGCCTGATTCAGATCTTTGTTGAGCGCGACGTTTTCGAGCAGAAACGGCAGAAATTTGACTTTATATTCGCTCGCCAGATCGGGAAAGACCATCTGGTAATCGCGCTGGTACTGCGCCCCGACATTCGGCGGTGCGAGCATTCCGCAGAGCAGAATCGTAATCTTTTTCGCCTGCGCTTTTTCAATGATCTGCGCAAGATTTTTCTTCATTTTGGGAACGGGCATCCGCCTCAGCAGATCGTTCGCGCCGAGTTCGAGCACCAGAATCTGCACGTTGTCCATTTCCAAAACCCAGTCGATCCGCTCGAGTCCGCCGATCGAAGTATCGCCCGAAACGCCCGCGTTGATGACCTCGTAATCAAAACCGTCAGCCTTTAATTTTTCCTGTAAAAGATACGGGTAAGATTCT
>DATLOR010000206.1:0-2629 GCA_035536135.1 Pyrinomonadaceae bacterium | reverse complement strand
TCCAAAATCCAAAATCGAGCTGGTTTTGCCAATTGGCTAGCGCTGATCGCGGCTTCGTCAATCGGTTTGATCGCATTTTCGCGCGGTGCGAGCTTTGATATTATTCTGACTTTTCCCGTCACCGCTTCGCTCGTCGCGTTTTTTCTTTTCGACCAATCCGAACGAAAAGCGGGTTTTACCTATTACTTATTACTTTCTGCTTTTTACTTCTTCATCGGTGTTGCGCTGATCGCGAAAGGCTTGGTGGGCATCGTTTTTCCGCTCGCGATCGTCGCGTTTTATTATCTTTTATCGCGGAAACTTCCGCCCAGAACATTTATTTTAAGTTTGTTTTGGGGAACTCTTCTGGCGCTGCTCGTCGCCTGCGCGTGGTATTTGCCGATGTACCGGACAAACGGCTGGAAGTTCGTGGACGAGTTTTTTATTCAGCATCATTTTCAGCGCTATACTTCGAACAAATATCAGCATCCGCAGCCGTTTTACTTTTTCTTCTGGATTTTGCCGTTGATGACAATTCCGTGGCTGCCGTTTTTCTTTGCTTCGATCTGGAATCTTGTTAAAGGACTTGTTTCGCGCAAAGACGCAAAGAACCCAGAGAATAAAAATCTCCCTTTCTCCTTTTCTCCTCTTCTCCTCTTCTCAACGGCGTGGCTGCTCGTGCCGCTCGTATTCTTTTCGATTTCGGGCTCAAAACTTCCGGGTTATATTTTGCCGGCTCTGCCTGCCGCACTCGTTTTGACGGCGGAAGCTGTTTACCGGTTCGTTCAGAAATCGCGCGCGCGGCAGATCTTCGTGCAGACGGTCGCGGCGTTAACGCTGATCATTGTCGCGGTTCTTTCGCAGTTTTTTATCACCGGTTTTCTGCACGAAGAAACGGTCAAACATCTGATCGACACGGCGAATTCAAAAGGCTATACAAACGAAAAGATCCTGACTCTGCATACGATTTCGCATTCGGCGGAATTTTACGGCGCGGGGAGACTCCTGCGCGAAGAAGACGGCAAACAAAAACGGCTTTACGGCGTTTCGCAGGTCGTTGAAGAGATGAAGCGCAACAATCTGAACCAAACACTGGTCTTGATCCCGCTCGGTTATCTCCCGCAGCTGACAAAAAACGATTTACTCGAAGCGCAGGTTCTGGACGACAACGGCGAACTGGCGATCGTGCTCGTTAAAGAAAGATGAAATTTCCTTGAATCTCTTTTAAAGGTTTGCGCGAATCTTACAAAAAATCGGCGCGGCGGCGAAAACTGCCGTGCCGGTAAATAAGATAAACGCGAATAAGGAGATTGGAAAAATGCGGAAAGAAACCAGTGAAGAGCCGAGAGAATCAACAAAAATGTTTGCTTTGACAATGCTTTTGATGAAATTTTTACTGCTCGCCATAGCCGCCGGAGCATTTTGGCTGGTACAGCTGATTCTTAGGCAGGACAGTCAGCTGAACCTGTTCACACGCGGCTTCGATCTTTTGTAACCGTCATATTTCGATCATACTTATATTTTTGCATCAGCGGCGGTTTAGGTTAGAATTATCATCAGCCGATTATGCAAAATTACGTCAAACTTCCCTTTCAATTCGACAGCGCGCTTCTGCAAAACGACCTGGCGAAAGTTGCCGATGACGAATGGATCAAACATTTCAACCAGCATTATTACGAAGGCAATTGGAGCGTCGCGTCCTTGCGTTCGAACGGCGGCAAGACCAAACAGATCTATCCCGACCCGCATTCGACCGAAGATTTTGAGGACACCGAGATCCTTGCGCGATGCGCATACACGCGGAAGGTTTTGGACGCGATCGAATGCGAAAAGGAAGCGGTTCGTTTTATGCTGCTCGGCGCGGGCGCGCGCATTAAAGAGCATAAAGATTTTTTTATGGGCTTTGAAGACGGCTGTATCCGTCTGCATATTCCCGTCGTGACGAGCGAACAGGTCGAATTTTATCTCGCCGACGAACGAATCGAAATGCGCGAGGGCGAGCTCTGGTATCTCGATTTCTCGCAAAAACACCGCGTCGAAAATAACGGCGCGGCGGATCGGATACATCTCGTGATCGACTGTAAAGTCAATGATTGGCTGGTCGAGATCATCCAACAATAATTTCGACCAACCCGAATGCTTACAATTTCTTACAGTCTTCGAGCATCACGCTAAAGAGGATGTTTCCGAAAACCTTGCCCGAAAGCAAGACCGTATCGCCTTTTTTGATCTTCAGAACGGCGGCTTCCTGCGATTTATCGAAAGTGCAGACGACCATTCCGTCCGCCGGTTTGGTTGAACCGGGTCGCAAAAATCCGACCATCGGTTTGCCTGCTTTATCCTTGTCGGCAAACTCGGCGGTTCCGGTGAAGATAATTGTTTTGTCCTTGTATTTTTTGTCGGCGGCGGCATCATCTTTTTTGTAATCGTCGAGAAGCTGCAGAACGGTCGTGTACGAACCGTTTTTACTTGATGAATTGCTGTTGGTCGTTGATGAATTGCTTTTGGGGGCGGCGGACTTTAATTCCGCTTCGTTAAGCGCCACCGCCTGCGCGGGCGGCGCGTTTCTTAACAAGCCTTCAAAATTGAGAAGCGGCTGTTGGTGATAGGAAGTTATTTGTCTTAAATAAACTCCGTCTTTGTAAAGAAC
>DATLOR010000205.1:0-10698 GCA_035536135.1 Pyrinomonadaceae bacterium | reverse complement strand
ATTTTTACTATCTCTATGAAACCAAGAACATCAACGATGTTCGACTGGTTTATGCACCGCCGCAAATGATCGGATTTTACGGCGGCGACCCGGACAATTTCGAATGGTCGCGCCACACGGGCGATTTCACTTTTTTACGCGCATACGTTGCGCCTGACGGCAAATCAGCGGAATATTCGCCGAACAACGTTCCTTACAAACCGAAAAAGTTTTTGACCATTTCGCTCAACGGTTTGAAGGAAAACGATTTCGTCTTTGTGATGGGATTTCCGGGCGGCACAACGCGCTATCGTGAAAGCCAGTTTATCGATTATTCGGAAAAGACGAACTTCCCTTTTCTTGCCGAATATCTGACAAATTACAGCAATTCTCTGCGAATGGTCGGTGCGGAAGACGAAGCGAAACGCGTCGCACTACAAAGCGAAATCGCGAGTATTGACAACGGCAGAAAACTTTATGAAGGCGGAATTGTCGGTTTGCGGCGTTCTGATATTGCCGCCCAGCGTCGTGCCGAAGAAGCAAAATTTACGACCTGGGTTAATCAGAATCCGCAGCGCAAAGCCAAATACGGCGATGTTTTGATGAATCTCGACCGTGTTTCCAAAGACTTTTACGCGGTCGCTGCCCGCGACCGTCTTTTGCGAACATTTCCGAAAGCCGTAACGCAGCCGGTTTCGCCGTACGCGCCGGTTTACGGTGAAATTCTCGACGCGGTCGCGGCGGTTCGTTCGGGCAAAAAGCTGGACGATAAAAAACGCGCCGAGATCGAAGGCGTTTACAAAACCCGTGAACCGCTGCTCGAAACGGAAATGCTCAAATATTTCCTGAAAGCGGCATCGGAATTGCCCGCCGGTCAGAAATTCCAGGCGGTCGAAAATGTTTTCGGCAGCAAACAAGGCAGAGAACGCCGCGAAGCGGAAGAAAAATTCGCCAAATCGATCGCCGATGACAAAGATTTTAATTCGCCGGGCGATATTTTTAATCTTTACAACGAATCGTTTGCCGATCTGCAGCGCCGATTCCCGAATATCGTCAATATCGCGGCGGCGCAAATCGAAGAACGCAATGCTTATGTCGCGCGCGCCTCGAAATACAACGCCGACATTGACCGGTATCGTTTGCTGTATCAGCAGGGAATGGCGGAAATGAAAGGCATTACGCCTTACCCGGACGCGAATTTTACGCAGCGTTTCACATACGGCTACGTCAAGGGCTACAAACCGCGCGAAGCCGTCGTTTACACGCCGTTTACCACGTTGAAAGGCGTGATCGAAAAAGACACCGGCGTTTTTCCGTTCGACGTTCCGCAAAAACTCAAGGATCTGCAAAGAAATAAAGATTTCGGCAGATACGGAGTCGGCGATTCGGTGCCCGTCAACTTTTTGGCGACGACCGACATCATCGGCGGAAATTCGGGCAGTCCGATCATGAACGCTTACGGCGAACAGGTCGGCATCGTTTTTGACGGCAACTACGAAGGCTTGGGCGACGATATAGTTTATGCGCCCGATTTTAACCGGACGATTGCCGTTGACATTCGCTATGTTCTTTTCGTCACGGAAAAATTCGGCAACGCCAAATGGATCGTCGACGAATTGACCATCAAAAGCGGCGCGGCAAAAGCGAAAAAGGCTGGAGCTAAATAGTTTAACAAAACTGTCGGGGCGACGGACAAGTCCCGCGCCTGAAGCGTCTGCCTGAAGCGTCTGAAAGATGCTAAAAGCGTCTGCATAAATTCAACATTGAATTTATGCAGACGCTTTTTTCGCTTTGCTCAATGGGCGAAGACAATCCGTCGTCCCTACATTAATATGCTAACTTAATTGAACTCATTCCGCGCAGGATTGCTTTTTGGCGGCGGACGACGCGCTTCGGGTTTTTCTTCGGGTTAAAAACATTGAGCGGCGAGGGAATCATCGCCGAAAGATACGCGGCTTCCTGAGGCGAGAGCTGCGAGGCGGATTTATTGAAATAAACACGTGAAGCGGCTTCCGCGCCGTAAACGCCGTCGCCCCATTCGATCACATTCAGATAAATTTCGAGAATCCGCTTTTTGTTCAGATCCCTTTCGAGAAAATAGGTATAAACGGCTTCGCGACCCTTTCGCAAAAAGTTGCGGTCTTCCGATAAATAAAGGTTTTTGGCAAGCTGCTGCGTAATGGTCGAAGCACCGCGTTTGAAACTGGGCATCGGCGGAATCCAATCGTTCGGGTCGTAATCGCCTTCTTCTTTGGCTTCTTTTTCGCCTTCCTTCTGCGCTTCTTCCCAAGCCTTGTTGATGGCGTCCCAATCAAAACCGTGATGCTCGAAAAAGCGCGAATCTTCACCCGCTAAAACGGCGCGCTGCAGATTCGGCGAGATTTGCTCGATCGGCTGCCAGATCATATATTTGCGCGGTTCTTTGCCTTCCTTTTGCGCTTCCGACAGGCGATACTCGATCATCGAGCTCGTCACCGGGTTTTCAGTCCGAAGCTTGGAAATCGAAGGAAACGTGATCAATTCATACCCAAGCCAGACGACGACCGCGCCGACCAAAACTAAAAATAAAACTTTTGTCCAATACCACATACGATTTTAGATTGGGGATTCTGGATTTTGGATTGCCCGTTTAATTAACGCCAATCTGAACAATTATGTTCCAATACTGCCGACAATCCAAAATCCAGAATTCCGAATCAGTTTAATTTTGTTTTTCTACGGTGGTTGTTCCGCCGCGTTCTTTCGGCGTATCGATCGCGTCCTGCACATCAACATTCGCTTTTTTGTATTTGCTGAAATTGAATTGAACTTCGATTGTTTCAAAGATTTCGGGATGTTTTGCAAAGTTTACCCAGACGGTTTGCGGAAACCAGAAACCTTCAAAAACCTTGGACTGCAAAAAAAGAAAAACCATTTCCTTCTGCCGTTCGGCATCGGTTTTGTCTTTCTGTTTCACAAATTCTCCGGGCGCAAAACCTTCGATCCTGATAATTCGCTTATCAGTTTCGTCAATCAGGATTTGTCCTTCAATCTTTGAAAGATAAGCGAGAGATTTTTCCAAAACGGCTTCGGTTTTCGGAGTAAAATCTATCGTAACAAGGCTTTTCCCGTCAATCTGCCGGCGCTGCAAATTGCTCAAACGGGTATTTTTCAATAATTGCAAAACATCGACTTTGACACTTCGTCCATCGGTCGAAAAAGCGACTGCCCAATAGCCGCCGTCATCGTTCGGTTCTTCCTGAACCGCCTGTTTATCGGCGTCGTTTTCGGCTTTTTCCAGTTCTTTGGCAAGCTCTTTCCGCGCATTCATAATATCAACTTCCGGAATATCTTTTTCGCTGTCTTGAAGCAGAACCAATTGATGCCGGTAAATCCGGTTGGTCGAAAACTTCGCCGGAAGAATGGCTTCATAAAGTCTCGTAAATTTTCTTCCGGCAAATTTTTTGTGCCGTTCGTAAGAAAATTTCATAAAGTATGTGTAATTTGAGATCGCGCCTTTTTGAGTATTAACCGAAACTTCTTTGATGATCCGGTCAATCTCCGATTCCTGCGCTTTGGCGGCGGACGTTAAAAATAAAACGGAAGAAACAAAGAGGAGAGAAATAATTACAATTTTTTGTATATTCATAATTTCCCAATATTCGAAACGATTTAGTTTTAAAATTTTTAGACGGAATTGCCGATCATATTGCCGACGATCTTCCCGCTCGAGATCACCCCCGGCATTCCCGCGCCGGGATGCGTTCCCGCACCGACAAAATACAGATTCGGAATATCCTCCGTAACATTATGCGGTCTGAGATAAGCCGACTGCATCAAGGTCGGCGCGACCGAAAACGCGCTTCCGAGATAGCTGTTGAGCGTCCCTTCAAAATGAAGCGGGTCAATCCGATGCTCGGAAATAATATGCTTTGAAAGTTCGGGCATATAATGTTTTTCCAAATAGGAGATGATCAAATCACGATATTTTTTCCCGGCGGTTTTCCAATCGATATTTCCGCCCAGGTTCGGCACGGGCGAAAGCACATACCAGCAATCACAGCCTTCAGGCGCGAGCGACGGATCGGTCGCCGTCGGGCGATGCAGGTAGAGCGAAAAATCGTCCGCCAGGATCTTTTTGTCGAAGATGTCTTCCAGAAGACCTCTGTAACGCTTGCCGAGCAGAATCTCGTGATGCGCCATACTTTCGTATTTCCGGTCCGTTCCGAAATAAATGACGAACAAAGACATCGAATATTCTAGTTTCTTTATTTTCTCGTCCGTATTTTTCCGGCGAAATTCTTTCGGCACAAGGTTTAAATAAGTAAACGCGACATCGGCATTTGAAACGACCGTTTCGGCTTCGAGAACTTCCCCCGTTTTGAGTTTCACGCCTTTTGCCCGCCGCGACGCGGCGTCAACCTGAATCTCCGCGACTTCCGTTTCCGTGCGGATCTCGCCGCCGATATCCGTAAACAAATCGCCGAGAGCCTTAACGAGCGCGCCCGTGCCGCCCATCGCAAACCAGACGCCGAATTTTTGTTCGAGCTCGTGAATCATCGCGTAAATCGAGGTCGAAGTAAAAGGGTTGCCGCCGATCAAAAGCGGATGAAAGCTAAAGGCTTCGCGCAATTTTTCGTCCTTGAAATATTTCGAGGCAAATTTATAAACCGAACGGTCGGAACGCAGTTTGATCATCTGCGGAACGACTCTGACCATATCCCAGACGGTCGAAAACGGCTTGTCGATCAATTCGAACCCGACGCGGTAGATCTCGTCCAGACTCCGCGCAAACTTTTTGTAATTTTCAATCTCCTTCGGGTTGATCTTGGCGATCTGCGCGTAAAGATTCTGCTTATCGTCGTTGTAATTAAAGACCGTGCCGTCTTCCCAGCGGATATTGTAAAAAGGATCTATTTTAACGAGTTTGACGTAATCACCGGTCTTTTTTCCCGCCAAAGTAAACAGCTCGTCAATCAGCCACGGCGCAGTAATTATCGTCGGTCCGCCGTCAAATTTAAAGCCGTCCTGTTCATAAACATACGCCCGCCCGCCGAGTTTATCGCGTTTTTCGATGATTGTTACGCTGTGTCCCTGTGCCTGCAAGCGTACCGCACACGACAATCCGCCGAAGCCGCTTCCAATGACGATGATTTTCATTTGTTCTGATTTTCTGACCCTTTTGCTAAATGTCGAAATTACAGATTAGAAAAAGCAGAAAGAAATCGCAAATGTCGCATTTTCTTTCCGCCTCTATGAAATTGAATATGAAAAATTGATTTAAGGTTGAACTATTGTATCGGTTGAAAGTCCCCAAGCAACAACGCTGGTGCCGTTTTGACTACCCTTAACCCAATAATATGCTTGATCTGTACCGGGTCGCCAAACAGCCAGATCCGTTATTCCGTCGCCATTATAATCCCGCTGCATTGGTGCTATTGCAGGAATAACATTCTCAAAACCGACCTGCGTAAAATTATTACTTCCGCTGTTCCAAATCCAAAAGTAATGAATTAGCGGAGGAAAATTTACCGGACGGAAAACAGCGATGACGGAAAACAGCGATGTCGGTTTTGCCGTCACCATCATAATCTCCCGTTGCGTTCAAATCGCTAGAGACTCCCCACTGAAAGGCTTTAAAGCCGTCTCTGCTTTGCCAGACATACCAAATTTTTGAATTGCCTTCCCTTCGCGTGACAGCAAAATCCGTTTTACCATCGCCGTCAAAATCATTCATCTTGCGGAACATATTTAGAGAGAATCCTGTTATCGCAAAAACAATTATGATTAAACCAAGTCCCAACAATCGAACATAAACTTGTTCAATATAACTTTGCATTTTAGTCTCCTCCAGCAATATAAAATTAGGTATGGCTTGACTAGCATAATATCATCCTTGTCAATAGCTTCTTACTTTTTTTATTTTGCTAAAGAAAATCTTCTTGACCGCCCGAATAGTATTGGCGTGGATTTCAACCGTGTCGTTGATGTCTAGGGCGTAACCGCCGGACATTGTCGTGACGATCGGCGTGTGATGCTCACGGGCAAATTGGAGAACGATTTCGTCGCGCCGCATTAAACCTGCCTGTGTCAGTTTGAGCCGCCCGAGTTTGTCTTTTTCGTAAGGGTCTGCGCCGCCGAGATAAAAGATCACGTCGGGATTATGCATAAAAATCCGCGGTAAGGCTTGTTCGAGCGTGTCCAGAAACTCCGTGTCGCCGGTTCCGTCAGCAAGCTCGATGTCGAGATTTGAGGTTTCCTTGAAAAGCGGATAATTTTTCGCGCCGTGCATCGAAAATGTAAAAACTTCCGGAGCGTCTTTGAAAATAAAAGCCGTCCCGTTGCCTTGATGCACATCGCAGTCAACGATTAAAAATCTTTCGGCTAATTTTTCTCTCTGCAAAACGCGGATCGCGACCGCAACATCATTTAAAACGCAGAAACCTTCGCCGCGGTCAGGATACGCGTGATGCGTTCCGCCCGCGAGATTCGACGCGATTCCGTTTTCAAGTGCAACGCGTGCCGCATTGATCGTTCCCGAAATCGCGTGAAAAGAACGTCTCACAAGAGATTGCGACCAGGGCAAACCGAGCTTGCGAACTTCCTTTGCCGTCAAAGTTCCCGCCACCAGGCGCGAAATGTAATCTTCGGTATGAACAAGAAGTAAATCTTCGATACTCGCGGGTTCGGGCGCGAAAATCTCATCTTCGCGCAAAGTTTCTTCTCTTAACAATAAATCTTTGACAAGTTCAAATTTGCGGATCGGAAAAACATGACCTTCGCCGATGTCTGCGTAATAGTAAGGCGAATAATAGAGGCGATATTTATTCATTCAAATAAGATATTAAACAAACAAATCCGAAATCCGAAATCACAAATCCGAGATTTAAAAAGGAAGTGCGGCTTCGAGTTTCGGGTACTCGAAGCCGCGATTTTTGGCGGATGGCTTAGCTGTAGGCAACGCGGAGCGGACAGGCAAAAGGCGGATTATCAACGGGCAGGGCAATCTGTGTTAACGGTTAAACTTCTCCGCAGTCAGTTTAATTCGTCGGCACCAGAATCTTTTCATTCGGACGACTCATCCCGATCTTTCGCGCTTCGCGTTCGATCGTTTGTGAATCGTTCTTCAGGTTATGAATCTCTTCTTGAAGCGAGAGATTCTCACCGGATAATTTTTCAACATCAGTACTTAACTGATTATTTTGTTGGGCTTCGGCTCTCATTTCTGAGAAAGCACGAAAATTAACTGCCAAACAAAGCATAAATGTTATCGAAACAACCACCACAAACAAAAACCATTGTGGAGTTGAACTTTGAGTGCGCCGCGCCGTCTTCATACGATTCCTCATCGGCATTGAGATAGTTTGTGAATTAGTCCAGTAAGTATCGGCGACCTTGCTCAAGCAGCACCTCCAGTTCTTGTTTATCTTCGGATTCGGCGTAAATTCTGACCATCGGCTCCGTGCCCGACGGACGCATCAACATCCAGCTCCCGTTTGTGAAGAAAAACTTCACGCCGTCCATTCGATTTATGTTTTCAATCTTGCGCCCGCCGATCTCCGACGGCTCCTGCGCTAACTTTTCTTTCAATTTCACGGCAACTTCCGGGTCGAGTTTGACTCCGATTCTGCCTGATTCGAGTTTTCCGACCCGCGCATAAAGCTCGTTTAACTGCTCGGTCAGACTCTTTCCTCTGACAGTGACCGCTTCGACCGCTAAAAGACAGGCTAAGATTCCGTCTTTTTCGGGATAATGTCCGCGGATCGAAAGACCTGCGGATTCTTCTCCGCCCAAGATGATCTCGTCTTTATTTATCAATTCGCCGATAAACTTAAAACCGACCGGCGTTTCATACAATTTCAAACCGCGTTCTTTGGCAACTCTGTCAACCAGATGCGAAGTCGCCACGCTGCGTGCCACGCCGAGCGTCCAGCCGCGTGATTCCGCTAAATAATCTGTCAAAATGGCGATCAAATGATTCGGCTGAATAAAATCGCCGTTGCTGTCGATCACCCCGAAACGGTCGCCGTCGCCGTCGGTCGCAATCCCGAGCGTGTAGCCTTTCGTTTTGACGGCTTCGACCAGCTCGCCGACCTGCTTTTCGCTCGGTTCGGGCGATTTCCCGCCGAAAGTTACGTCGCGCCAATCGTGAAGCGTTTCAACTTCTAAACCGTAATCGCGCAGGATCATATCCAAATATCCGCGACCTGTTCCCCAGAGCGCATCATAAACAAACTTCCCTTGCGCATTGGCGATGGCGTCAAAATTTATTTTAGTTTTCAAATCGTCCAGATATTCCGAACGTGGATCAAATTCTTCGATCGAACCGCCATCGGCATCTGCTGCATTCGGCGTATTTTCGATTGCTTCTTCAATCCGCTTGGTAATTTCAGGCAATGCCGGGGCACCGTCGGCAGTCGAAAATTTTATTCCCTGATATTCAGGCGGATTGTGCGAAGCTGTAAAATTTATGCCGCCGGCCGCTTGATTGTTTCGGATCGCGTGCGAAATCGTCGGTGTCGGCGTCGGATGATTGCAAAGCAAAACGCGAAAGCCTTTCCTGCGCGCGATTTCCGCCGCCACCTGCGAGAACTTTTCGCCCATAAAACGGGAATCGTGTCCGACAATCAAGGTTTTTTGATCTTCGCTAAAACTGTTTTTCAAATAACTGCAAATCGCTTCAGTGACAAGTTCGACATTTTTATATGTGAAATCATCGGCAATTATTGCTCTCCAACCCGATGTTCCGAAGCGTATTGACATACTTATAATTCAAGAAAATATCTTTTCAAACCACCCTTTATTTTTCCTAATTATTAATCAACAAGATTGCTGTTGAAATGCTTACTACCGAACAACTAAAATTTTGATCCCTGTTATTCCTTGAAGTGAAACAAAATTTAGCATAATAAAAATTTCGTGTAAAGACATTTCAATTCGCGCTAACTATTGCGTTTTCAATAGATTACAATTTTTTCCTCAAGTAAGAGTTAAATCAAGTGCTTAAAAGTAAACAAAAGGTGAACAAAATTCCGCAAATAATGCTTTTTGATTTCAATTACCTTAATATGTTGGCTTTTTCAAAGTTTTTCAATATATGGTAGCCTTCTGTTTTTCAACAACTGTGAAAAACTATTAAGCAATGGTTTAAATTATTGCGAATAATTTCGATTCGGGCTCAATATCTAAAATTCTACATCAGGTCCCCTCTCTGTGTCAAAATCGCTTTTAACACAAAACTTTCGATCTTTTGTGGCATAATGATACAAATTCACTAAATTCAGAACTTGCCTGCTTATTGCGGTAAAATCAATATAACCAACACCTTACGGCTTTCCATCAACAAGGCACGCTTTTTGCTTATCATTATATGGAATAATATCATCCGAAAAATAAAATTCATTGCTTAACATTATTTCAGACAACAAAAAGAAGTAATCATTGGAGAATATATATGAGACCCGTAAAACATTTTGAAAAGGGATTAACATACATTGCAGGCGGTTTATTTAACGCCATCAGATCGGTTAACCAGTATAAACCGAATCCGTCCTTCACCCCGAAATGGGCGGACAAACCGATTTTGAAATCGTGGGAAAAGTCAAAACCGACACTCGGTTTCCCGCGCACGACAGATTCGCTCTGCCCGAACTGTGTCATTGAGGCACGCGAAGAAATTTTAAGCGGCAAACGCGACGTTTCAACGCTGATCAACGACAAGGTCGGCGAAATTAAAGCCCAGATCATCGAACGTGACGGTCAAATCTGGATGATTAAAGATTGTCCCGACCACGGGCATTTTGAAGATTTAATGGCGATCGACTCGGCATTCCTGAAACATATCGAAGACTTGTTTCCGGGACGCGATATGAAATCGCACAACGACGAAGATCTGCATAATCACGGAACCTCGTCGATCAAATACGGGCGCGGCGCCGTGCTGACGGTCGATTTAACGAACCGCTGCAATATGATGTGCGACCCGTGTTTTATGGACGCTAACCAGGTCGGATTCGTGCACGAGCTTTCGATGGAAGACGTTTCGGAAATTCTCGACAACGCGATCCAGATCAAACCGCGCCGTCAGATGTCGGTTCAGTATTCGGGCGGTGAGCCGACGCTTTCGCCTTATTTCCTCGAAGCAGTCCGCTATGCCCGTAAAGTCGGTTACAACTCGGTGCAAGCCGCGACCAACGGGATCGAATTCGCGAAATCGAAAGAATTCTGCCGCGAAGCCGCTGAAGCCGGACTTCGTTTTGTTTACTTGCAGTTTGACGGGATCGGCAACGACGCGAACTCGCACAGACAGATCGGCAACTTGTTCGATGTCAAGCTTCGCGCGATCAACAACCTGCACGAAGCCGGCGTTGACATCATCTTAGTTACGACATTGGTCAACGGTGTCAACAACGATCAGGTCGGCACGATCATTCGTTTCGCGCTCGAAAATCCGAAGAAGATCTCGTTCATCGCCTTCCAGCCTGTTTCGTTCACGGGTCGCGACGAGCATATTACCGAACAGCGCAGACTCCAACAGCGTTACACCTTGTCGCATCTCGCGCAGGACGTGCAAAAACAGGTCGGCATTACCGAACCGACGCGCGATTGGTTCCCGCTTTCTCTGATGGGCGCGTTTGCCGATTTCGCGGACGTTGTTCACGGACCGGAATCGGAATGGGGACAAGTTTCCTGCGGCTGCCACCCGAACTGCGGTGTCGGAACTGCCGTGATGGTCAACAA
>DATLOR010000204.1:0-7958 GCA_035536135.1 Pyrinomonadaceae bacterium | reverse complement strand
ACAAGCGTAACGGGCAAAGTGCATTGTTAATACCATCACATAGATTTGCATTTCATCGAGGGCGGGAACGGGGATTTTCAGTTTTCAATTTTTCAAGCATCGTTGGTCCAGCGGTTTAAGACCCCGGCTTGCCATGTCGGGAACAGCGGTTCGAATCCGCTACGATGCTCCAAACTTTTCAATTACGAATTTCTCGCGGACGGAAAACCTGACCATCCCGGTTCTTGGCTGGTCTCGTTAGTCGTGTCCGTCTGCCGGACGGAGCGGATTCGATGCAAACAATCCGCTCCGAAAATATTTGACGAACGTTTGTCCGTCATTCAAACGATTAGCGATGCACATTCCCGTCTGATCGGCGAACATTCACAACAAAACAATCGTGATTTCGCGAAATTTTTGGCGGTTTTGCCGTGATTTTCCCCAATTTTACAAAAAATTCATATACAAAACGGGTTGAAATCGTTTAATATAGTGGCAGTTATTAAATACTTGCACAATATATTGCGATTGCATCTTGATTTGTATTGAGTTCATCAAATAAACACAACAATTTAAGGAGGTGATTCCATTGATAACAGGTAGAGTTTTGCTCTTAAACTTTTCTTACGAACCGCTCGGCACGATTGGTGTCGCAAGGGCGATTTGTATGTGGTTTTCGGGTAAATTAACAGTTGAAGAAAACGACGGCGAAAATGTTCTGCATTCGCCCTCGACGACGATCCCCGTCCCGTCGGTCGTGCGTCTGCGTTCGTACGTTCACGTCAAACGCCGCCGCCAGGAAACGACGATGAAACGCGCGCGAATCTATATCCGCGACCGCTATCGCTGCCAGTATTGCGGCGAACACCGGCATGCCAAAGATCTGACGCTCGACCATATTTTGCCGCGTGCGCAGGGCGGCGAATCGACGCCGCACAATCTGGTCGCCGCGTGCGTCAAATGCAACCAGCGCAAAGGAAACCGGACGCCCGACCAAGCCAGAATGCCGCTTCTGACTTCGCAAAAACTTCTGCGTCTCGGGCTTGACCACGTTCTTCTCTGCCACTACGCCGAATCGCGTCCCGAATGGAAAAAATATCTGTTTATGGACGACGCTTTGGAAGAAGACGTCAGACTTGCGGCTTAAAAACGGCGGATTGTTTTTCCGGCAAACGGCAATCCGTCCGTTAGTATTTTTATCCCCGAATTCTCCTTTTTTCCATCCGAAATTTCGATAGACTTTTCGCTATTCCAAGGCTAGAATCATTTTGCGATTTTTTTATCGAGGAATGAAGAATGGCTGATAAACACGAATACACTTTTCAACTTTTCGCGCCCAACAACAACCAAGCAAGCCTGATCGCCGATTTTAACAACTGGCAGGAAATTCCGATGAAAAAATCGGACGACGGTTATTTTCGCGTGACCGTCGAACTAGCCGACGGCACGTATCAGTATAAATTCAATGTGCAGTCGAAAAGCTGGTTCTATGCGGAAAACGAATGGAAAACCATCGCCGACCCGTATTCGACGGACGTAGACCCGCAAACGCAAAACTCGATTCTGAAGCTCAAAAACGGTCAAAAGATCGTCGACGAATACGTCTGGCAGCACGACGATACGCCCTTGCCGGACAACACGCAGATCGTCATTTACGAAATGCACGTGAGCGATTTTTCGGGCGGCGAGGCGGACGAATTTACACGCGGAAAATACACGGACGTGGTCGCCAAACTCGATTATCTGGCTGATCTGGGTGTCAATGCTCTCGAATTGATGCCGCTCAAAGAATCGCCTGGAGATTTTAACTGGGGCTATTCGCCGATTCATTATTTCGCGCCCGAATCTTCTTACGGCACGACCGCCGAGCTGAAGGAATTGATCGACAAATGCCACGCGCTCGGCATTCGTGTGATCGTTGACGGCGTTTACAATCACGCGAGCACCGAGAATGCCCTCACGCAGATCGATCACGATTACTGGTTTCGCCACGAAGGCAAAGACCCGGAAGAAAACTGGGGACCGGAATTCGATTACGAAAAATTCGACGAAACTCACGGCGTGATGCCCGCCCGCGATTTTATTTACGATTCGATCCGGTTTTGGATTCGCGAATACCAGATCGACGGCATCCGTTTCGACGCGGCACGCCAGATCAACAGTTTTGACGCATTGCGCGGATTTGTCACATTCAGCCGCGAAATGTCGCAGATGAAACCGTTTTTTACGGTCGCCGAATATATTCCGCCAACGCCCGAAGTAACCGAACCGCTTGGTCCGGTCGAAAGCTGCTGGAACGATTCGTTTATGTATTCGATGATCGAATACCTGACCGGCGAAGCGGTCAATCTCGAAAAAATGAAGGACGCGATCGATGCCAAACGTCTCGGTTTTGAAACCGGCACGAGCATCACGAATTATCTCTCGAACCACGACCAGAACCGTCTTTTTCTCAAACTCGGCGAAAAAGGGATTTTGGACGAAGAAGCCTACCTTCGCGCCAAGCTCGGCGCATTGATTTTGCTGACCTCGGTCGGCGTTCCGATGATCTGGATGGGCGAGGAATTCGGCGAATACGTCCCGATGTCCGAAGCGAGCAACAAGATAAACTGGACTCTGCTCGAAAACGAGGCGAACAAAGATTTGTTCAACTATTACAAAAGCCTGATCAAACTGCGCAAAACAAATCCGGCTTTTCACGCGCCGAATGTCGAGTTTTTTCACGAGGACGCGGAAAACGGCGTGCTCGCCTTTCTGCGCTATGACGATGCGGAAAATGTCGCGGTCGTCGTTTTGAATCTTTCCGATAACGATTTGGAAAATTACGAAATCCCGAACTTCCCCGATGGCGGAAACTGGCACGAATGGACGAAAAACTATGAGTTGGAAGCGGTCGAAAACCGTTTGGTCCTGCCGCTCAAACGCCGTGAAGGATTGATTTTCGTCAAACTTTAAGATTATGCCGCAAAATTTATACGACGAATCGTGGCTTTACGATCTGATCCACGAAAAGCCCGCCGACAGCCGCGAAGTTGCGTTTTACGAACGGCAAATTCAAAAATACGGCTCGCCCGTGCTCGAACTCGCGTGCGGGACGGGAAATTATCTCGTTATTCTGTCGCAGCCCGACGTCGAAATTTCGGGCATCGACATTTCGGGCGAAATGCTCCACGCCGCCGAACAACGCGCCGAACGCCAGCACACCGAAACGAATCTGATCAACGCCGATATGCGCTCGTTTGAGCTGGATCAAACTTTCTCGCTCATTTTTGTCGCGGGAAATTCGCTGCAGCATCTCGAACGGCGCGAAGATGTCGAGGCATGTTTTGCGTCCGTTCGCCGGCATCTGAAACCCGGCGGAAAATTTATCGTCGAGGTTTTCAACCCGTCATTGAAACTTCTTAATCGCAATCGGGACGAGAGATTTTTTGTCGGCGAATACAAGACCGAAAACGGTTGGGTCGTGCTGACGGAAAACGTCCGATACGACGCTGCGACGCAGGTTAATTACATTGACTGGCATTATAGAAATCAATTTATGAAAGACGAACAAACCGTTTCGTTCACGATGCGCCAGTTTTTCCCGCAGGAACTGGACGCGCTTTTTGAATATAACGGCTTTCGCATCGAAGCCAAATACGGCGATTTCGATGAGTCGGCTTTTACGAGCGATTCGCCGAAACAAATCGTTGTCGCTGCTCTGCGCTCTTAAAATTTTCGGTTATTCAGTTTCGTTTTTTTTGGAGGAGAACGCCAGTGAAACTGATTTTTATCTACGGTTCGCCCGCGGTCGGGAAATTAACGGTGGCAAATGAAATTGCCGGATTGACTGATTTTAAGGTGTTCCATAATCACCTTTCGATCGACTGCATCGTGCCGGTTTTCGATTTCGGCACGAAACCCTTTGCAAAATTGATCGAGATCATCCGCGTTGAAACCGTCGCGGAAGCGGCGCGGGAAAATGTCGATCTGATCTACACATTTTGCTACGCGAAGGATTTGGACGACGCGCACGTCGAAAAAATCGCGCACGCAGCGGAAGAAAACGGCGGCGAAGTCTGCTTTGTATTGCTCAAAGCCGACCGCAAGGAATTGAACAAACGCGTCACGGAAGAATCGCGCAAAAAAATGGGGAAAGCAAAAACCGTCGAGTTGATGAATTATTTTCACGAAACCTACGATTTGTGCTCGCCCGTTCCCGACCGCGAAAGTCTTGTTATCGACAACACGAATCTTTCTGCCGAAACGGTCGCCGAGCAGATCATCGACCATTTTGATTTGGCAAAAAAAGGAGTTAGTTAAAACAATCGTTCAAATCAGTTTTTTAATTAATTTGAACGATTATTTTTTCGCTGCTTTCTTTTTCGAATCGGGTTTTTGCGCCGATTTGGCGTTTTCCTTGGTCACCTTTTTTCCCGCGCGGGATTTTGCCGCAACTTCGTCAGGCGCGTAAAGTTTGGTCGTTTCCTCAACATCGTCGGGCTTGACGGCAAACAGCAGATCAGCCATATCGTCGGCGTGCTCTTCTTCCTGCGCGAGAATTCCTTCCATCATCACGCGCGAGGTCGAGTCTTTATCGCCGAAAAATTTGACCATTTCGCGGTAAGTTTGAATCGCGATGCGCTCGGCGACCAGATTTTCCTTGATCATATCGACGAGCGAATCGCCTTCGACATATTCGGCGTGCGCGCGCACTGCCACGACAGCCGGATTCATTTCGGGTTTGCCGCCGAGCTGTTTGATGCGTTCGGCGATCTTATCGGCGTGCGCCTGTTCTTCGATCGAATGCTGCAAAAATTCCGCTGCGACCCCTTCTTTATGAATTCCGCTCGCCATAAAGTAATGAAACTTATACCGCAAAACGCAGACGATTTCCGTCGCCAATGCTTCATTCAGAATTTTGCAAACCTGGTCTTTATCAAGCCCGTAATCCGGTGTTACCGCACCTTCGTTGATTTCCCTGCGCGCGCGTTCGCGAATTGTTTTTATGTCCGTTAAAAATTGTCCCATTTATTTACTCTCCCGTTGATCAGTCAATAATTATTTTTCTCTAAACTGCCGAAAACAATATCTTTAATCTCGATTATAGACGTTATTTCACAAATGCAAAGCGGCGCCGATATTTACTTCGAAAGTTGCCTGAAAACCAATAATCGTTTTATAATCTGATTTGCGAAAAACGCAAACGAGCCGTAATTTTTCACGGCTCGTTTTTTATTGGAAAAAATACGGAGAATTTATGAGACACGAAAACGAAATTGAATCGCTCGTCGAATCGTTTGAGAACGGGACGATTTCGGAGGCGGATTGGCGCCACGCCGAACATTTAACGGTCGCGCTTTTTTATCTTTCAAACCACGATTTTGAAACGGCTCTGGCAAAAATGCGCGGCGGAATCTTTAATCTTCTGAAATCCTTCGGCGTTGATCTCTCGAAAGAAATGCCGTATCACGAAACTTTGACGGTTTTCTGGATGCGGACGGTTGACGATTTCAGAAACTCGAAAAACGGCGCTTCGATAACCGAAATCTGCAACGAACTGACCGCCGGTTTCGACAAAGATTATCCCTTAAAGTTTTACAGCCGCGCCGTTTTGTTCAGCGAAAAAGCGCGTGCCGAATTTGTCGAAGCGGATTTAGCGGATAAAAGCTGAAAAAATTTTTCGTTTTTTTCTAATTATGTTAAATTTGTAGCAATAAAAACCCTTCTAATCGAATAAAATGCCCGAATCAAACACACAAGAAGTTACCGAATTGCTCCAAAAATGGAGCGGCGGCGACGCTGATGCGCTTGAACAGCTGACACCCGTGATTTATTCGGAACTTCACCGAATCGCCAAACGCTATATGAACCGCGAACGCGACGGTCATACGCTGCAAACGACCGCGCTGGTCAACGAAGCGTATATGCGTCTGATCGATTGGAAAACCGCGAAATGGGAAAACCGCGCCCATTTTTTCGGCGTTTCAGCGCAATTGATGCGGCGGATTCTGGTTGATTTCGCCCGCAAACGTCCGAAAATTTCCGAGGGCGAGGCGGCGCGGCACGTTTCCCTTGAAAAAGCATTTACTGTAACGACCGAAAAAACCGCCGATCTGGTCGCGCTCGACGAAGCCCTGAACGAACTGGCAAAATTTGACGAACGCAAAGCAAAAATCGTCGAACTGAAATTTTTCGGCGGTCTCTCGGTCGAAGAAACGGCGGAAGTCATCAAAATAGCGCCGATCACCGTGATGCGCGAATGGCAAAAGGCGAAGGCTTGGCTTTACCGGGAACTTTCAAATGCAAATTAGCCACGAATGCCACGAATAACACGAATTATTTCTTAATTTATTTGTGTCATTCGTGGCATTCGTGGCTAAAAAATTTTATGGACGCAGATCGTTGGAAACAAATTGACGAACTTTTCGATGCCGTTTTGGATTTGCCCGAAACCGAGCGCGAAGCGTTTTTGTCTGAAAAATGCAGCGGCGACGAAGATCTGAAAAATGAAGTTTTTTCCCTGCTCAAAGCCGCGACGGGTTCCGATAATTTTCTCGAAAAATCGGCGATGGGCGTTGCCGCCCGAAATTTCGCCGACGAGTCAAACATTGCTTTTGACGCGCAGTTTCTCGGTCGAACGGTCGGCACTTACCGGATCGAAAAACAAATCGGCGCGGGCGGCATGGGCGAAGTTTATCTTGCCTTTGACGAAAAACTAAAACGCCGGGTCGCGCTCAAGATCCTGCCCGCCGAATACACTTCGAACGACGAGCGCGTTAAACGTTTCGAACTCGAAGCGCGGGCGATTTCCGCGCTTAATCATCCGAACATCGTAACGATCTACGATGTCGGGAATGCGGACGGCATCAATTTTATCGCAACCGAATATGTCGAAGGCAAAACTTTACGCGAGCTGATCGGCACAAATTTAAAACTTAAAGACACGCTCGCGATAATCCTACAAACCTGCGACGCGCTCGCCGTCGCGCATAATTCACGAATCATTCACCGCGACATCAAGCCCGAGAATATTATGATTCGTCCCGACGGCTACGTGAAAATTCTCGACTTCGGGCTGGCTAAATTGAGTGAAATCGATCTCAAAACGATGAAAAATTTCACGCAGACGGCGAAGGGAATCATCATCGGCACGCCCGCTTATATGTCGCCCGAACAGGTGGCGGACGATAATGTCGATCACCGCACCGATCTGTGGAGCATCGGCGTTGTTCTTTATGAACTTTTGACCGGCGTAAACCCGTTCAAGAAAGATAACCGGCAAACTACTTTTCAGGCGATCTTAGCCGAAGATCCGCCGCCGGCAAGCTCTCTGAACGCCGAAATTTCGAGCGAGTTAGACCAGATTTTAATCAAAGCTCTTGAAAAAGACGCGGATTTGAGTTATCAAACGGCGTCGGATCTGCGCGCCGATCTCAAGCGGATCAAACGCGAAATTGACTCGTCGCCCTCGTGGAGCCGCGGCAGTTCCGTCGCGCAAATACGCGAAAAAGCCAAGACGCGGCGAAATTATTTTGTTTTGGGTTTCGGCTTTTTATTTTTGGCTTTAATCGGTTTCGGAGTTTGGTTTTTTGCCGGAAAATCAAAAACCGCGCAAGCCGGCGAGGCGACCGAATGGATCAACGCCCGCCACGCGCAGCTGACGGATTCACCCTGGATCGAAGGCTATCCGAGCCTGTCGCCCGACGGCAAAAACATCATTTTTGCCAGCGAGGCAAACAATGACCGGAATATTTATCTCCAGCGGGTCGGCGGAAAAAATCTGACGAATCTCACCCCGAATTCAAAGGAAAGCGACACGATGCCGTCCTATTCCGCGGACGGAAAATATATCGTTTTTCGTTCGGAGCGCAATCCGGCGGGAATTTACGTGATGGAGGAAACGGGCGAAAACGTCCGGCGGATTTCCGACATCGGTTTTCACCCGTCGTGGTCAGCCGACGGCAAAAAGGTTGTGGTCAGCGACAAAGCCGCCGCCG
>DATLOR010000203.1:0-14573 GCA_035536135.1 Pyrinomonadaceae bacterium | reverse complement strand
TTTCTTTCAGTCCGATGTTCGAGGGCGAAAACGTCAGCGTTTCTCTTAAGATCTCCAGACTTTTTTCGTAAGAAGCTTTCGCCTGACGCAAATTTTCCCGGTTCGTAATTTTCGACTTTTGCGATTCTTCGTCAAATCCCGACAGAACGTCGCCTTTTTTCCGGTAAGCGAACGATAGATTGTATTTGATGCCCGCATCGTCGGGATTTTTCAGGGCAAATTTTTCGACAAAAACCCGAAATTCATCCCATATCCGCACGCCTTTTTCGGTTTGATCGGTCGCGATGTAATAATCCGAAGCGATTTGCAAAGGCTCGGGCGCGTAAATGACTTCACTCGCGTCGTCCGAATAAACTTTCAGGCGTTCGCGAAAAATATTTAAGCCTTCTTCGATCATTGCCGCCGCCTCGCGCCGTTTGCCGGTTTTATCGAGCATACTGCCGACACGCAAGCTGTTGATCGCCTCGGCGTAATTTAAGTTTCTGGCGTCGAGTTTTGGATCACCGGTATTTTGTTTGATCAAATTCAGGCTGAATTGATACATTTCCAGAGCCTTTTGAAAATTGCCGCGCCGCTTGAAAATATCGCCCATCAGGCGATGCGTTCGTGCCGTGTGATTGAAGGCGAAGGTTTGCGAGTTGTCGGCACGGTAAGTTTTTTCGGCAAGTTCGGCGGCTTGCCGGTAAATCTCCAACGCCTCATCGTCGCGTCCAGTTTTTTCCAGAAGATTGCCTTTTTGCATCCAGTAAAAAACAAGTTGGGTCTGGTCGGCGGGCGAATTTAGATTGTTTCGGCAGATCTCGATCGCGCGTTCGATAAACTCGAAGCTCTGGCGCATCTCTTCCGCGCTTTCCGCACCGCGTCCGGCTGCTTTCAGCTGATCGGCGAGTGTTTCCGATTCGATGGAAAGTCCCAATAGAGTTTGCGTATTGTCGCGGTCGAGCGCGAAAATTTCCCGGTAATTCGAACGCAGTCTCTCGCTGATCTCCAAACTTTTCTCCGCGTTGCCGCTAATGTTATAAACTTCGAGGATGCCGCCTAATGTTTGGGCGATTTTTTTTCTGACCTCGACTTTATTAGAAGCCGTTTCAAGCGATTTTTCGCGCAGGGCAAGAGCTTTCCGGTAATCGTCGAGCGAGTTTTCCGTTTCGCGGAAGCTCCAGTTGCGAACGTAGCCGAGTTGATCGTAAGCATCGGCAATTTCGTTCAGAAAATCGGCATCCGAAGTTTCTTCTTTTGCCAGAGAATCGAGAACGGCGACGGATTTTTCGAGAATCGATTTTCTGAGCTCGCCGCTGCGCGGCAATTTTGCGAGTGCCGCATTCGTGTCGGTCAAAAGCGATTTGGCAACGCCGCGCAGTTCGTTAAAACGCTGTTCGGAGCGGGCGCGTTCCTGCTGGGCGACGAAAAACTGCCAGCCCGAAACGGCGGTCGAGACAATCAACAGAAGCGAAACGGCAATGCCGGTCAAAACTCCCGTGCGGTGACGATTATAAAACTTTCCGACCCGGTAGCGGCGCGAATCGGCGGTCGCCCCGACGGGCAGATTGTTCAAATAACGATGGATGTCGTCGCAAAATTCTTCGACCGATTGATAACGGCGTTCGGGTTCGCGCCGGATGGCTTTGAGAATGATGTTGTCGAGATCGCCCTTTAATGATTTGGGATTTATGGTTTGGGATCTGGGATTTGTTTTCGCTTCATTGTAAGCCGTTTGTTTATTGCTTGATACCGTTTCTTTTAAATCCGAAATTCGAGATCCGAGATCCGAGATCCACGCGGACGGGCGAACGGGTTCCGTCTTTAGGATCGCTTCGGAAATTTCGACCGGATTTTTTGTTTTGAAATCGAACGGGCGCGTTCCCGTCAGGAGTTCGTAAAGCACAACGCCGAGGCTGTAAACGTCCGTCGCGGTCGTTGTCATTTGTCCGCGAAGCTGTTCGGGCGAAGCGTATTCGGGCGTCATCAGGCGAATGTTCGTCGCCGTTGCTTCCGCTTCGGAAGCATTCCAGTCCGGGCTGAAAAGTTTGGCGATGCCGAAATCGAGCAGTTTCGGTTCGCCCGATTCGGGAACGATGATATTCGAAGGTTTGATATCGCGGTGCACGATGAGCTTTTGATGCGCGTAAGAAACGGCGGTGCAGACTTTTTGAAAAAGTTCCAAACGTTCGCGCAGGTCGAAGGCGTGATGATTGCAAAAATCGCGGATATTTTCGCCTTCGACGTATTCCATCACAAAGTAAGGCAAGCCGTCGGCGGTCGAACCGCCGTCAAGAAGCCGCGCGATATTCGGATGTTCGAGCTGCGCGAGAATCTGGCGTTCCATCAAAAAGCGTTTGAGCACCGCCGCCGTGTCCATTCCGCGTTTGATCAATTTGAGCGCGACCTTCTGCGAAAAATCTTCGACCCGGTGTTCCGCCAGAAAGACCGCGCCCATTCCGCCCGTCCCGATTTTTTCGAGGATCAGGTAATCGTCAATTTGTTTTCCGGCATGATCTTCGGCGGTCGAATCCGGTTTGAAGAAAAACGGCTGGTTGATAAACTCCTCGGCTTTTTCGTGGGCGGTCAGGAGATTTTCGATTTCGCGTCTGACTTCCGCCCCGCAGCTTTCCAAAAAGCGCGGACGTTCATTTTCGGGCAATTCGAGAATTGCCGAAAAGTTCGATTTAACAATTTGCCATTTCGCCGGATCCATACAGTTTTCCAATGCACTACGCGAAATGTAAGGCAAGATCGGCTCACGTGCCGTTAATTTTTTGATAAAGCCACGCCCGCGCGATCGTCCATTCGCGTTTGACGGTCGCGGGCGAGACGCGCAGAACTTCCGCCGTTTCCTCGATCGTTAAGCCCGCAAAATAACGAAGCTCGACCACGCGGCATTGCACTGCGTCGAACTTTTCGAGTTCCGTCAAAGCTTCGTCAAGCTCGAGCAGATTTTGATTTTGTTCGGCGGAAACGGTCAGCGCGTCGTCGAGCGAAACCTTTTCCGCGCCGTGTTTTAAAGATTTTCGCTGCCGCGCCGCATCGATCAAAATCCTCCGCATCGCCTGCGCGGCAATCGCAAAAAACTGTCCGCGATTTTTCCAATCAACTTTTTTCTGGTCGGTGAGCTTGAAATAGGCTTCGTGGACGAGCTCGGTCGTCTGGATCGAAACGGCGTGTTCGCGCTGCAGAAAGCTCGCCGCCAGACGGCGCAGTTCGTCGTAAACGATCGGCAGAAGTTTGTCCAAAGCCTCGCGGTTCGCGTCGCCGCGTACGCCGCCAAGTTCCTGCAATAAAAGCGTAACTTCATTCGCCATAAAAACTTTGAGCCGATTTTAACACAGTTTTCGCGTAGTGTGCTGAAAGGAAAATTGCACCCTGTAATAAACAAAGAAAACATTTGTTTTCAAAAGGAGATAAAAGGATGAAAAAGATTTTGGTTCTAATGATCGTTTGCCTGAGTTTTCAAATGGTTTCGGCGCAGAAAAATGCGTCTGCCGAGCGTGATCGGAAAGCTGTTTTAAAGGAATTGGCGGATATTAAAAAAGAACAACAGAGTCCGGTCAATTCTCTGCTGACGGCGGCGGATGTCGGCGAACCGGATTCGTTCGGCAAAAACGTAAAATTCCTCGGCACGGCGACGACCGGCGGGGTTTATGTTTACCGGAGCTGCGATCCGCAGATTTTGCTTGACGAGCTTGAACTCGTGCTCGGCGCGGACGACCGTTGTCTGGCGCACACGGTCGGCGGCGCGACCTCGAGCGCGACGTTCGACAATCTCGGCAGGATCACGATTCCCGGGCGCAGTGCCGACAATGTCGTCTATTTTATTCTCAACAATACGATCAACAACGAATTTCAAAACAATTTCGCGAACGGTCTGCCCGTCACTTTCAGCTATATTCCGAAAATAACGATCGAAAGCGCGGCATTCAACGATCCCTCGGCACTCGACCCGACGACCGGATTACCCTTGAACGGCGTTTTGACGGTTTCGGCGTTCGGCGCGAAACAATTCATCCGCACCATTCCGGCAAATGATTTCGAATTTTTCTTTGACCAGTACAGCGCGGCGGCAACACGCGGTTTCGCGCGCGGTTATTTCGCCGATCTCGGCTTGCCGCAGACGGTCATCAACAATCTTTACCGTCAGCCGATGACCATCCGGCTCGGAATGCGCATTGCGGTGCGCAATGTTTATTTCGGGCAGTATCTCTATGCGATGCGGCTGACGGGTAATTAAAGAATTGAGGAGGTTTTTTAAGATGAAACGAATTATTTTGAGTATTTGTCTTTTGATGATTTTATTTATTTTTCAAACTCTCGATGCGTCGGGACAGTTAATAATTATGCCCTACACGATTCAGGGCTTTTTGAAGGACGGCAATGTTCCGGCAAACGGTAATTACGATATTTCATATAATCTCTATGATACCGAAACGAGCACGACGATCGTCGGCGGAAACAACCATCTGAACGTGCCGGTCACGGGTGGGGTTTTCAGCTTTACCGAATCCGGCTACGCCGCATTTCACACGCCGGGCAGGACTTTATGGATCGAGTTCGGTTTCAAGCCCGCCTATAGCCAGCAGCCGTACACGATTCTCAGCCCGCGCCAGCGGATGGGAGCGGTGCC
Organism: Pyrinomonadaceae bacterium; assembly: GCA_035536135.1. Lineage (GTDB taxonomy): Bacteria > Acidobacteriota > Blastocatellia > Pyrinomonadales > Pyrinomonadaceae > JAFDVJ01. Next base: position 9,955 of record DATLOR010000203.1, on the reverse strand, counting down.
GTTTTCGATCAGCTCTTTAATCTCGCTCGATTCGATGAAGCTCGGCGGGACGGACGCTTCGCAATATATTTTGACGACCGATGCGCGTTTGAGCGATGCGCGAACACCGACCGCCGGAAGCACGAATTATATTCAAAACACAACGACGCAGCAGACAAACGCTAATTTTAATATTGCCGGCAACGGCACCGTCGGCGGAACTCTCTCCGTTTCGGCTTTGAATGTCACGGCGGGCATCAATGCCGACAACATCAATGTCAACAGCGCCTTCGGTTACAAAATCGGCGGAGTGATCGCCTTCTCGATGTCGAACGGCAACACCTCGGCGGGAAATCAGGCGGGTCTTTTTAATTCCGGAACCGGAAACAGTTTTTACGGGCAGACCGCCGGACGGCAAAGTTCAACCGGCAGCAATAACTCCTTTTTCGGTGCCGGCGCGGGTTATCTCAATGATGCCGGGAATGAGAACTCCTTTTTCGGCTACCTGAGCGGAAATAACAGTCAGGGCAGCCGCAATTCGTTTTTCGGATGGCGCGCTGGTTTGGGCAACGGCGCGGGTAACTCCAACACTTTGCTCGGATATAATTCGCAAGCCATCGGAGCTTTGACTAACGCGTCCGCCATCGGTTCGAGCTCGCAGGTCAATCAAAGTAACGCTTTGGTTTTGGGCAGCATTAACGGCGTTAACGGCGCGACCGCCGATACGTTCGTCGGCATCGGCACGACGACGCCCGCCGCCAAATTTCACGTCAACGGCAACGTCCGCGTGACGAACGGAGCCGTCTACATTACCAATCCGAACACGGTCATCATCACCTCGCCGAACGGCGCGTGCTGGGGCATCACGGTCAACAACAGCGGCGCGCTCGCAACATTTCCGGTCAATCCCTGCCCGTAAAAATAAACTCGGAAAGGATTTGAGGAGGATTTTTAAGATGAAAAAGATTATTTTGAATATTTGTTTTTTGATGATTTTACCCTTGTGTTTGGTTTTGCCGGTAAAAGCGCAACAGTTGGAAGGTGCCGTAATTACTTATCAGGGCAGTTTAAAAGACGGCAATGCGCCGGCAAACGGGAATTATGAGATCAAGGTGGAATACTTCGATGCCGCGACGGGCGGCGCTTCGTTAGGCAGCATTACTTATCCGAATCTTCCGGTTGTCAATGGAATTTTCAGCCTTACATTCAACGGATCAATAAACTGGATGTTCCCGGGCAGAGATTTGTGGATCGAAACAAGCGTCCGACCGGCGGGCAGTTCGTCGCCGGCGACGACCCTTGCGCCGCGCGAGCGCATCACTTCCGCGCCGTTTGCAATCAGCTCACTGCTTTCCGCCAATTCAAACAGACTCGGCGGTATCGAAGCCAATCAATACCTGACGACTTCGAGCGGCGGGACGGTCTTTATTCAAAACGGCACGACGCCGCAAACCGGCGGCTTTAATTTGAACGGCACCGGCACGGCGAATATTCTGGACGCCACAACGCAGTTCAACTTGGGCGGCAATCGAATTTTGAGCGCGGGCGGGGCAAACAACATCTTCGCCGGGTTTCAAGCCGGACAAGCGAACACGACCGGCGGATCCAACTCCTTTTTCGGCGTCCAGGCGGGCGGCGGCAATCTGACCGGAAATTTCAATTCTTTCTTCGGCAAGCTTTCAGGTTTCAGCAACACGAGCGGCGGCGCCAACTCGTTTTTCGGCGCCTCGTCCGGGCAAAACAACACGAGCGGCGGCAACAACGCCTTTTTCGGCGATAGCTCGGGGCTGAGCAACACCGTCGGCGGCGGCAACACGATACTCGGCGTCGGCGCGAACGTGACTTTGAATAATCTGACAAACGCGACGGCGATCGGCTTTCGCGCGGCGGTCGGGCAGAGTAATTCGCTCGTTCTCGGCTCGATCAACGGCGTCAACAACTCGCTTGCCGACACGAACGTCGGCATCGGAACGATCACGCCGACGCAGCGCCTGCAAGTCGTCGGCAACGCTCTTTTTTCAGGCTTTGTCGGTATCGGCTTGACCAATCCGACGTATAAATTCCAAGTTACTGACGCGGGAAACAACGGATTGCGCGTGCTGACGCAAACGGCGGGCGGCAACGTCGCCAGCTTCGGCGGACTCGGCTCGTTCGTCGTCGATACGGTCGCCACGGCGGGCGGCAGATTGACGATCCTCGAAAACGGCAACGCCGGTTTCGGCACGAATTCGCCGGCGGCGCGCTTGAGCGTTTCGGGCGGCGGCTTCGGCGCGAATCTTTTTGTGACCGACAGCAACGTGACGGCGACGACGTTCGATTTGGGCAACACTTCCGTCGGCGGGCGGACGTGGCGGTTTCAATCGATGGGCAGCAGCGACGCAAGCCGCACCGGCAATCTCGAACTCTGGAACGTCGGCGGTAATTTTGCGTTTGGCGTCGCGCTGAACGGCAACGTCGGATTCGGAACTTTTCAGCCGCAGTCGCGCGTGCACGTCGCGGGCGGGTTGACGGTCAATGGCAGAATAAATTATTTCGACACCACGGGCAACGCGAATTTCTATATGAAATCGGCGGGCGCGGCGAACGGCATCAATTTCGGCGTCGTCGGCAACGCCAACAGTAATTCGACGCTTTATATCTCACAATACGACGGCGTGACTTATCAAGACAGAATCATTCTTGACGGTAACGGCAATATCACGATGCCAAACAGCTCAGTGACGATCGGAACCGTGAGTCAACCGGACGTCAGAGTGACGGTTTACGGATCTGTCGGATCTTACACCGGGGGCGCCGTCGGGGTAGTATCGGCTTGCTTCGGTCCTCTACAACCCGATGTTACAAGATTGATTGTCGGGTGCTCGTCTTCAATTCGTTATAAACAAAACATTCAAAATTACACGCCGGGACTCGATTTGGTTCGCCGCCTGCGTCCGGTTTCGTTTAATTGGAAGGCAAACAACGATGCGGATTTCGGTTTGGTTGCCGAAGAAGTCGCGGAGGTCGAACCGCTCCTGACGACGCGCAACGAGAAGGGCGAGATTCAGGGCGTCAAATACGACCGCGTCGGCGTCGTGCTGGTCAATGCCGTGGGCGAGCAGCAAACGCAAATCGAGTCGCAGCAAAAACAGATCGACTCGCAGGCGGAAACCATTAGGCAGCAGCAGGAAAGATTGGACAAACAGCAATCTGAAATCGAGGCTCTAAAGGCAATCGTCTGCGCGGCAAATAAAACGGCGCAAATTTGTCGGGAGGAAAAACCATGAAAAACGTAAAAGCATTGGTTTTGAGTCTGATGTTGTTTTGCACTCTTTCGCCGGCGCAATCGGGCGGCAGCTATACGATCACCAAATCGGTCATCGCGGGCGGCGGCGGCGCGGGTTCGGGCGGCAGTTATTCGATGAACGCGACCATCGGGCAATCGATTGCCGGAAACGCAAGTACGGGCGGAAACTACAATCTTCTCCCGGGTTTCTGGTCGCCTGAAGCGCAAAACCGAACACCGTTTGATTTTGACGGCGACGGCAAGACCGACATCGGCATCTTCCGTCCTTCAGACGGCAGCTGGTGGTATGTCCGTTCATCCGACAACGCGTTTCGCGTTTTCAGCTTCGGCGTTTCGACCGACAATCTGGCACCCGGCGACTGGACGGGCGACGGCAAAGCCGACATTGCCGTTTTCCGTCCTTCGACCGGATTTTGGTTTATTCAAAGAAGTGAAGATAATTCGTTCTTCAGCTTTCCGTTCGGCACAAGCGGCGATTTGCCTGCGCCTGCCGACTACGACGGCGACGGGCGCACCGATGCCGCGGTTTTTCGTCCTTCAAATGCCACGTGGTTTATTTTAAATTCGTCGGGCAGCGGAACGAGTATCGTGACTTTCGGCACAAACGGCGACAAGCCCGTCGCGGCGGATTACGACGGCGACGGCAAGGCGGATATTGCCATTTTTCGCCCCTCGGACGGATCGTGGTGGTATCTGCAATCGTCGAACGCGCAGTTTAAGGTTTACCGATTCGGCGTTGGAACAGACAAACCCGTGCAGGGCGATTTCACGGGCGACGGCAAAGCGGACATCGCCGTCTGGCGACCTTCGACCGGTGAATGGTTTATTCAGCGTTCGGAGGACAATTCGTTTTATTCGGTTCCGTTCGGTGCAAACGGCGATATTCCTGCTCCGGGCGATTACGACGGCGACGGCAAACTCGACACCGCCGTCTTTCGTCCGTCAACCGCCAACTGGTTTGTCCAGCGTTCGACTGCCGGAATTCTGATCACAAGTTTCGGTACTTCGGGCGACCGTCCGATTCCGAATGCTTTTGTTCCTTGAAATAATTTGCGCCGATGAAAAGCGGTTTGCGGGTAAGCATTTGAAAAAATGTTTATCCGCAGTTTTTTCTGTGGTAATCTGTCGTTTGCGGAAAACCGCCGCGATTTGACGTTTCCTGCCATGTAAGAATTAAGCCGATGAATTCAGCCGCGATCAATTTTAAAACTCTCTGGAAACCTGTTTTGATCGGGCTCGTTCTGGCGTTTCTTTACGCCGGCGTTCTAACAAAACTCGGGCGCGATTGGTGGACGGACGAAAATTATTCGCACGGTTTGTTAGTCCCGTTCGTGATCGGTTTTATTATTTGGCTTGAATTTGACGAGCTTCAAAAAGCCCATAAAACGCCGCGGTTCTGGCTTGGCGGCGGCGTGATTCTATTCGCACTCGTGATGCTTTTGGGCGGCAGTCTCGGTGCCGAGCTTTTTACCCAGCGCATTTCGCTCGTGCTGATGCTCGGCGGTGTCGTCGTCTATTTTTTCGGCACAAAAATTTTGCAGTTTCTCGTCGTTCCGTTCGTTTTACTGCTTCTTTCGATCCCGATCCCGCAGATAATTTTTAACAAGATCGCGTTTCCCTTGCAGATCTACGCGTCGCAGATCGCGGTTTGGGGAATCCGTCTGTTTGAAATTCCGACGGTTCGCAAAGGCAATGTTTTCGAGATTCTGCCGCGCGGCGCGACGCAGGTGATCGCGCTCGAAGTCGTCGAAGCGTGCAGCGGTATCCGCAGTCTGATGACGCTTATGACGCTTGCCCTGATCCTTGCCTTTTTCACGCGCACGAAACGCGAATTAACCAATAACGGCTGGTTTGATCTTTTCAAGAATCTCGATGTTTGGCGCGCCGTGATCCTGATGCTTTCGGCGATTCCGATCGCCGTGCTGACCAACGCGGCGCGCGTTACGACGACCGGCGTTCTGACTTATTATTACGGCAGACAGGCAACCGAAGGCAGCTTGCACGAGGCGCTCGGCTGGCTGGTTTATGTGATCGCGCTCGGTTTGCTGATTCTGCTTAACTTCATTCTGCAATTCGTCTTTCGCAAAATAAATCGTCGATCATAAAAAGAATTTTTCCAACACTCTTTGCGCCTTAGCGGCTTGGCGGGAGAAATTTTTGAGTTCCCGCCAAGCCGCCAAGGCGCAAAGGAAACCTAAGTTTTCTGCAACTTTGAATTAAAATAATTCGTTGAGCCCTATAGAATCTCGAAAATCTCTTCATTTTTTATCAGCGAAATTTAAAAGGCTTAAAGGAGCTATTCTATGGAACGAATGTCACACCGGTCGCCGGACGGAGTCATCGCTAAAACATGCCGAATAAACGGCTTAAATCTTTCTGACGTGGCGTATCCGCCGAATTTACGCCAGCCGCGCCACGCGCATAAATTTGCTTCCTTCAGCTTTGTGATGAGCGGAAGCTACGTCGAAAAATTCACCCCGCACGCATTATCGCGTAAATCTTCGACTGTCGTTTTTCATCCGCCCGAAGAATCGCACGCGGTTGATTTTGAGACGAATGTGCGGATCTTAAGCGTCGAGTTCGATTTCAAACGCCTCGCCGCGATTCGCGAGCACTCGACGGTTCTGGACGCGCCCGGAAGCCTTCGAACCGAAAATATCAGCTATCTCGGGCGAAAGATTTACCGCGAATTTCAGCAGCCGGACAGTTTTTCGGCGCTTGCGATCGAAGGCTTGATCCTCGAAATCTTAGCCGAAGCCGCGCGCCTCCAAACGCGCGGGGACGACAAACAATTTCCGCGCTGGCTCGACCAAACCCGGGAATTTCTGCACGCGAATTTTGCCGGTTCTTTTTTTGTCGATGATATTGCAAAGATTGCGGGCGTTCATCCGGTTCACCTGTCGCGCGTTTTTCGCCGGAAATTCGGCTGTACGATCGGCGAATACGTGCGCCGTCTGCGCGTCGAATTTGCCGAACGGCAGATTTCGGCGACCGCCGCGCCGCTCAGCGAAATCGCGCTCGCCGCCGGATTTTCGGACCAGAGCCATCTCAATAAAACCTTCAAATCGGTTTTCGGACTGACGCCAGCCGCGCATCGAAAAATCTCGCGCCGGGGTTAGCCTGATACAAAAATGTTCCGTTCGTTCAAGAAACGGACTTTCCCGAAATGTTAAAAAGTAATAGTTTTTATAAAAAGAGGGAAAAACTATGTCTAAATTTGTCTTTCTAACAATGCTCATCGCCTTTTTCGCATTCGGCATTTTTGCTCAGAACGGCGATTCTCCGATGCTCATCGGCCGGGTCGCGCATAATCAAACGCACATCGCCTTTACCTTTGCGGGCAAGATCTGGATCGTTCTGAAAAGCGGCGGCGCGGCGCGGCGTCTGACAAACACCGAAAACGAGGAAACGAACCCGGTTTTTTCGCCCGACGGAAAACAGATCGCCTTTTCGCGCCAGAACGGCGGCGACCTCGACGTTTACGTGATTGCGGCGGACGGCGCGGGCGAAGCGAAACGCATCACGATGATGCCGGAAAACGATTTTATGACCGCGTGGACGGCGGACGGCAAAGACGTGATCTTTCAAACGACGCGCGACGAGGAAACCGTTCTGCGGTTTTACAAAATGAACGTCGAAAACCCGGCGCTTGCGACCAGCCTGCCGCTGCCGCAGGGTTTGGACGCCGTGTTTTCGCCCGACGGAAAGCAAATCGCTTACACGCCGCGCCAGTTTGTTTTCGGCGAATGGCGCTATTACCGCGGCGGAATGACCTCGCCGGTTTGGATCACGGATTTAATGAGCGGCGCGACCGAAAAGCTGCCGAATCAGAATTACAACGACCGCAATCCGATGTGGCTCGGCGATAAAATCTACTTCGCGTCAGACCGCACGGGAATTTTCAATCTCTTTTCCTACGACCGGAAGACGAAGCAGGCAAAGCAGTTGACGAAATTTGACGGGCAGGGCATTCGCCACGCGTCCGGCGCGGGCAGCGAAATTGCTTTTATTCAGGACGGACGGATTCACCTTTTCGATTTAACGACCAATCAGGACAAGATCATCAACGTCACGGTTTCGCCCGATACGTCCGAGCTTTTGCCGAAGAACGCCAATGCGATGCGCTTTCTCGAACAGATTCTGCCGTCGGCAAACGGCGAGAAAATCGCTTTCGGCGCGCGCGGCGAAGTTTTGGTCTTCGAGACAAAAACGGGCGAATACAAAAACCTGACAAATACCTCGAATGCGGCGGAGCGTTACCCGACAATTTCGCCCGACGGCAAACAGGTCGCGTATTTTTCCGACGAAACGGGCGAATATTTTCTGCATCTCCGGTCGCTTGAAACGGGCGCGGTCAAAAAGATCGCGATCGAGCGCCAGCCTTCTTTTTATTGGAGTCCGGTCTGGTCGCCCGATTCGAAAAAACTGGTTTTCAACGATCGTCGTTTGAATCTGTGGCTGGTCGAGACGGACGGTGCCGCCGCCGCGGCGACAAAGATCGATACTTCCGATTACTCGGCGCAGGACGACTGGGCGGCGAATTTCTCGCCCGATTCGCGTTTTCTGGCGTATGCGAAACGCCTGAAAAATCGCGCCGGAACGGTTTTTATTTATGATCTGACGCAGAAAAGATCGGTTCAGATCACGGACGGCAGAACGCACGCGCAGACGCCGGTTTTCGACGCGAACGGCAAATATCTGTATTTCGTTTCGAGCCCGAACGCTTTGACGAGCGAATTTAACTGGGGCGTTTTGAACGGCGTTCTGGCGCGTCCGCTGGTCGTCCGAAGAGTACACGCACTCATTTTGTCGAAAGACGCGCCGTCACCGTTTTTGCCGAACCGGCAGCCAAACCCGGAAGCCAGATCGGCGGAAACCGCGCCGCAGGTCAAAATCGATTTTACGAATCTTGAAAGCCGTTTTGTCGATCTGCCTCTGCCGCAGCGCGATTACAACCGGCTCGCGGCGGGACGTGCAGGCAAGCTTCTGCTCGTCGTCGATGAATGGACGAATACGCCGGGCGATTTTAACGAGCAGACGCAGACCCAAGCCGTCTATTCGTTCGATTCGGCAAAACCGAACGGGCTCGAAAAGATTGTTAGCGACATCGGGGCGGTCGATATTACCGCGGACGGAAGCCGGATCTTGTACCGGAAAGGACGCGATTTCTTTTTGACAAGCGCGGAAACCGCCGCAAAAGAAGGCGACGGCAAGCAGGATTTCAGCAAAATGGAAGTCCGCATTAATCCTTCGGAAGAATGGCGGCAGATCTTTCACGAATCCGTGCGCCTGATGCGCGATTGGTTTTACGACCCGAATTTGCACGGGCAGAATCTGAAAGCGCTCGAAAATTACTACGCTTCTTACTTGCCGACCGTCACGCGGCGCGGAGATCTAAATTCGCTGATCGGCAGAATGCTCGGCTCGGTTTCGGTCAGTCATTTCGGCATCGGCGGCGGAGACGCGCCGCCGCCTTTCGGACGCGGCGGCAATATCGGACTGCTCGGCGCGGACTACGCGATCGAAAACGGTCATTACCGCTTCAAGAAAATCTACCGCTCAACTTCTTACGCTTCGGCGAACGGACGGTTCAGCGCGCCGCTCGACGCACCCGGAATTGACGTTCGCGAAGGCGATTATCTTCTGGAAGTGAACGGCAATAAGGTTGAGGCGACGAAAAACATTCTCTCGTATTTTGAAAATACCGCCGGAAAACCGACCAAAATCACCGTCAGCGCTGAAAAGGACGCAAATGGCGCGAGAACTTTTACGGTGTATCCGGCAAACGGCGAAAACCGTCTGCGGCGCGCCAATTGGGCGGAAAATAATCGCAAATTGGTCGAAAAATTATCGAACGGCAAACTCGCCTATATTTTTATCGAAAATTACGACGGCGACGGAATTATGAACGCCATTCGCGGACTCAGCGCCAATACCGATAAAGCCGGCGTAATCATCGACCAGCGCTTTAACGGCGGCGGCATTACGCCCGATTATCTGATCGAGTGGCTCAAACGCAAACCGCTTTACAATTATATGTTTCGCGGCGGCGACGAGATCGCGACGCCCGTTAACCCCGCACCGCCCGTGAAGGTGATGATCATCAATGAATGGAACGGCTCGGCGGCGGAAACCGGCGCGTTTATGTTCAAGCTCGGCAAGGTCGGCTCGATCGTCGGCAAACGAACGGGCGGCGGCGGGATCGGACCGTATTTTTTCACGCCGCGATTTGTCGACGGCGGGCGCGTTCAGATCCCAAACCGCGCGGCTTTCAACACGGACGGCAGCTCTTGGGGAATCGAAAATTTCGGAGTCGCGCCGGATTTCGACGTCGAAATTATGCCGCAGGATTTTATGAGCGGAAAAGACCCGCAGCTTGAAAAGGCAATCGAAGTCGCACTCTCGCAGATCGCCAAAAATCCGGTTGTTCCTTCGAAGCGTCCGGCTTTTCCGGTGCATCCCGGAAAGCAGGAAACTTCCGTTGCCGATTCGCTTCTGCCCGTTCCCGGCTCGGCTTTTCCGCTGCCGACGCCGAAAGCGGAAGTTAAAGCGGTGACGAACGGAAAGTTTGCGGAATTTTTGGGAAATTTCGAAACGCCGATGGGCGTCATCACTTTTAGTCAGGAAGGCGAAAAACTGATCGGTCTCGCGGGCGGCGAGCGGATCGAGCTTCTGGCGGACGCCGCCGTC
>DATLOR010000202.1:0-11431 GCA_035536135.1 Pyrinomonadaceae bacterium | reverse complement strand
CGCATCGTTTGCCGTAAAGGCGCCGTCGCGGAAAACGGGCTCGTAAAAAAGATTGACGGTCGCCATCGGAACTTTTATGCCATTGTCGTCGCAAGCCTTGTGAAAATCTTTGACGATTGCGGCGCGCTCACTGGCAGTGGCATCGATCGGCACGAGATCGTTGTCGTGAAAATTGACGCCGTAGGCGCCGACTTCGGCGAGCAGTTCGACGATCTCCGTGGGTGAAAGTTTTCTGCGAACCTGTGTGCCGAAGGGGTCGGCGCCGCGATTGCCGACCGTCCAGAGTCCGAAAGTAAATTTATCCTCGGGTTGGGGCGTGTATCTGCCGTTGTTCATCTCTAATTCTCCGTTCAATTTATTTGGATTTTACCACTCTATGAATTATCTCTTAATTTTACCTTATAGTTAATTTAAAACCATAACTAATTATCGATAATTATCAATACTATTTAAAAATTAAGTAGTGAAGCAAAATAATTTCAGATTGAACTTCGGAATAGCTAAAAGATGAAAGATTGATCTATCAGTTATCAACTATTAGATTTCAGCTAGTCCGAATCAAATTATACGAAACTGATTTCGCTCGACTACTTATTTTTTCTTTATTGTTTGGGTTTTGGTTTGATCCTTCGTTTAAAAAGGTGAAATGTTGAGTTTCGTCAAATTTGGCGAATAGTGACGCGACTCAACATTTCTTGGAGAAGGTGAGGTTGACTTCCGGTTTCACGCTGAACGTAAGCACAATTAGCGAACAGCCGCGATTCTTGAGCGATTTTTCGGGGGTAATCCTGACTGATATTTGTTTGCCTGTCCTCAATCAGCCATTTCTTAAATTCTATATTGCGACTCGCGTGCCAAATAGTCTTTTCTGTAATTTTTCAGTAAATCCCTGGTCATAATTAAAGAATGGAAAATTAGTTTAGCTATGCAAGCGGCAAAAGAGTATCAGAATTGACACATCGAAACTGTCGATTTTGACACTTAAAAGGCGTTATTTGAGTTTAATAATCGAAAAGATGTGATAAATTATTTGTGTTAGTCAAATCTTTAATTACACCGGTTTATGATGAATCCCAGACTGATTGCTATTTCAAGCTCTTTTGAAGGCTCGGTTTTCGCATTGAAAGAGAGCGAAACCACCATCGGACGCGATAAAACCAATGATATTCGCATTCCCGACCGTTCAATTTCGCGTCAGCATTGTTTGATTAAGAGCGAAGGCGAAAGCTTTGCGATAATTGACTTTGATAGTTTTAACGGAACTTTTGTCAACGGCGCGGCAGTTAAACAACACACAATAAATCACGGCGACCAGATCACGCTCGGCGATGTTCGGTTTATTTTCTTCCAATACGAAACGGAAAACGATTTTGTCCCCGATTTGATCGAATTCGGCAATGAAATGAACGCCGGTTCGACGATTCGGCTTGAAAAAAAAGACGCGCTTTATCTGAATTCCGCGCAGGTTCTGGCATCGCTTTCGGCAAACGACAAAGCAGCGCGTAATTTAAGCACGTTGCTGGATTTGAATATCGAACTCGGCAAACTGCGCGATCTGGAAGCTCTGCAAAAAGCCGTTTTCAATGCGCTTTTCGACGCGCTTCCGGCAATGCGCGGGGCAATTCTTTTAGTTGAAGAAAATCTCGAAAACATCACCGCCACGTTCAGCAGTCATAGATCCGGCGAAACCAACCAGCCGATCAGAATCAGCCAAACGGTTGCCGAACAGGTGATCAGCGAAAAAGCGGCGGTTTTATGCCGGAACGTCGGGACAAACGCAAATTACAACCGGGCGGAAAGTTTGCTTGCTTCGCAGACTGATTCACTGATGTGCGCGCCGCTCACCGTTCAGGAAAAGATCGCGGGAATCATTTATCTCGACACAAGCAATCCGGCAAACGGTTTTGACGAAAATCACCTGCAGTTTTTAATTGCCGTCGCGGGAATCGTTTCGGTAATTCTGGAAAACATCAGACATCTCGAATGGCTGAGCAGCGAAAACCGGAGGCTGCGCGAGGAGATCAATCTCGAACATAATATGATCGGCGAAAGCGCGCCGATGCAGAAGGTTTTCCGTTTTATCGAAAAAGCCGCGCCGACCGGGGCGACCGTTCTGATTCGCGGCGAAAGCGGTACAGGCAAAGAGCTTGTCGCGGGCGCGATTCACGAAAACAGCGAGCGCGGCGATAAACCGTTCGTCGCGATAAACTGCGCTGTTTTGTCGGAAAACCTACTCGAATCCGAGCTTTTCGGACACGAGCGCGGCGCGTTTACAACCGCCATCCAGCAGAAAAAAGGCAAGATCGAAATCGCCGACGGCGGCACGCTTTTCCTCGATGAGATCGGCGAAATGTCGCCCGCGACGCAAGCCAAACTGCTTCGTGTTTTGCAGGAACGCGAATTCGAGCGCGTCGGCGGAACACGCCCGATCAAGGTTGACGTGCGCGTGATCGCCGCGACCAACCGCGACCTGGAAACCGAGATCAAAAACGGGAATTTCCGCGAAGATCTGTATTATCGTTTGAATGTCGTCGCGCTCGTCGTGCCGCCGCTGCGCAGCCGCCGCGAAGACATTCCTCTGCTCGCGGATTATTTCGTCACGAAATACAGCCAGAAATGTAAACGGAAAGTGACGGGAATTTCCAAAGAAGCGCGCAGTTTATTGACCAATTACGATTTTCCCGGCAATGTCCGCGAACTCGAAAACGCCGTCGAACGAGCCGTCGTTTTGGGAAATTACGAGCTGATCTTGCCCGAAGATTTACCCGAATCGATTCTCGAATCGGAAAGCGCGGAAATGCCCGTGATGGAATATCAAAAAGCGGTCAATGAAATGAAGAAAAATCTGATCGTCAAAACGCTCGAACAGGCGGACGGCAATTACACGGAAGCCGCCAAACGGCTCGGTCTGCACCCGACCAATCTGCATCGTTTGATTCGCACTCTGAACATCAAAGCTTTTTTGAAATAGTTTTAAAGCGCGAGATTTTCAAACGCTTCGCCCGCGAATTTGAAATGTCTTTCTTCGTCGTTTCTTTCTGCGCCGAGGCGTTCGTAAAAACCGATCGCCGGCGCGTTCCACTCCAAAACCTGAAAATCGATCCGTTCAAACCCGCGCTCTTTGGCGCTCTTGGCGATATATTTGAGCATCATTTCGCCAACACCGCGTCCGCGCGCCGATTTTGTCAGATAAATATCTTCGAGATAAATCCCGCGCTGACCGCGAAAAGTCGCAAAATACGGAAAGAAGATCGCGTAGCCGATCGCTTGTTCACCATCGAACGCGACGATCGCTTCGGCAACTTTTCCATCACCGAAAAGCGCGATTCTCAAACGTTCCGGCGTCACTTCGAAACTGTCGAGAAGTTTTTCATATTCCGCAAATTCAAGCATTAGCGCAATGATTTGCGGAATATTTTCAAGAGCGGCTTTTTCAAAGCGAATTGACATTATTGATTCCACGCAACCTGACTTTTAAGCCGCATAATCGATTTTTCCTTGCCGATCGTTTCAAAAACCGCGAGCATCGAAGGTCCGACCGCTAAGCCCGTCAGAAGCGCGCGCGCGCCGTTCATAATGACGCCGAATTTTGTGCCCTTTTCTTCGACGAATTTGCCGACCGCGTCGTGAATCGCGTCGTGCGTAAAATCTTCGACCGACTCGAACCGTTCGGCAAGCTCGGGAAGCCACGCCTGCAATTCGGGATATTTTTTTAGGTTTTTGTTAATTGCGGTTTCGTCGAAATCAAAGTCTTCCGAAAAATAGGCGCGTCCCTGCGTGGAAAAATCCTTGAGCGTGAAAAATCTTTCGCGGATCAGATCGACCGTTTTTTCAAACCACGCCTTATCGTCGTCTTCGTATTCCTCGCGCCAGAGCTTGGCGGATTTCAATTCGGCTTTGACGAACGGCAGAAGCTCGGCGAGCGGCATTGTGCGGACATATTCGGCGTTCATCCAGATCGCCTTGTCGTCCGTCCAGCGTTTCGGATTGTTCGGCTCGAAATTGAAGATCGCGTTGTTGCGGTGAATTCCTTCGAGCGAAAATGTTCGGACAAGCTCGTCCAGAGTCATAATTTCCTGCTCGGTTTTCGGCGACCATCCCAAAAGCGCGAGAAAATTACGAAACGCCGATGCCAGGAATCCGGCGTCGCGGTAGGTTGTCATCGAAACGATCTCGCCGTGAAATCTTTTCGACAATTTTTTTCCGCCCGGCGCTAAGATCAGCGGCAGATGCGCGAATTTCGGCGGCGTTTTGCCGAGGGCTTCGTAGATTAAAATCTGTTTATGCGTGTTCGTCAGATGGTCCTGACCGCGAATGACATCCGTGATTTCCATCTCGATGTCATCGCAGACGACCGCCAGGTTATAAAGCGGGTGACCGTCCGAACGGAGCAGAACGAGGTCTTCCGTTTCGCTGTAATCGCGTTCGTTCAATCCGTAAACCGCGTCTTCAAAACTCGTTTTTCCCGTTTCGGCAACTTTCAGACGAATCGCAAAAGGCTCGCCCGCGGCGGCTTTCGCGGCGGATTCTTCTTTTGATAAATCACGAAACGGATTATCGCGCATTGATTTGACGCCTTGATTTTGACGCGCGCGGTCGGCGATCGTTTCCTTGATATTTTTGTCGGTCGGTTCGGCTTTCGGCGTAAAATCGCGATACGCTTTACCTTCTTCCAATAATTTCAGCGCGGCGGCGCGATGCTTGTCGGCGTTATTTGACTGAAAAACGATTTCCTCGTCAGGTGCGAACCCGAGCCACGCCAAACCTTCGAGAATCGAACGCGTCGATTCGTCGGTCGAACGCGCAATGTCGGTATCTTCGATCCGCAAAAGGAATTTTCCGCCGACATTGCGGGCGTAAAGATAATTAAAAAGCGCGGTTCTCGCTGAACCGATATGTAGATACCCTGTCGGGCTTGGAGCAAATCTAACTCTTATCATAGTGGTCAGTGGTCAGTCGTCAGTGGTCAGGTGCAAGTCTGACAAAAAACAAAACTGACAAAAAATTTACTGTCAAAATAATTATAGCCGGTAGTCAAAAATCAATTTTCAGCGAAAAATCCGTCTGACTACTGATTACTGACTACCGACTACTAAAATAATGGCGGAGATGACAGGATTCGAACCTGTGGAGGACTTTTGATCCTCAACAATTTAGCAAACTGCCGCTTTCAGCCACTCAGCCACATCTCCATTGCTTTTGCAAGAAAAGCAAGTTTTTATTCTAGCCGTTAGGCAAACTTTGTCAAGTTCATCGCACAATCAAAGGCATAAATTTTCGCCGGCAAAGCAAACTAAAATGCTTGAGTTGCATCATACTAGTCAAACGTACGTGTCTTTGCAGGCTTGACACATTTGATTTTACGAAAGAAAATACCAAAGTGCCCGTTTTAGCACTTTATAATCGATTATTGCAGTTTTAGCACTCCTGTAATGAGTTTTCCCCGTAACTTGTTTTTTTAGCGGAGGTTGCTTTTTTAGATGAGTTTTTCCGAAGCCCCGAAATTTGTTCTAAAAACTTTATTTGTTACGCTGACTGTTTTTTCCGCGTTTTTTATTTCCGCGTTTGAAACCCGGGGCGCGGTCATCGAAAACAAAGGAATTCTCGGAATCATCAAAGGTACGGTGCGCGACGAATCGGGAAATCCGATTTCCGATGCCTATGTTTCCTTTTTCAAGGTCGGCACATCACAGCTTTTAAAACAGGTGCGTTCGTCGGCAAACGGAAGTTTTCTGGCAAAAGTGTTACCCGGAACCTACACGGTTCTCGCAGTCGCCCAGGGCTATAATCCAATCACTTATAATTCGGTCGAGGTCAATCGTTCGACCGAGCTAAACTACAAATTCAATCTCGAACGCGCCGGAAGCGGCAACACTTTGCCCGAAAAACGTTCCGACCGCAACAGTTCGAAATGGCGGATCCGCGCCGCACAGATCCGCAGTTCGATCTATCAGACTCAGGAAGGCGAAATTCCGGTTGACGAAACCGTCGCAGACGAAAACGCGACGACCGCCGAAAATCAGCCGCAGGAAACCGGCGAAGTTCCCGAAACACAAGAAAAACAAACGCGCCGCGGACAAACCGTCATCGAGACGTTTGCCGCCAGCTCGAACGGCGAAACTTTCGCGGGTGCAAATTTTGCAACGCTTTTGCCCGTCACCGAAAACACGCAAGTAGTTTTGGCGGGACAAACCGCCGCCAGTCAGAATGCGCCGCAGAGATTTGAGGCAAATATAAAAACCCGTTTCAGCGACGAGCATCTGGTGCGGATTAATACCTCGATTGCCAAACTCGGCAAAGTCGAGCTCGAAAACCAGGAAAAACCGCTCGGACAATTTTCCGTGCAGGCTTTGGATGAATGGCGCGTCAAAGATAATGTAGTTTTTGTGTTCGGCTTTGATTATTCGCGCTTTCTCGGCGCGGGAAGCGATTTTTCGCTGGCTCCGCGCCTCGGCTTACAATTCGATCTGAATTCGCGAACGCGGCTGCGCACTTCTTATACAACGCAAACCGAAGAAAAAAGCTGGTCGCAGGCAATCGAACTCGAAGGCACACCGGTTCTTTTCCGCGACCCGGTTGCGGTGCAGGATTTTGTTGTCGAAAACGACAAGCCGCAAATGAACAAAAGCAGCCGGTTCGAATTCGGCGTTGAAAGAATTTTAGACGGCAGTTCTTCGATCGAAGCAAACGTTTTTTTCGATCTGACAAGCGGTCGCGGCGTCGGTTTAGTAAATATGCCGATCGATTTTTTAGGCAACGAGGCTGACAAATTTGTCGCCAATCAACAAGGCAAAGCGCAGGGTTTAAGATTGGTTTATGCGCGCCGTTTGAACGGAATTTTCAGCACTGCGGCGGGTTATGCGTTCGGCAACGGTCAGAAACTTTCCGAGCAGGCGATTTCAAATCCGGCAAATGTTTTTGAAAACGATTATTTCCAAACATTTTTCGGGCAGTTCGATGCCGATCTGCGAACCGGCACACAGGTTAAAACGATTTTCCGTTTTTCGCCGCAGGCAACCGTTTTTGCGATCGATCCGTTTCAAGGCAGAATGACGATTTATGATCCGGGTCTGAGCGTTGTCGTCACGCAATCTTTGCCGACTTTGGGTTTGCCGATTCGCGCCGAAGCAATTATCGATGCACGCAATCTGCTCGATAATCAAACCGGCGTCAACAGCGAAGAAGGAAGCCTCAAACTTTCATCGCAGCGGCGGGTTTTGCGCGGTGGAATTTTGGTCAGATTTTAAGTAAATTTACAGCCAAAAGTTTATTGTCCAAAGTCGATTATTTTTGGCTTTGGATTTTTTTGTTTCCAAATTCTCGGATGCTAAGCAAAAAACTGAATGAATTTGCAGCCGATTAATTGTTTATACATTTGGAAACAATTGATTTGACAAAGGTTAAGTCTTTTTTCTGAAAAGAAATAACTGGAACGTAGTTTGCGTCTGAAATCTTCGGAGAAGTTTGCCTTGCGACGATGACGGGTAAAGTGCTGACAAGTTGGAGTTTAGTTTGGCTTTTGGCGACAGTTTTGTTTGTTGTCGGCGGCGCCCTTAATCTGTCTCAGCGAGCCTATCACAAACTCCCGCCAACCGACGGCGTTGACTGGCAGTTAAGAGCCGACAACGGGATCTACGCGGAAAAAGTATTGCCTGGACTTGCCGCTTCCCGCGCCGGGATTTCGACCGGAGATAAACTTATCGGCATCGGCTTAGACAGCGATAAAACCGATGAGATCACGTCGCCCGCCGATGTTCAAATGTATCTCGAAGCGGCAGGCGTCGACGGCAATCTGACATATTTCTACCAAAAACCTTCCTATTCCTTCGCCAACAATTACTATTACGCCGATCTAAAGCATATTGACACCCAGCCGCGCTGGACTGCGCCGATAATTTTTCTGACTTTGGTCGGCATCGTCTGGCTCGGGGTCGGAATTTTTGTGCTTTTCAAACAAGGCGGACACGCGCCGTTCGTGCTGCATTTTGCGATCATTTGTCTGGCGGCGTTTGTTTTTCACGTTTATAAATCGCTTTACCTGGGCGAAGATTTCGATCTGGCGATCAATCTTCTGGATAATCTTGCCTTTGCGTTTTTCGCGCCCCTTTTCCTGCATTTTTGTCTGCGCTATCCGGTCAGAAGCGAGGTTTTCGACCGTTCGCGCTGGCAGACGATTCTGCTCTACGTTCCGGCGGGTCTGATCACGCTCGGCATTTTTGCGTTTTCGATAATTCTGCAAATCGCCGTCAAATGGGAAGCAATGGATTCGGCTGCCTTGCTGCTGGACAAATACAATCTACTCGGAAATCTCTATCAGGCAAACTTTTATCATTTCGTCATTTTTGTCGCGGCAGGCGCGGGCGTTCTGATTCGCCGTTTTTGGCGAAATAAGCAAACGATTGTCCGTCAGCGTTTGAAATGGGCAATGTGGGGAACGATTGCCGCAATTCTGCCGATCGTCATTGTACAGATTGTGCGGCGCATTGTTTACCTTCCCGAAGACTCTTTTATGGCAGCAATCACGACCTTGCCGCTTGCCTTGATTCCTTTGAGCTTCGGTCATTCGGTCGTCCGCTATCGTTTGATGGACGTTGATGTCGTCGTGCGCCGGGCGCTGGTTTACGCGCTGACGACCGTCGCGATTGCAATGATGATCGGGGCGGTCGCGCTCGGGCTCGTTTTCCTTGCCATCGGCAATAATCTTTCGACGACGGAAATTACGTTGCGGGCATTGATCGCGATTGTCGCGATGGCTGGAATCGTGCTTTTGAGCGAACCTTTGAAGAAATTTTTGCAGGAGCGCGCCGATCGTTTTTTCTACGGTGAACGCTACGATTTGCGGCGCAGCCTGCTTGATTTCGGCAGAACTCTTTCGGCGACAACCGCGCTCGAACCGCTTTTAAATGCGCTGACCGAAAGATTGCGGCAGGTTCTCGATGTCGAAAAAGTCGCTGTTTTTATCGAAGACGAAAATTCGCCCGAATTTTATAAGCTCGCCAAATCAATCGGGCTGAGCGAAGAATTTAACGTGCCGAGCGATTTTCGCCAGATGATCCGGCAAAAGAGCGCGGAAAAAGGAATTGTCCGCGCCGACGAGCTCGAATTTTTCGAAGCGGAAATCAACTCGGACGAAGAAAACGACTCAAACGAAGTCAGCGGCAAACTCGAAAAATTCAGCGGCAACGGGAAAAATATCGTTCGTCAGGAATTGCATTACTATGTGCCATGCGTCGTGCGCGGACGAATGATCGCCGTGATCGGTTTGGGACGCGCCTCGGACGGTTCGCTGCTTTCGAGCGAAGATCTGGAAATTTTACGGACGGTTTCGGGTTATGTCGCCGTCGCGGTCGAAAATTCCCTGCTTTATCAGGAACAGGAAAAACGTGCCGAAGAGCTCGCGCTTTTGAAAGAATTTAACGAATCGATCGTCGAATCGGTCAATGTCGGACTCCTCGCGGTTGACGAAAACGGACAGATCACGCGGTGTAATTCGACGTTTGAAGAAATGCTCGGGCTGAGCCGACAGGAAACGATCGGAAAGCTCGTCGAAGACATTTTTGACCGTGCTTTTGCCGTCAATCTTGAAAATATCCTGGGCAAATCGCGTTGGCATTTGACCGAGATTCGCCACGCCTACAAGCTTTATACAAATTCGTCCGACGGAAAAGCTTTGATTCTCAATGTCGCGATCGCGCCGCTTCGTTCGGTTTCGCAAAATCAGACGGGCGCGATCATTGTTCTGGAAAACGTCACGTCGCGGGTCAAGCTCGAAGAAACTCTCCAGCAAAGCGAAAAACTCTCAAGCATCGGACTGCTTGCCGCGGGTGTCGCACACGAAGTCAATACGCCTCTGACGGGCGTTTCGAGCTATACGCAGATGCTTCTCGGGATGATTCCCGACACCGACCCGAAACACGCGCTTTTGCTGAAAGTTCAAAAACAGACCGAACGCGCGACGAATATCGCGGGCAATCTTCTGAATTTTTCACGCGGCGGCAATTCGACCGAATTTACCGAAATCAATATCAATAAGCTGCTCGACGATACGCTGCAACTGCTCGAACCGCAGATGCGGAAATCGCAAATCGAGATCGTTAAAAATTACTCGGAAACCGCGCCGAAAGTTCTCGGCAACGCCGGAAAATTACAGCAGGTTTTTACAAATTTGATTCTCAATGCGCGCGATGCAATGTTCGGCGGCGGCAAAATTACCCTGATGACCGCGCTCAACGAAAACGGCGAAGTCGTGATCGACGTTTCCGATACGGGCGAAGGCATTTCGCCGGAAAACTTAAGCAAAATCTATGACCCGTTTTTCACGACCAAAGGTGTCGGAAGCGGAACCGGCTTGGGTTTGGCGGTTTCCTACGGCATCGTGCAGGAACACGCCGGAAGTATCGAAGCGCAAAGCAAGATCGGCGAGGGCACGACCTTTCACCTCGTTTTCCCGCAATTTCTGGAACAACGTCAACGCGCCGTCAGCTAAATTGGATGAACAATCACGTTTCATTTAACTTTCATATTTTACCTGCCGAAAAAACATTCATTACTGCCGTTTCTTCAGCCGCGCTATACGGCAAAGGCATTTTTACAACGCTTGCGGTTTACAATTCAAAACCTTTCTTGTGGGAAAAACACTGGCGCAGATTGTGTGAAAACTCAGCTAAAATCGGCATTGATCTAAGCAGCTTTGAAGAAAAAATCGTTAAACATGCGCTTTCCGATTTAGTGCTTTTAAATAATCTCAAAACCGGACGCGCAAGGCTGACGTTTTTTGATGAATCCCCGGGCAAAATTTGGAATTTCGCTTTCGAAAACAAACCAAGCCTTTTCATCACGACTGCCGAATTTCAAAATGCGAAAGATAATTTTCTTTTGACCGTTTCGCCTTTTCCGGTCAGTTCAAAATCGCCGCTCGCAGGCGTTAAATCGTGCAATTACCTGGAAAATCTGCTCGCGCTCGAAGAAGCGCAAAAGCGCGGCTTTGACGAAGCGATTCGGCTCAATGAAAAAGATGAGATAGTTTCGGCTTCGATGGCAAATATTTTTTGGGTAAAGAACGAAGAAATATTCACGCCGGGTCTTGAAACAGGTTGTCTGGCAGGGACAACGCGGGCGTTTCTGTTGGAAAACTTCCCCGTCGCGGAAACGAATTCAAAAATTAACGAGCTGTCAAAAGCTAACGAAATTTTCCTGACTTCCGCCGGAATCGGCATTCGTCCGGCAAGTTTCGGAAACGGGATGAAAAAAAATTTTCCGACCTTTGCAAAAATGACAAAACTCCTTGACTTATATAGGGTTAAGTCATAAACTCTCGTCATACCGAACAAGATCTGAGGATAATTCCACGCAATGAAGAAAGAGAGGGAAATAAATCCCGAAGCATTTGAAAAGATGCTTTTATGGTTAAATGAAAACCCCGAGATTGCCG
>DATLOR010000201.1:0-6153 GCA_035536135.1 Pyrinomonadaceae bacterium | reverse complement strand
ACCGTAAACGAATCGAAATATCTCTGCACAAGTTTCAGCTTAATTTCGTTTTTCAAATCTTTTTCGTCGATTGATACGAGAACTTGATATAGCTTCTTGTTTATCAAAAAAAGTCTGTCGATTACGATAATGTCTTTCGCCTTACTGGTAATCTCGCGCCCTTTATAATTTCCCGACACGATGTCTTTCTCGCTGATGATTTCACTTTTGACGTTTTTAAGATTACTTTTCAGAAAATCATAGTCGGCGTTTAAATCTTCCTTTTCACGCAGAGGCAAAACGGGATTGTCACTATAAACAACCATATAAACTATTGGGTTTGCGAGTGAAGTGTACATATGATTCGTCCTTTTCACCGGCGGTGTCGAAGTATCTACGTCAATGTAAAACGGCTTTTCGGGAAATTCAACTTTAAATCCCGCTTTCTTCGCGACATAACTTATCCAATAATCTTTTTTAAGTTTGACAACTACCCCTTCCTGCGCGTTTGCCGTCAAAATAAATGAAAATGTCAAAAGGAATGTTAATGCAAATTTTCTCATTCAAATATTCTCGTTTCGCAGTTTTTCTTTAGCAAGCGTTTTTACTTTAAACGAGCGCCGATGTCGACATTTTCGATAAATGCCGCGAGGGCGGGTTTTTCGCCCGTGCCGTCTTCTAAGCTTGCCGCGCAGATCATTCCCTGCGATTCGAGTCCGCGCATCATTCGCGGTTTTAAGTTTGCGACGACGACGACCTTGCGACCGATCAATGATTCGGGTTCGTAATATTCCGCCAGTCCGGCTAAGATTTGGCGCGGTTTTTCTTCGCCCAGGTCAATTTCAAACCTGAGAAGTTTGTCGGCTTTCGGAATCCGTTCGGCAACTTTGATCTCGCCGACGCGAAGTTCGACTTTCAGAAAATCGTCGATCGTGATGAAGTTTTCTTCCGTTTCAATCGTTTCGGGTGCTTGGTTTGTTTCAACCGGTTTGTCTTCCGTCTTCTGACTTCCAACTTCTGTTTTCTCTTTTACAATTTCATTCATAACTTTATTTTTATCAATGCGCGGAAAGACGGCGTTTGTTTCGCCGATTTTTGTTTCCGCGCGCAATTCTCCGTAATTTAGAGTTTCGGGGTTTATCTTTGAAATATCATCGCTTAAACCGAGCTGCGCATAAATTTGGCGCGTCGCTTCGGGCATCACCGGATACAGCAATACGCTCAGCCAGCGCAGAGTTTCCGCCGAACGATACAAAACGGCATTCAGAATCTCGGCATTTTCTTCGTCCTTTGCCAAAACCCACGGTTTTGCATCGGAAATCATCGTATCGATCCGTTTGATGACGTTCCAGATCGTTTCCAATGCCTGACTAAACTCGAAATTATCGAACCGGCGGACAAATTCATCGCGCGCGTGCGAGAGAATCGAAACCAATTCCTGTTCGTCCGGGTTGATTCCGTGGCGTTTCGCGCTCAGATAGTTCGGCTCGCTGATCTTACCGCCTGGAACAAATCCGTCGCGGTATTTTGAGATCATCGTCAACGTGCGCGACGAAAGATTGCCCAAACCGCTCGCCAGATCGGCGTTCGCGCGCTCGATCAAATTCTCGTAGCCGAACTTTCCGTCCTGACCGAAAACCATTTCGCGCAGAACGAAATAACGAATCGCATCGATCTGAAAATGCTCGCGCAGAACATCGATTTCGATGATATTCCCAAGCGTTTTGCCCATCTTTTTGCCTTCCGCGTCGAGCCACATCCCGTGCGCGTAAACCGTTTGCGGAACTTCCAAGCCCGCCGCGAGCAGGAATGACCACCAGTAAATCGTGTGAAAGCGCAAGATATCCTTGCCGACCAGATGCGTCACATTCTGCCAGTATTTATCCAATCCGCTTTTCTCGGAATTTCCGTAACCGAGTGCCGTGATGTAGTTTGAAAGCGCGTCGAGCCAGACGTACATCACGTGATTTTCATCGTCAGGCACGGGAATTCCCCAGCTCACCGACTTTTTCTCACGCGAAATCGAAAGGTCTTGCAAACCGCTTTTGATAAACGAAACCACTTCGTTCTTTCGCGCCTCGGGACGAATCTTTTGGGGATTTTCTTCGATAATTTTCAAAAGCGTTTCGTCATAATCCGATAGACGGAAAAAATAACTTTCCTCGGAAACCTTATCAAGCGGGCGTTCGTGAATTTTGCACAGCGGAACGTCCGAGCCTTCAACCAGGTAATATTCATCTTCGGTCTTATACTCGGCGCACGGCGCACAAAACCAGCCTTCGTAGAATCCTTTGTAGATCGTCGAATTCCCTTTCGGCGTTTTGTTTTTGCAGATCTCGCGCCAGAGATTTGTCACGCCTTGATAATGAAAGGCTTCGGTCGTCCGCATAAAAATATCGTAACCGCCGTTTTCCGTATCGAGCCGGAAATCGTGAAACATTCGCTTTAATTCGCCCGAAATATAATCAACCTGTTCCTTCGGCGAACGATTATTTGTTTCGGCGGCGCGCTGGATATTGATGCCGTGTTCGTCCGTTCCGGTCAGAAAGAATGTGTCGAAGCCGCGCTGTTTTTTATGGCGGATGATCGCATCCGCGACGATCGTCGTATAAAGATGCCCGAGATGCGGCAAGCTGTTCGCGTAGTAGATCGGTGTCGTAATATAAAAAGTTTTACTCATTCTAAAAATAAAAAGTCCCTGCTTTTTGCAGAGACTATCTTACCAAGTCTTTTTGAATTCTTACAGAATCGTCTTTTATTATTTCGGGTTAAAAGGCGAATTGTCAATAAAATACCAACTAAGATTTGTTTCCAAAATGCTTTCACGCGCTTCGTTCAACTGAAATTCAACCAACCTTTCGGCGCCCGCAAATTCTCTTAACCGCGCTTCGTCCCAGATGATTTCTGCTTTTCCCGAAAGTTGCAAAGCTCTGCCGCTGGAAAAATCATAAAACAATAATCCGCAATTCGGATTGACGGTCAGATTGCCGAGCGTTTGAAACATCATATTGCCCGAATAATCTGGAAACACGAGGCGTTTGTTATCCAAAACCCTAACAAAACCGGGGTTTCCGCCGCGATGCGAAACATCCGTGCCGCGCGTTTGATGCGCACTGGCAATAATGAATGTGTCGGAATTTTCGATAAAATCGATTTGTCTTTCGGTCAATTCAGTCAAAGTTTCCGCAGGCTTTGCTTCATTTTTCGGGTTTCCGTCTCTTTCCCAAAACCGCGCCTGAATATATTTCGGACAATTTGAAAAAACCTCTTCCGTGTGAACGATTATCGAATCTTCGGCAATCCGAGCGCGACCGTTGGCACGCATCCGCCGGCGCGTTTCGAATTCGATCGCAAGCAAACCGATCTGATTATTGGTCTTTAAATTTTCAAATAAAAACTTGTCGGTTAGCGGCGATTCGATTCTGATCGTGCGGTCATCTAAAACATTCAAAAACCCGACCTCGCCCGACAAGATCGAAGCCCAGACCTGTCTTTTTTTATCAATCGAACCCGCAAAAATGTACGGCTGACTTTCTAAAAAATGCTGCGCGAGCGGCGGAATTGCCGGATGAATCGAACCACCGACGCGGCTTGCCTGCTTGCTTACGCCAACACGTTCCTGCACAGCAATTTCGCCTTCATGAAAAACCATTTCCTTTACCCCCCGTCTGAGTCCTAAGTCTCAAGTCCCAGGTCCCAGGTCGATTTTTTTCACTTGGGACTTGAGACTGAGACTTAAAAGAATCCGCAAGCCGTTTTGGTTTCCGGCGCAGAAAATTCGCCAAGTCCTTCGGTCGTAAATATTTCAAGCCGAATTCCGTCCGGGTCTTCAAAAAAAATCCCGCCTGATTTCGCGCCTTCGCCGTGCAGAACGATTCCGTCATAAATCAGTTTTACGTCTTTTTCGCGTAGTTTTGTTTCGATTTCTTTGATCTGTCCGACCGATTTTGCCTGAAACGAAAGATGATGCAAGCCGGCAGTTTGTTTATTAAATGCCGCCGAGCTTTGCTGCCAAAGCGTCAAAATCAATTTCCCATCATTTGCCAGCATCGCAAATTTTCGGTCAGCATCCGTTGATTCGCCTCTTAATTCAAAACCGAAAACTTCCTGATAAAACGCTTTTGAACGCTCTAAATCATTGACGTTCAAACCGATATGTCCTGTTTCAAAACTGCTCATAATTGCGCTACTCCATTTCTTTGTTTCTAACCACCTAAACTGAGATTTAAAAGTTAGTATAAATATTCTAACTTGTCAAGTAAGATTTAGACGGTTAAAATATTCCAAGAAAGAAATGTTTGAAACCGCAAAATTTTCATTGATCGGAAACAATTTGTTTTTGGATTTTGTCAACACGCAGAAAATGCGCGACGCTTCACCGTTTGAAACTTTGGAAAGTTTTGCCGATTTTGTCGCGTGGATGATTGCCGTCAAATTGCTCGAACCCGGGCAAGCCGAAGATTTGTTTAAGAAATGGATTGGTCAGAGCTCGACCGTTAAATTTTTTGAGGAAACCCTAAAATTCAGGAATCTTTTACGTGAACTTGCTGAAAATATTGCCGATCAGAAGGAAATTTCAAACGGAACCATTACGGCAATCAATGCCCGGCTGAAAAAACAAAGCGGTTTTACGCAAATCGAAAAAAGCGAAAACGGGTTTGAAAAACGTTTCCGGTTTGATTTGAGCGAGCCCGCGAAACTTCTGCAACCGATTGCCGAAGCGGTCGCGGATTTTCTTTGTTACGGTAATTTTGAGTTTTTGCGAAAGTGCGAAAGCGCCTCCTGTGTTCTCTTTTTCTACGACACGACCAAAAATCACAAGCGCCGCTGGTGCAGTATGAAAGCATGCGGAAATCAGGCAAAAGCCGCCGCCTTTTACAAACGCAAAAAGCAGGCGGCTCAGGTTCAAAACTAAATTTTAAGCAGAAATCAAAGAATTTATTAGCCGCGGATTAACACGGATTTCGCAGATTTAATTTGAATTATACCAATCCGAGAAATCCGGGTTGATCCGCGGCTAAATTAATAATGCTTATTTGTCGAAACGCTTTTTGTCGGCGACCGAAAATTCGTCCGTCTCGTAGTAGCGCGGAGCTTGCGGCGAGTTTGAGATTTGCATTCCGATTGCCATTGTAATATCGAGCGTCTGAACCATTCCATCAAATTGCCAGTCTTCACGAAATTCGTCCGACGGCTGATGATAATGTTTCGAATTAAATTCAGCAAAAAGGGCGTCGCTGAATTCCTTGGTTTTGCCGACATATTCATCGCCGTTTCTGATGCTCAACGCCGGCACGCCGACCTTTGCGAACGGAAAATGATCGGAGCGGAAAAAATAACCCTGTTCGGGATGATTGTCCGCTAAAAACGTCATATTTCTGTCCTTTAAAACCGATTGAATAATATCCTGCAAATTCGAGCGTTCTGCTCCGAGCGCACCGTAGTTTTTCGTCAAGCCGTAAAAATTTCCGCCGTCAATATTGAGATTGGCGACTGTTTTGGCGAGCGGCACGACCGGATGGCGCGCATACCATTCAGCGCCCAAAAGCCCCTGCTCTTCGGCGGTTGTGAAAATAAAAATCTGCGAGCGTTTCGGCTGCCCGTCTTTCGGCAGTTTGGTAAAGGCTGAAGCGATCGCCAGGATCTGCGCGACGCCCGAGGCGTTATCGAGCGCACCGTTATAGATCGTATCGCCTTTATCGTTCGGCGCACCGACCCCGAGATGATCCCAATGTGCCGTGTAAGCGACATATTCGTCTTTCAACTTCGCGTCCGAGCCTTCCCAGATGCCGATCACATTGTTCGAATCAAGGCGTTTTAGCTCGCTGTTTATCTCGATATTTGCTGTCAGACCGAGCTTCACAGGTATGAAATCGCGCTTTTTGGCAGCATTGCGCAATTCATCGAGATTTTTCCCAGACTGCGCGAAAATTTTCCGCGCAGTTTCTTCGGTCATCCACGAACGCATTTGCAAAAATGGTATCGGATCGCCCGAATTTCGCGCTACATCAAACCGCCAGCCGCCGTTCGAGGTTCGCACGACGTTCCAACCGTAGCCCGCCGATTCGGTCGTGTGAATCAAGATTACGCCCGCCGCGCCCATTCGCGCCGCTTGTTCGAATTTATAAGTCCAGCGACCGTAATAGGTCAAAGCCTTTGCGCCGAAAAGATTCG
>DATLOR010000200.1:0-6214 GCA_035536135.1 Pyrinomonadaceae bacterium | reverse complement strand
CGTCCGGGAAAATTTCGTGATCGATCGAGCCGAAATCTTCGTCGACGGTCGTAAATTCCCAAAAGGAAAAAACGAGATGCGAAACATCTGTCGAGGGCGCCATTTCGCGGTATGACATTTTTGAGAAATCCATAAACTATTGCTGAATCGGCTGTTTTTGTCCTTTGGCAACCTCAAACGGCAGAAAATTTATCTCGAACCATGCGCTTGCCACGGAGAAAAATTCGCGTAAGTGATAATAATCTTCGCGGTCGTAAGTCCGGCGGTTTGCCGTGATTCCGATGCTGTCAATTCCCAAACTACTGCATAGATAAAGCGCGCGCGGCTGATGATAATCCTGCGTCACGAGAATTGCCCTTTGGACTTCAAAAATCTCACGGGCGCGGTAACAACTGTCGTAAGTCCGTTTCCCGTCGTTGTCCAGAACAATATCGCTTTCCGCCACGCCTAATTCTAAAGCCATTTTTTTCATCGCCGCCGGTTCGTCGTAATCTTCGCCCTGCCGGTCGCCCGTCATCAAAAGCTTTTTGACGCGCCCGGCGCGGTAAAGTTCAACGCCCGTCAAAACACGGTCGTAAAGCGAGTTTGTCGGTCTGCCGTCCGCAAAGACGCGTGCGCCGAAAACAATCGCCACGCGTTTCGGTTCATCGGTCGGAATTTCGGTGATCGAAGTTTTTATTTTGCCGGAATTGTTCGAGTAAACGTATCTATTGATAACGGCAATCGAAAGGACGCCGATCAAGGCGGCGGCGAGAAGCGAAAGAAAAATTCGTAAAAACCATTTCATAACCACTTTTCTTTGATTACGATATTTCTTCGCGCAAGTTCGGCGACAAATTTTTCCGAATCGATCGCTTTTTCCTGCGGCGTCGCGCCGCGCATCAGAACTTCGCCTTTCGCCATCATCTGCGCGATGATCGAAGCGGGAAAAGCGGTCGTCCGCATCATTGCGCTCAAGCCGGTTTGCTCGTCTTGCCGGTCAACAATGTCGTAACGCAATTTCTTCGTTTCACCGCCCCTTTTGCCGACAAATTCGAGCCTGACCAGAACATAATCGGGTTCGTCCGCCGGAAGATGTCGTGTTAATAGTTCGCCGAAAACCTTGCGCGGCGTAATGCGCGCGTAATCGACCAAAATTTCTTCGCTCGAACAAAGTCCGAGATCGATCATCGTCTTAAATTTTTCACAATGTCCGGCGTAGCGAATCGTTTTGTAATCCAGTTCTTTGATTTTCCCTAAAAATGTGTCGGGCAAGGTCGAAGTTCCGCCCGAAGTTTGAAACGCTTCGAGCGGCGGAAAATCGTCAAACGCGAGGGCTTCGATCTCGGTCATCGATTCGACTTCCGTAATTTCACCATTACGAATGACGCGCGCCAGCTCGATGTATTCGTTGATCAAACCTTCGACCGAAAAAACGAGTTGATACTCCAAAAGCGTTTTCGGTTTTTGCGGCAAACCGCCGACGCGGATATGAATTTCCTGCGTTTCATCAAACGCGCGCGCGCCGTGCATTGCCAGAACCGAAACCATTCCGGGCGCGAGTCCGCAATCGGGGATGATGCTGATTCCCGCCCGTTTCGCTTCTTCGTCGAGCGCGAGCTGTTCATCGACAATGTAATTATTTCCGCCCAGATCGCAGAAATTCGTATTGGTCGCGACCGCGGCGCGCGAAAGTTCGGCGTTATACCAATAATTGACGCACGAAATTGCCGAGTCGTGCGATTCCATTAAACGGGCGACATCCGAGACATTTGAAACGTCAATGTGATGCGCGGTAACTTTCGCGGAATTGACCTTTTCCGCAACATCCTGCGCCTTTTTCAGATCAGAATCGGCAACCGTCACGGCTTCGACTCCGGGCGAATTATGAACCAGATCAAAAACCGCGCCTAAGCCCATTCGCCCGGCGCCTAAAACCAGAATCTTCATAAGTCTAAAAAATGTAGGCAGTCGGCAGGAGCAGTCAGCAGGAATTACGCGACTGCCAACTGCTTCTGCCGACTACCGCTGAATTTTACCAATCGTCGTAATCGTCGGGTTTTTGCGCGGCGAGAATTTCGCCCGCGTGTTCCCAGACTTTTTTCTTCCAGACGCGAATCGAATCCGTTAATTGAAAAGCCGCTTGCGGATGCGACGCGTTGCGCTCAAGCCGTATGACCTGCGCCGCAACGGTTACTTCATCATCGGCGTGTTCCGTGATCGTCAGATAAACTTTGCTTCCGACCGTCGGAAGCAAGCGGGGCAAAAAAACCAAAGCTCCCTGCGGTCCGACATTCTCCGTCAAACCGTCTTCGACAACTTCCTTCCCGGAGTCGTCCTTCCACTTCACGCGAACCGGAAAAGAGATCACATGCCTTGCTCCCTGTCGGCGGTCTTGATGCATAAATTTGCTCCTTAAAATCAAAAAAATGAATATTTATTATTCGTCAAACTAATATAGCTAAACACTTGAAATAATACAACTTATCGCCGCATAATCTTGTGAAACTTTTCTCTAATACTGCTTGGCGGCAGACATAAGCCTAGACAAGCCTTGTTTAAAGATGCTAGTATCAAATATGTTTTACATTCGGAACTCATAGCGGAGATAGTTTCGCAGCAGTTTCGACATCTGTTACTTCAGTCCGACCACACACATTTTAACTAAGTTTTTCTCGTTCTACGAGTATAGTTTTATGTGTTGAAATAACGGAAAAAGAATTTAGGAGAATTGAAATAATGAAAAATCTAGCTAGAGGAAGCGTGCTTCTCGTTAGCTTGGTTATGTTAATAGGATTTTTGTTCTATTTTCAACCAACAGCCGAAGCCGTCACAATAGCGAATGATTCGCAAAACACAATTAAACAAGAAAATATTGAAAAAGACAACTTAAATCTACAAAATTTTCAACAAACACAAAACCAAGACAAACAAGACAACCAAAATCCCTTAACCGAAGCAAAAAACAATGCCAAAAACGGCATATTAGATGTCTTGGACGGTCAATCATTCAGAGCTACAGCATATTGTTTAAAAGGCAGAACCGCGATGGGCGGAAGCGTGAGGCGCGGAATTGTCGCGGCTGATCCGCGTGTTTTGCCGCTCGGCACACGTATTACCATCAGTGCCGGTTCATACAGCGGAACTTACACGGTTGCCGATACCGGCGGAGCAGTCAGAGGTCGCGTTTTAGACATCTGGGTTCCGAGCTGTTCCGAAGCCGTCAGATTCGGACGCAAAGCCATCAAGGTCAGCGTCGTCGGCAAAAAATCGGTTTGAGATAACTATTTAACAATTTAATTTTTATAATTTTATAAGCCGTTTCATTAATTTGGAACGGCTTTTTTATTGGTTTATCAAGAAAAATTTCACAAAGAAAACGCCAAGTTTTTAAAATTTAAATTTGCAGGCGGGCGATTTCTTTTGCTAAACTCACAAAACTATGAAAATCATTGTCCGCTAAAATACTCGCATCTGTTTACGTTTGTTTCTTTCGTTTGCACACACGAAAGGGCAAAACTCGCTTTTAGGTTTTAGTTTCATTTATACAATTTGGGGAATTATATGTTACAAAGTTCGGAAAACTCCGTTTCCGTGGCGGAGAATAATTCATTTTGGTCAATCCTGCGTGAGGCTGTTGCCGGTTCATCGCGCGATTTTACGACGGGTTCGATTTGGATCGCGATTTTTCTATTGGCAATTCCGATGATTTTGGAAATGGGCATGGAAAGCATTTTCGCGATCGTCGACATCTATTTTGTCGGTCATTTGGGCGCGGATTCGGTCGCGGTCGTCGGTTTAACCGAATCGATGCTCGCGATAATTTACGCCGTCGCGATCGGTTTGAGTATCGGCGCAACTGCGACCGTGGCGCGCCGGATTGGTGAAAAAGATGCGGAAGGCGCGGCACGAAGCGCGGCGCACGCGCTCTATCTCGGCGTGCTTGTTTCGCTTTTGATGAGCGCCGTCGGTATTATTTTCGCGCCGACGTTTCTGTCGCTTCTCGGTGCCGAACCGCAAGTCATCGAACTCGGCACGACGTTTACACG
Source organism: Pyrinomonadaceae bacterium (assembly GCA_035536135.1). Classification (GTDB taxonomy): domain Bacteria; phylum Acidobacteriota; class Blastocatellia; order Pyrinomonadales; family Pyrinomonadaceae; genus JAFDVJ01. Next base: position 2,186 of record DATLOR010000200.1, on the reverse strand, counting down.
CATTATGCTCGGCGGAAACGCGGTGATCGTTTTTCTGTTTCTTCTGAACGCGATCTTTCGCGGTGCGGGCGATGCGGCAATTGCAATGCGCGTTTTGATTCTGGCAAACGTACTGAACATTTTTCTTTCGCCGTGTTTTGTGATGGGTCCGGGAATTTTCGCCTTCCTGGGTATCAACGCGCCGTCGTGGCTGGTCGATAACTGGATCTTTCCGCAGCTTGGCGTAACGGGCGCGGCAATCGGCACGACCATCGGGCGCGGCGCAGGCGTTTTGTTCGCGGCGTGGTGGTTATTCCGCGCGGGCGGACGCATTACGATTCACAAAGAGCACTGGAAACTTAATTCAAAGATCCTTTCGGGACTTATCAAAGTTGCCGCGCCCGCCGTTTTGCAGTTTACGATCGCGACCGCCAGCTGGAGTGCGCTTGTGCGCGTGATGGCGGGTTTCGGCAGCGAGGCGATTGCCGGATACGTGATCGGCTTGCGCGTGATTATGTTTGCCCTTCTTCCGGCAATCGGATTAAGCAACGCGGCGGCAACGCTCGTCGGACAAAATCTGGGCGCGGGAAAACCGGAACGCGCGGAAACTTCGGTTTGGAAAGCGGCGTTTCTAAATGCCGTGGTGCTCGGTTTGACGGGACTGATATTTTTGTTCTTCTCAAACCGGATTGTCAGCATTTTCACCAATGAACCCGACGTTTTGGCTTACGGCACGAATTGTCTGCATATCGTTGCTTACGGCTTTGTTTTTTACGCTTTCGGGATGGTTCTCGAAACCGCTTTCAACGGCGCGGGCGATACCTGGACACCGACTTATCTGAACTTCTTCATCTTTTGGTTGTTTGAAATTCCGCTTGCTTACACTCTGGCTTATAAATTCGGGTTCGGAGCAGACGGCGTTTTCTGGGCGATCACGATCGCATTTTCGCTTCTCGCAATTGTTTCGGCACTGCTTTTCAAACGCGGAAAATGGAAGGAAAAGAAGGTCTGATTGATTTTGGATTTTGGATTTTCAATCCGCAATTGAAAATCCAAAATCCAAAATCCAAAATCCAAAATAGATTTAACCCGCCGACGACAATATAATATGAATAACTATCAATATTTTATTCAGTTATTTTTATAAAAATGCATATACCATTTGTTGATTTAAAGTCGCAGTACCAGAGTTTAAAACCCGAATTTGACGAAGCTATTTTAAAGGTCGTTTCGGAAACCGCCTTTATCAGCGGAAAATACGCCAAAGCGTTTGAAGAATCATTAGCCGAATATCTCGGCGTCAAACACTGCATCGGCGTCGCCAACGGCACGGACGCGCTCGAAATCGGTTTGAAGGCGATCGGTGTCGGCGCGGGCGATGAAGTTTTAGTTCCCGCAAACACGTTTTTCGCCACGTCGGAAGCTGTCGGAAATATCGGCGCGAAAGCGGTTTTTGTTGATATTGAGCCGAATTTTTATAACATCGACCCGGCGAAGATCGAAGAGAAGATCACGCCGCGCACCAAGGCGATCATTCCCGTTCATCTTTACGGCTTGCCCGCCGAGATGGATGAGATTATGGCAATCGCCGATAAACACGGCTTAAAAGTTCTGGAAGACTGCGCACAGGCGCACGGAGCGACCTACAAAGGCAAAACGGTCGGCGGTTTCGGCGATGTCGCGACTTTCAGCTTTTACCCGAGCAAAAACCTGGGCGCATTCGGCGACGCGGGCGCGATCGTCACGAACTCGGACGAAACGGCGGAAAAAGCGCGCCTTATCGCCAATCACGGGCAAACGGCGAAATACCGCCACGCTTTTGAAGCGCGCAACAGCCGCTTAGACGGAATTCAGGCGGCGGTTTTGTCGGTTAAACTGCCGCATCTTGACGGCTGGCTCGAAGTGCGCCGCAAAAACGCCGCGCTTTACAACGAGCTTTTGAGCGACAGCGGTTTGCAGCTTCCGCTGGCGCCCGAATATTCGCGGCACACTTATCATCTTTATGTCGTGCAGGTTCCGAACCGCCCGGCGGTTCAGCAAAAATTAGCCGACGAGCAAATCGAAACCGGACTGCATTACCCGACCGCCCTGCCGTTTCTCGAAGCCTACGCCGATCAGCATCATCAGCCGTCGGACTTTCCGGTCGCGCACGCACAGATGGACAAAATTTTGTCGCTGCCGATGTATGCCGAACTGACGGAAGAAAT
>DATLOR010000199.1:0-11190 GCA_035536135.1 Pyrinomonadaceae bacterium | reverse complement strand
GGATGGGACGCGGGCGCGTTTTCTTTCTCTTTTCGCTCGAATCCGTGCTGATCGGCTTTTGGGGCGCTTTCTTGGGCATCGGCGGCGCGATTATTCTCGGAAGCATCGGCAACGCTTACGCTTCGAAATATTTTCTCGAATCGTTCGAGGGTTTTAATCTGGTCGCCTTCAAACCGCTGTCATTGTTATCGATCATGCTGCTGATCAGCTTCATCGCTTTTATCGCCGGAGTTCTGCCCGCGTTTCGGGCAAGCCGTCTGAATCCGATCGAGGCTTTGCGCTACGAGTAGTTTTTGAAAGTTGATGATTTTTCACCGCCGAGACGTGGAGTTCGCGCAGAGTTCCGCAGATTTCTCACTGCGATTCTTTGCGGAAACTCCGCGTCTCGGCGGTGAAAAAATAAGTTTTACATCCGAAGTCTCTTGCCTGTAACAGTTTTGTTTTACTTGTGGAAAAGAACGGATTAAACTTTGAAGCGAAAGTTTTAAATTAAAAAATCAAAGGAGAATTTTAACAATGATCGTGACAACCGGAATTGATGTCGAGGGCGCAAAAGTGGCGCAGTATCTGGGCGTGGTGCGCGGGATCGTCGTGCGGGCAACAAGCATCGGCGCGGGATTTATCGGCGGTTTGAAGTCTCTGGCGGGCGGAAATATCGAAGAATTTACCCGCGTTTGCGAAGCGGCGCGTCAGGAAGCCTTCGCGCGAATGGTTCAGCACGCGCAGGAAATGGGCGCTGACGCCGTGATCGGTATGCGCTACGACGCGACCGAGTTCTCGCAGGGCACGACCGAAGTTCTCGCTTACGGCACGGCAGTAAAATTGGCGAATAAATGAGGGATATAAGGATGAGGGTTGAGTTTAAAGCAAATCTTTTCATCCCTCATCCCTAACGCAGAAACGCGCCTTTGCCGTGGCGTCCGATGCGCATATTGACGAGCCAGTCGAGCCAGCGGTATTTTAGGGCTTTCGGGTTGAGATATTCGGTGATGCCGGTCGATTTGCGCGGTTTGCCGTCGCGCAGGGTGAGCGTCATTTCCGACAAAAAGCGCAGGTAAAAGAAGCTCGAATCGATGATTTTTGTTTGTTTGACGCGCAGACGCATATTGTCTTCGGTCGTAAAGGTCAGGCGCTGCGGATATTTGATGCCGAAAATATCGCGGGCAAATTGCTGTTCGTCGTATTCCGCATTGCGCGTCCGCAGCTCGCCGTTGCGGATCGTGAAAAGTTTGGTCGTGCCGTCGGTTTCGCCGCATTCCTTGTAGCGGTAGAAAACCGCGGAAGCATCGTTGAAATGCGCTCTGCCCCATTGCCAGTCGCGGACGGTTTCGGGCAGCCAGCGATTGTCGTAATTATGGTCGTGATAACCCGTTCCGCGAAAATGGACGGCGTTCAGTTCCTTGCCCTTTTCGTTTCTGACGTTGATCTTCCCCGACACATCGGCACGCGCAACGGCTAAATTCCAAACGTGCGTGTCGTTTGAATCGACTTTTGCGAACGGCGAAAAATCGCTCTCGATCGAAAGCCATTCAAACTGCGCTTCGAGCGAGCAATTCTTACGCAAATTGGCTTTGATCGAAACAAAATAACCCGAACCGTAAGGCGCGGATTCAAAACGAAAGAAATTCTCGCCGATCCTGCACGAAGGCGTATCTTCGGTCGCGGAAAATTCCTCCGGGTTAAATTCATTGATCGCGCGGTAGACGGGTTTGCCGTCGTGATAATAGGTAAACGCAACTGCCGGAACATTCGATTTTGGATTTTGGATTTCGGATTTCGGATTTATTTCGCTCGCGGCGGCGGAAACCTGTAAGTTCGAGACATTTTCTACTCTGTCGGGTTTCACCTCCTCGCCTTTTTTGCGGTTGTAGCGCGGCGAAAAGATGAAATTGTCGAGAAAAATAATGACCACGGCATCGCGTCCGTCGTCGCTCAAAGCATCGAAATACCACCATTCATAAGCCTTCGAGTTCGGCTTCGGCGACCAAACATCCGCCGCAATGCTCGAAGTGAACGAAAACTTTTCACGCAAAGTTTGTGCTGTTGCCGTCATTGTCATTTGTACCTTTTTGGAAGCGGTTTGGAAAAAGAGCAAGTAAAGCATCGCAAAATTTGAAAAATTTGGCAAACTTTTGCGTAAAAATTGAATCAGTAAGAGTGGAAAACCAGCTCTCTCCGAAAGTTTTATTATAAACAGCAGTGAGGAAAAGTTAATGAAAAGAAATGCAATCGTGGTTTTGATCGGTTTGATATTATCGGCAACTTTGGCGACGGTCGTCGGCGCGAAGATCAGAAGCATCGCCGATCTTGAATCCAACCCGACCAAATATCAGAACAAAACCGTGACCATAACGGGAGTTGTGCGTGATTCCGACGGGCTCAACATACCGATCATCGGTATTCGCGGCGGATGCTACAAAATTGACGACGGAACCGGCTCGATCTGGGTTTGCACCGATGAAGGCGTGCCGACCAAAGGCGCACAGGTCAAAGTCAAAGGCGTGCTGCAAAACGGCGCAACCATCAAAGGAAAAAATTACGGTCTCGTGATTATGGAAAAAGACCGTAAATTCAGCAAAAGATAATTGTTCCCCGGAGCGAATGACAAACAGTAGAACGGCAAGTTAAAATCTTGTCGTTCTTTTGTTTTATGAAAAATCTAATCGAAATCTTTGAAAAGCAGTTTTTAAAACTTCACCTGCGGTCAGTCGAATTTATCAAACTCGTTCCGACCGCAAAACTTTACTGGCAGCCGCGTGAAAAAGACGCGCTTTTTCCCGTTAATTCGTGCGGCGAGTATATTCTGCGCTCGGCAGCCGCCATCGAACAAACCTTCGGCGGCATCACGACGCGGCTCTGGGACGATCCGTTCGAATGGACTTTGCCCGAACAGCTTTCGTCGAACGAATTGATCCTGGAATATTTGGCGGAAGTCGAAGTGACGCGCCAAAAAGGCTTTTCGTTTTTTAATTCCGACGACGATCTGCGGCGCGAAATTCCCGCCCCCGAACGGCTTCGCCCGATCTTTCAGATTCTTCTCGAAACCGTCGCCCGCGCCGAACATTTTCAGGGTCGGGCATTTGCGGTTTTTCAAATATTTTCCGACGAAAAACTTCCGCGCCTTTTCTGAGTTCCAGGTTTCAAGTTCCAAGTTCCAAGTCAATCCAACTTGGAACTTGGAACTTGAAACCTGGAACTTAAAACATCGTTGCAATCCGAACTTTTTCGTGTAAAAATTCGTTAAGGCTTGAGTCTTACGGTTTTTCAGGCTAGGGAGAAATAAAATGCACTGTCCGCGCTGTGGTCAACAACAGGTTACGGAAGATATAAAATTTTGTTCGCGCTGCGGATTTCCGCTCGGGCTTGTCTCGGAAGTGCTCGCGCACGGCGGTTTTCTTCCGCAACTAGCCGAACTGAACAATAAAAGCAAAAAATGGCTGACGCGCAATTTCGGTCTGAAGATCTCGCTGCTCTGGTTTTTGCTGATCTGTTTTATTCTGGTTCCGCTCGCGGCGATTACCAGAGCTCCGGGCGGAATGATCCCCGGATTAGCGATCATCGGTTTTTGCGGCGCGCTGCTGATGGCGGCTCTTTCATTTCTGTTTTTGCCGAAGGAAAAGAACTATCTGCAAGGACAAAACGAATTACCGAACGCTAATTATGAGCCGCAATATTTAAGCGGGAATCAAAATCAAAACGCGTTGCCGCCGCAGACAAGCCAGCCTGTTTCGAGCTTTGCGCCGCCGACGGCAGGTTCGTGGAAAGCGCCCGACACGGGCGAGCTCGTGCCGCACAGCGTGACCGAAGGCACGACGAAATTGCTCCAGAAAGACGAATAAAATTTAAAGGAAAGATTATGAAGGTTTATTGTCCAAGATGCGGTCAGGAACAGGTTTCACCGGAAATTAGATTTTGTTCGCGGTGCGGTTTTTTGATGACCGGACTTGCCGAAGTGGTTTTGACCGGCGGCATTCCCCAGCAATTAGAACCGACGGGAGCGAAACTGCAGACGCCGCGCCGCCGCGGTTTGAAACAAGGCGGCGGATGGTTTTTGTTCGGTGTCATATGCGTTCCGATTTTGGGAATTCTTTCCAATATTTTACGGTTCAGCGACGATATTGTCGGGCTCGCGGCGGTCGTGTTTTTCCTCGGTGGAATCGTCCGGATGCTTTACGCGCTGATCTTTGAATCGGGTAATCCGTCGGACAAAACTCTCGAAGAAAATGTCGTGCAGACGGCGCAGAAATTATTGAATAAAAAGCCGCAGGCAAATGCGCTTCCGCCGCAGCAATCAATTCCGGCAACCGGTTATGTTCCGCCGGTTGCGGGAAATTGGCGCGACACGAAGGATTTGGAACCGTCGAGCGTGACCGACAGCACGACGAAACTGTTAAATAACAAAGAGCAATAAATTTTAAGGAAGGAAAAATTATGTTTTGCCCGCGATGTGGTCAGGAACAAATTTCAAATGAAACAAGATTTTGCTCGCGCTGCGGATTTTTGATGGCGGGCGTCGGCGAGTTGATCGCGAATGCCGGAAATACTGCTTTAACGTCTACCGGTTCGGCAAAACCCGATACGGCGCGAAAACGCGGGTTAAAACAGGGTTTGTTTATTTTTCTGCTGACTTTTCTGGTTGTCCCGATCGTTTCGATTTTGACCATTTGGGCAAACGTCGAACCTTTCGGCGTTGCCATTTCCGCCATTTTACTTTTCGTCGGCGGACTTTTGAGGATGGCTTACGCGATGCTCTTTGAATCGACTGAGCCGACCGGCAAAACGATCGAACAGACCGTTTATCAAACCGCGCACGGCATCTTAAACAAAAAGCAGGATCAAAACGCTCTGCCGCCCCAGCAATCGATCCCGACTTCTTCCTATATGCCGCCGACTCACGGAAACTGGCGCGACACCAACGATTTAGAGCCTTCGAGCGTTACCGACCATACCACCAAACTTTTGCAGAAAGACAAACAAAAATGAGAAGTGAAAAGTGAGAAGTAAGAAGTAAAATAAATTTCACTTTTCACTTCTCACTTTTTATTTCTCACTTAATAACCGATCGCTTCGCCGTCGCTTCTCGAATCGATCGCGCCGAATTTTACTTTGGTTTTTTCTTCGATCGCAATTGCCGTTGCCGACGCGATATTTCCCGGAGTTGAAGCAAAATTTTGACCGAAACCTTTCATAATCGCGAGCGTGTCGGGCGACATTCCCATCGGTTCGTAGAGAATTTCGTCAGGAAACCATTGCTGGTGAATACGCGGCGCGTCGATCGCTTCCTGAATATTCATATCGTAATCGATCATATTGATCACGGACTGCAAAACCGCCGAGATGATGCGCGGACCGCCGCGTGCGCCGAGCGCAAACCACGTTGAACCGTCTTTCCGCAGAACGATCGTCGGAGTCATCGACGAAAGCGGACGTTTTTTCGGTTGAACCGAATTGTTTTCGCCCTGGATCAGCCCGAACATATTCGCCTTGCCGGGACGCGCTGCGAAATCGTCCATCTCGTCGTTTAATAAAACGCCCGTGCCTTTTGCCGTCACGCGCGAGCCGTAAAGATCGTTGATCGTATAGGTATTCGTGACGACATTGCCGTCGCCGTCAACAACCGTAAAATGCGTCGTTTCCGTGCCTTCCGAAAATGTAATTTCGCCCGCCTTGATGTCCGAGCTTTTCGAGGCTTGCGTCGGATTGATGGTTTCGGCGCGTTTTTTCGCGTAGTTTTTGTCAAGCAATTGCGCGGTCGGAACCTTCGCAAAATCGGGGTCGCCCATAAATTCGGCGCGGTCGGCAAAAGCGCGGCGCATCGCTTCGGCTAAAATGTGATATTTTTGCGCGGAATTATAACCCATTTTACGAAGATCGTAATTTTCGAGCATATTCAAGATCTGGAGCATCACGATCCCGCCCGAGCTCGGCGGCGGCATCGTGATGATCTTGTAGCCGCGATAGGTTCCTTCGAGCGGCGTGCGCTCTTTCGCCTGATAATTTTTCAGATCTTCGAGCGTGATCAAACCTTTGTTGCGCTTCATATCGGCGGCGATCAATTCGGCAGTTTGCCCGGTATAAAATTCTTTTGCGCCGAATTTTTGCATTCTTCCGAGCGTTTGCGCGAGCTCGGGCTGGCGAAGCGTGTCGCCTTCCTGATACATTTTCCCCCCGTTCAAAAAGATTTTTTTGCTGTCCTCGTATTTTTCGAGCGTGTTTTTATAAGATTTGAAAAGTTCCGCCAGTCGATAACTTAAAACATAACCGTTTTGCGCCAGAGCCCTTGCCGGTTCGACCAGATCTTTCCAGAGGATTTTCTTGGAGCCGTATTTTTGAAAAGCCAGATCGAGTCCGGCGGGCGTTCCCGGAACGCCCGAAGCGCGGTAGCCGACCGTCGAAGATCCCTCGCCTTTGATCAAATTTCCTTCTTTGTCAACAAAAACATCGCGGGTTGCGGCGAGCGGCGCCATTTCGCGGTAATCGATCGCCGCCGTTTTTCCGTTTTTGAAGCGGATCAGCATAAATCCGCCGCCGCCGAGGTTTCCGGCTTCGGGATAAACGACCGCCAAAGCAAGCGCCACGGCGACCGCCGCGTCAACGGCATTACCGCCTTTTTTCAAAACTTCCACGCCGATCTTCGAGGCTAATTCGTGCTGCGAAGCAACAATTCCGTGTTTGGCGCGAACCGGATCGCGCCACGCCGCAAGAGTTTTTTGCGGAAACGGGAATAAATTAAGAAGGAGAAGGAATAAAACAAAAAAGGCGATTTGTCGGTTAATTTTCTTCATAAACGGAAACAGGAAAAGACTTATTTCATATAACATTACGGAAAAAGCGGCAAATTTTCAAAAAAATAAAGTCTTTTTTAAAGTTTCGGCGGTATTGATTATTTATTTTAGAACAAAAAAGTCTTGGAATTTACTCGAAAATAGAGTAAATTTGATATTTATAAGTTCACTGGTTTGGGTCTCAACAATATAGTTGTCCGAAAATTGTCCTTTTCGGAGAGGAGTGTCACGTAGTATGAAAAAAATTGTTTCTTTTTCTGTCATCGTCGTTTTGTGTCTGGCAGCAAATCTTCCGGCTTTCTCACAAAAAATAAAAAACATCACCGTTAAAAAATTTCCTGCGCCGAGAACTTTGCCGCAGGTCAATGTAAAATTAAGCAGCGCCGAAGCTTTTTCCGACGGAAACGGCGTTTACCTTCGGTGGCAAGCCGAATATGAAACTCAGAACATAGGCTTTTTCGTTTACCGGGTCGGCGCGAAAGGCGCGGAACTCGTCAGCCCGTCAATGGTCGGCGGCGGTTCTTTGAGCTCAGGCGAAAAAGTCGTCTACGGCGGAAAATATTCGTTCTTTGATCCCGCCGGCAATTCCGCAAATTCCTACTACATCGAGAGCCTCGGAGCGAACGGCAAACGCCAAACATTTGAGCCGATCTTTCCGAAATCCGTTAAAAGTATAACTTCGGTTGCCGGTTCATCGTCACAGGAATTAGCAAAATTGAAAGCCGACGCAAAACCCGGAGTTGAAAGTAATTTGCTGAATCTGCCCGCTGATTTACACTCCGAGGTCGAAGCCAATACACTTCCGCCCGACATCTTTACGCAGCGCTGGGTTGCCGCCCAGCCGGGTGTCAAAATCAGTGTCAAGCAGGAAGGGATTTACCGCGTTTCGCGCACCGAATTGCAGAATGCGGGTTTTAATGTCAGTGCCCCGGGCAATCTCTGGCAGCTTTATGTTGACGGCAAACAACAAGCCATTATTGTCGGCGATAAAGATGCATACATCGAATTTTACGGCAATGGAATGGATACCGCCGAAAGCGCGACCAAAGTTTATTATTTGATCGTCGGCGTGCAAGACGGGAAACGAATGGACACGACCGTTTTGCGTCCGCTTTCACCAAGCGTAGCTTCAAACAACTATTTCCAATCATTCTTAAGAAAAGAGCGTACGACTTACATTGCCGCGGAAATTTTGAACGGCGATGCCGAAAATTTCTTCAGTAGTGTGCCGATTATCGGTTCAAGCTCACCGACTCCGTCAATCGTCACCCTGACCTTTAATCTAACGGGCGTGGATTTCACGATGCCGAACGCAACGATTGAACTCGGTATTCAGGGAATTACCTCGACGCCGCATCAGGTCGTGGCAACGATCAACGGCGTGCCGATGGATCCGATCAGCGGAACCGGCAAAGTTCTGATGAACGGTTCTTTCCAGGTTCCGATCAGTGTTCTGCGTGAAGGCGCAAATACTTTGCAGCTGCAGACATTTGCCGGTGCAGGAGATATTAGCCTGACCGAATCGATCAAAGTCAGCTACAATCGCAAATATGAAGCGGTTCAAAACCGGCTTTCTTTTTATACCTCGAATTACCGGACATCAACGCTTTCGGGATTCAGCTCGCCGAACATCAGACTATTCGATCTGACGGTTCCCGACGAACCGAAAACCTTGTCCAATTTAACGATCGTTGACAACGGCGGAAATTACAGCGTTAGTTTGCCGGCGAATCGCGGTCGGGCAATTTTTGCGGCGGAAGATTCAGCGATCTTGACTGCCGGTTCGATCGTCGCAAATACTCCGTCAACGCTTTCGACGCCGACCCATAACGCCGACCTGCTAATCGTTTCCTATAAAGATTGGCTGACCCAGGCGAATGATTGGGCAAACTATCGCCGCGCACAGGGAATGACGGTCGAAGTCGTTGATATCGAAGATATTCTGGACGAATTCAGCTACGGTTCGGTTGATACTTCGGGAATCACGGATTTTTTCAAATATGCCAAAAACAACTGGCAAACTCCGCCGAACTATATTTTATTGTTGGGCGATACGACTTACGATTACCGAAATTATGAAAACCGCGCGTTTCAAAATTTTATTCCGACCAAGCGGGTTGATACCGTTTATGAAGAAACCGGAAGCGACGAGGCGATGTGCGATTTTGACGACGACGGGTTAGCGGAAATCTCCGTTGGTAGAATTCCGGCGCGAAATGCTCAGAATGTTTCACAGGCATTGAGCAAAACAATGGCTTTTGAGTCAACCCTTGCAACGGCTTTCAGCCGCGGCGGAGTTTTCCCAAGTGATTTACCTAATGGTTATGATTTTGAAGGGTTAAATCAGCGGGTTTCTTCGCAACTGCCGCCAAGTATGCCGAAAACTTACATCAACCGCGGACAGCCCGATGCCCATAGTATTCTGATAAATGCCCTTAATGCAGGACCTTATATTGTAAATTATTCGGGACATGGTTCGCCGGGCGCTTGGCAAAGTAATTTTTTAACAATTTCCGATGCTTTGGGATTGACGAATGCACCGAATTATTCGATTTTCACTTTGCTTACTTGTTTTAACGGGTATTATCTCCGAACTGACGCCGATAGTTTGGGCGAATCTCTTTTGAAATCGCCGAATGGCGGTGCGGCGGTCGTTTGGGCATCAACTGCATCAACCACACCTGACGTTCAGGAAGTGATGGCAACGCGTTTTTACAGTCAGCTTAACGTCAGCAGTATGACGAGAATGGGCGACTTTGTTAGAGATGCAAAAGCCGCAATCTCGGGCGGGCGCGATGTTCGTTTGTCGTGGGCACTGCTCGGGGATCCGACTTTGAAGATAAAACCCTAAAACGGAAAGGGAACAAAAAGAGAAAGGGAGCAGCGGAGATTTAATATTTCTCCGCTGCTCCCTTTCTCTTTTCTCCTCTTCTTATTTCGGCTGAATTCTCAGCATATAGGTGCAGACATTGATCGGAACGCCGGGCGAAATCGAGATCTGCTGATTAAGCGGAAGTTCGTAATTATTGATGATCGCCGGATTTCGTCCTTCGTTGATCATCGAAAAATTGCCTTTGCCGTCGGTCATAAAAGTCAGGTGACGGCGGCTGATCTCGGGGTCGCCCTGCAATGAAATATCAACGGGTTTCGATTTTGAACCGCGCCCGATGCTGATCTGGTTCTGATAAACCGGAACGACATTTTGACGGACTCCGCCGCGCCAGATCTCCAGTTTGTAAAGCTCCGGCGCAGCCCGCTTTTGAACGTGCGTCATTTCCTCGCCCGTTTCTTCCGAAGAGATCGGCGTTGCCTGCTGCGGAGTTTGAAAATTATTCGCGGCAGGCTGGAAACTGCCCGGGAGCATGGTCGGCGGCGGCTGGTCATTCACGACCGGCTGATTTTGAGAAAAGCTCGGCGGCGGCTGATTTTGCCCGACCGGTTTCGGCGGAATCTCGACGTTCGGTTTCATCCGCGACAAAATACTCGTTTTGTTGGCGTTCGGGTCTTCCCAACTATGCTGGACGCGAATGTCGCCCTGTTCGAGCGTGCCGTCAACGCGCAGCTGAACGGCAAAACTTTGCGTTTCGAGTTTTTTCTTGCCGGCGATTTCTTTGGCTCGTTCGGCAAGGATGTGATAGAGACCCTGTTCGAGACCGCGGCGTTTCGCGCCCTGCCAGTTTTTATCGTCTTCGTCGCTCAGAAAGATCGTATATTCGGTCGGAATGATCGTCGTGCCCTGCGGCAGCGGAACCATTTCGTTCTGCATCACGCCTTCGACTTCACGCGCAATTTTGACAATAAACTCTTCCGCCTGACTGCGCGGTTTCACTTGTGCATCGCGCGCGGCATCTTCCAACACGAGTTCGTTGGTTTCGCCGTCGATCCATTTTCTAACTTTGTCTAAAACGCTCATATTCTCCAAGTCCAAAGTTCCAAGTCTCAAGTCCCAAGTGAAATTAAAAGTCTTGGGACTTGAGACTTGAAACCTGGGACTAATTATCAACATCAATATAACGCTTATTTACCCAACCGTGTTCGGCATCCGTTGGTGTTTCTTTCGGACGACTAAATTCTATTATATCAACTTCATACCAATTATCTTTGGAATTTACAATCCGGACGCGCGAATTTTTCGGTACAAGCCCGATTTTTTGGCTGTCGGCATCCCCCGCATTACGCAAATTGACATCGTTCGTCGCGGTTCCGGTCGGTTTGCTGAACGGGTTTGTTATTTCCGGCAAAACTCCGCGTCCACGCAAATAGCTGTGCGTGCTGTAGAGAACTCCCGTAAAAATGCCGATCACGATCAAAAAGATCGCCGCGCGGCGCAGAAAACTTTTTTTGCGTTTGGGTTTTTCGATCTCTTCCTGAAAAACCAATTCGTCATTTTGGACGACGGGCGGCT
>DATLOR010000198.1:0-15850 GCA_035536135.1 Pyrinomonadaceae bacterium | reverse complement strand
AGAAACGAAAGTCCGGTCAAAGTCATTCCGATTGCCATTTTGGTCGGCGTGGACGGTTCCATCCCGCGTCGGGAAAGAAAGCCCCAAAAGGCAACGAGCGGAAACGTCAGAATCAAAATCCAGATCGCATTGATCGAATTCGAGAGCGTTCCCGAAACGTTCCATTCCGTATTGTCATCGGCAAAATAGGTCAGCGTCGAGCCGTTTTGGTGAAACACCATCCAGAAAACGATGACGATGATGAAAATGACGATCAGCGCCATAATGCGCCGGCTGTCGGAAACGGTGTTCATCAATCTGGTCGCTTCGTTTTGATGGCTTACATCGTGCGGCGGAGCATCGGCCGCGGTTGCCGCCGCGTCAGCGGGTTGATTATCAGTGTGTTCGATTGCCTTTATGACGTGATCGCCGATTACTAAAGCATTTTTTCTGTCCGCATTGATGACCAATCCTTTGAAATACCACAAAATCGTCACCGAAATCACCATTCCGAATGCCGCCACCGCAAAAGCCGGATGAAAGCCGAATTTCTGTCTGACGATTTCCATCACAATCGGAGCCAGTGCCGCGCCGACGTTGATGCCCATATAAAAGATATTGTAGGCGCGGTCTTTCAGAGGACTGCCTTCGGGATATAAATTCCCAACCATCGTCGAAACGTTCGGTTTGAAAAATCCGTTACCGATAACCAGACACGTCAGGGCAAGATAAACCGCCCAGATTGCCGGAATTGATAAAATGGCGTGTCCCGCCATAAAGAAAAAACCGCCGATCATTACGGCTTTGCGATAACCCGTAAATTTGTCTGCAATATAGCCGCCGATGAGCGGGCTCAAATAAACAAACATCAGGTAAGTCGAATAAAGCCACGTTGCTTCGGATGCCGTCCAGCCGAAACCTTCTTTCGGGTCGCGTAAATAGAGCGTAAACAGCGCGAGCATCGAATAAAAACTGAAACGCTCCCACATTTCCGTCCCGAAAAGCACGTAGAGACCTTTTGGATGTTTATCAATCCCGGCAGCCGTGCCCGGATTATTTAAAGTTTCAACATTTGAAGTCATTAAAATTATTTCCCCTCTGGATTTTGAATTTTAGATATTGAAAAGAAGTTGGGCAAAATATAACAGATTCACGCCCGAAATTAAAAGTTTGATGTCGCAATCTGCGCAAAACGATGCCGGTTATGCGCAAAATTTATCCAGGTATAACAATTTTAACTAAAACATTCAAAAAAAAGAGAATGCGGGCAATCGGTTCGCCGCATTCTCTTTTTCGATATTTTTCGAGAACTCAAGCCGGTTCGGTCGGGACGACATCCTCGGGTTTGGTGTAAAGTTTTTTGACGAGCGGGGAAATCGCGAACAGGACAACCGCCGCGCCGATCATAATCATTGCCACTTTACCGAAAATAGCCGCTAAAACATCGGCTTGTTCGACGAATTCACCTGCAATTCTGCCCGCGATGTAGTTGCCGAGCGAGATCGACAAAAACCACACGCCGAGCATCAAACTGACCATTTTTGAAGGCGAAAGTTTGGTCATCGAACTCAACCCGACCGGACTCAGACAAAGTTCGCCGATCGTGTGGCACAAATAAACCAGACAGAGCCAGAGCGGGCTGACCTTGCCCGCACCCGTCAGTGACGCGGCGTAGGCGACGACGACAAAACCGAGACCGCCGAAAAACAGCCCGATCGCGAATTTGATCGAGTCGGCGGGCTGACGCTTGCCGAGCTTGAGCCAGACCGCACCGACCACGGGCGCGAGCGCGATGATCATCAACGGATTGACGGCTTGCAGCCAGCTTGCCGGAAATTCCCAGCCGAAGATCCGCGTGTCGGTCAGTTTGTCGGCAAAGGCGTTAAAGCTCGTGCTCGCTTGTTCGAAACCCATCCAGAAGACGGTCGAAAAACTGAACAAAACCATAATTACGCCGAGCCTGCGCCAATCTTCGCCCGTCAGTTTGTCCTGCATTCCGGTGATCAGAACGGCGGCAAGACCGGCGACGACGACGACCGGCATCAAAACGTATTTAAGCGCGAAACTCAGATCGTAGGCGAACGCGAAACCGCCGACAATTATGACCGCCGCGACGAGAACCGCGACCATTTTAATGAGATACGCCGAATCCATCTGACTTTCGCCCGCGTTGACCGTCGTATCAACTGGCGGTTCGCCGATACCTTTCAGATTTCTCGAACCGAGAAAATACTGCACCAAGCCGAAAAACATCCCGACGCCCGCCGCCGCAAACCCGAAGTGCCAGCTGCTTTCGGGACTCATTCCCCAACTTTTCAGAATGTTTTTGAAAGCATCGCTCTGCGCCAGCCATCCGCAAACGAGTGGCGAAGCAAAGGCGCCGATATTGATGCCCATATAAAAGATCGAAAATCCCGCATCGCGCCGGACATCTTCTTTTTCATAAAGATGACCGACCATCGCGCTGATGTTCGACTTCAAAAAGCCGGTTCCGACCGCGACCAGAACCAGCCCGATATAGAAAAACGGCAGGGTCGGGACGGCGAGCGCGAAATGCCCGAACATAATAATGACGCCGCCGACAAAGGTCGCGCGTTTGGCGCCGATATAGCGATCCGCCAGCCAACCGCCGATCAGCGGCAGAAAATAGACGCTTGCCGCATAGAGCCCGAAAATCGGTCCCGCGTCTTTTTCGTCCCATCCGAGACCGCCTTCGCTGATCTTCGCGGTCATATACAAAAACAAAATTGCCCGCATCCCGTAGTAACTGAAGCGTTCCCACATCTCGGTAAAGAAAAGCGTGGAAAGTCCCCACGGATGTCCGAAAAATCCCCGGTCGTTTTTCGGTTCTAGCTCGTCAACTGCAACACTCATTAAATTATTTCCCCTTGGATTTTGAATTTTGAAAAGAAGTTGGGCAAAATATAACAGATTCACGCCCGAAATTAAAAGTTTGATGTCAGAATCTTTACAGAAAGATGCCGGTTATGAATAAAATTTATTTGCTTATAACTTGATTAAAAGATTTTATTTCTAAATAACCCCCGGTTTTGCCTGGTTGAAAATTCGAATCACGATTTATGGAAGGCATATACAAAACAGAATTTTGAGGTAAATAAAATGACACCGTCCTTTACTGAAAACGACACTTACAGTTCAAACAAAACTTTTTCATACATTTTGATGGCGGCATTCGGCGGCATTGCGCTCTGCGCCGCTTTCTATATTGTGATCAGTTTTTTAATTATTTTTGCTCCCGATATGACGGTGAGATTAGACAACGGTCTGTCGATTCATTTCGGATATCTTCTGATCGGCACGGCTTCAACTATCGAATCACTTTTACGGCTTTTGGCAATCATAATTTTTTTGATTTGGGAGTATCGTGCCTTTAAAAACTTACCGGCATTAAAGTCGAATTACACGGAATTTTCTCCGGGTTGGGCAGTCGGTTGGTGGTTTATTCCTTTAGCCAATCTGATCAAACCTTTTCAGGCGGTGCGCGAACTTTGGAACGAAAGCGATCCTGAATTCGATGAAGAAAGCCAGTTTCTTCACGTTGCCGGCGGGACACCGAAAATCGTCGGATTCTGGTGGGCGGCTTTTTTACTTTCCGGGATCCTTGGCAGACTTGCCGGGATGTTGATCGATCCGCGAACCGGAATGCCGTCAAAGGATTTACCGTTAGTGCTTATCATTGGCAGTTTTTTTGAACTGGCAGCGGCGCTACTGATACTTTTTATCGTGAAAGGCATTACGCAGAAACAAGACCAGAGATACGATAAAATTGCCGCAACTCAACCATTTTCGCCGCCGCCGCCGGATTTTTACCAGAACAGATAAATCTTTATGGAATTATTCAACAATCTCGGTGCTAAAGTCGAAGTCCTCTGGCGCGATCAAAATTACGACGAAGCGGTTTTTCCCGAAATCGCCGCGCGGGCTTTGAAGGAAGCCAATCTGCCCGCGCAAGTTTCGGCGTGGGACGTGATCGAATGGACGATGAATCAGACCTTTTTGCCCGAACAGAAGGATCTGCCGGGCAAATTCGGCGACCCGCCGATCACGCTTTACAACAGCCCGCGTTTTCACATCGACGTTTATTTCTGGCTCGAAGGCACGACCGCAATTCATCAGCATGCTTTCTGCGGCGCGTTTCAGGTTCTGATGGGATCGAGCATTCACAGCTGGTATGAATTCGACCGCAGCGAAGCCGTCAATACTTTTACCGAGCTCGGCAATATCAATCTGAAATTATGCGAGCTTCTGAGCGTCGGCGATGTCCAGCCGATCAACGCCGGACGACAATATATTCACGGGCTTTTTCATCTCGAACAGCCCAGCGCGACGATCGTTGTCCGCACGCATAAAAGCCCGATGTTTCTGCCGCAGTTTTCGTATTACAAACCTTTTTTGGCGATTGACCCGTTTTTCGAAGAAGCGAACACGACAAAAAAGATGCAGTGCGTGACGACTTTGATCCGCTCGAAACATCCGCGGACGGACGAATTTATCGCCGACTGGCTGCGCATTGCCGACTTTCAGACGACCTTTCAGATTCTTTCGATGCTCCGCAATTATTTGCGCTCGAACCAGATCGACCAATTATTCAATCTTTCCGCCCCGCAAAGCCGTTTTGATGTTTTTATGGAAATCGTCAGCGAGCGCCACGGCGAACGCGCCAATGTTTTCCCGCAGGTTTTCGCGCATCTCGAAAAACTCGACGAGATCCTTCGCCGCCGCAGTTATGTGACCAACCCGGAACACCGGTTTTTTCTCGCTTTGCTTTTGAACGTCGAGGGCAGAGAACGGATTTTTTCGCTCGTCAAGGAGCGTTTTCCCGAGAGCGAACCGCTCGATAAAGTTCTCGATTGGACGTTCGATCTGGCGCAGACGCGGGTTTTGGGTGAAAATATTCCGAACGCGCTCGGCATCAATGATTTTGACGATACGGATCTGTTCATTCTGGAAAATCTTTTGCAGGATCGGCAACGGGACGAAATTCAAACGATTCTGGAAACCGAATACGGTTCGGGAAAAATAGAAAATCTTGCGGAGCGAATCGAAAAATTGCAGAAAGCCGTGATTTTTCAGCCGCTTTTGCAATAATTTTAAAAAAGTTTCGGAAAATTACCGCCGGAAAATCTTTCGCCGGCAGTGTCGCGATAAAAACGGGATTGTGCCCGAACCTATTTGCCGAAATTGAAAGTTTTTAATAAACTAAAAAGGCTTTTTGCCCTTGTAGCTCAACGGTAGAGCGCGCGGCTCATAATCGCTCGGTTACAGGTTCGAATCCTGTCGAGGGCATTTAAGATTCTCGAACAGAAGCCGTCTGTTTTGAAATTATCAAAACAGACGGCTTCTTGTTTTAAAAAATCAGTTTCGCTAAAAAATTGTAGAAATCAGTTGCTATTTTTGAGTTTTTGGCAATAATAGAGCAAAAATACCAAAATTCGGCAGGAATCTCTCAAATATTGGGTTAAAAGATCAATTTTGCAGAGGAGAGGACTATGAACTATTTTGATGCGAATATCAGACAGCATTCAGGTATTGAAAATCTTCCCGGTTGTGATTTTTTTGCGCCGCCGCCGATGCAGATCGGGCAAGTCATAACGGCTCAAACCTCGCTTTTGGGAGGACAAGATGCGCTGCCGCTCGGGCGAAGATTGCTGTCAGTAATCTTTTACTCCCTGATCGGTTTGGCAATTGCCGCGTTTATCATCTATATGTTTGCACTGACTCCTAAAATCAATGCTTTTTATATTGTCAGTATAATTTGTTTAGGTTTGGGCGTAGTTGTCGGAACTTATCGAACCAGTTTTTATCATCAATGTTCCTATGTCGGGGAAAACGGCGTTGTCGAATATTTTTTGAAAAGGAACAGAAATAATCAGCCGAGCGAAAAACTCTTTGAATTTGCCAAAGCTAGTGCGATGTATGTCGAAAAAACACAGAAGTTTACCAACGGCGTTTACACCGGCACGGATTATAAATACCGTTGGGTGGACCAATTTGACAATGAGCTTTACGTATTGAGCGGATTTTATCAAAACAAAAATGCCGAGCCGAAGGATTTATCACACCAGTATTATTTCGCGACATCGGCGGCAAATTCGTGGAATAATTATAAATTGCTGCGCTACATTGACGCGGTTAATCAAGGTAAGATGTTGATTTTCAACGTCAAAAAAATGAAGTTCGAGATGGGCTTGAATATGATGAACATTTACGAATCGGGAAACAAACTTTCCTGGAACATCAGCGATATAGAGTCAATTCAAATTGCGCAAGGTTGGGTGACGATTTTCAATTCCAATTATCAGGACATCGGCTGGTTTTCCAAATTATTCGGTAAGGGGAAAATCACATTTTTGTATTCCGATATGCCAAACGCCAATTTGTTTTTGCTGTTGTTTGAGAGTTTGTATAAAAAGCCGATCTATTAAATTTTTTAGCGAAGAACACAAAAAGGCAGTCATTTCCGACTGCCTTTTTGTAATTTCCATCAAAATCTGAAAATCGGTTTAGCTTTTTTTGCCTTTGCAGCACGAACCGCCTTTACAGCAATCCGCGCCCGGTTGACAGCAATTTTCGTCACTTGAAACGACCGTCACGTTTGTCATATCAACGCTCGAAGTCGTTTGTTTTTCGGCATCTTTTTTCATCGGACACGAATCGCCGCCTTTGCCGCAGCAGTCTTTGCCTTCCGTTTTTTCGCCGTTCATTTTCATCGGGCACGAATCGCCGCCGCCTTTGCAGCAGCAGTCGTCTTTGTCACAGCACGATTTTTTGTCGGCGTTTGCCTGTTTGTCTTTCATCGGGCAGGAGTCTTTTTTCGCGCAGCAGTCCGCCGCGGTGCGATTCGATGAAACATTTGTTTGATTCAATGCATAAACCGTGATTGCCAAGCTCAGGGCAAACACGACGGTCAATGCCATAATTACTTTCTTTTTCATTGTTTTTTACCTCCAAATTTAGAACTTGATTTGTTTGTATATGTGAAAGATTTACGCTCAAACAAACCGCTTTCTAAATCCGGAACACGCAATTTCTGACGTGCAGGTCGCGGCTGCCGAAAACAGGTACGCGATAGGAAAAACCGGTAAACCCCGCATTGTTTTCGAGTTTTACCGACTGCAAAAAATTAAAGAAATTGTTGGCTAAAGCCGAAGGAGTTTGCTGCGGAAATTCGTTTTTTTCAAGCTTTGCAACAAAAAAATTGAATTTTAAATTGCAGCACTCGAATAAATTTATGCTCGCTGCCGTTTGCGACGGCGTTTCGGATGTTTTGTTTTTTGAAAAATTACAGTGTTCGGTTCGAACGGATTTGCTCAAAGGACAATGTTCGGCTTGCGCTGTCGCAGCTTTCATTTCCTGACAGCAAAGCAGATAATACGCGCCGCTCAGAGTTAGGACCAAAAGCGCGGCGGCTGTATTTTTCAAAAGAATTTTCGGTTGTAAATATTTCCGAAACATCAAATTAATAATAAACCAGAAATCAGAAAAAAGAAATAATTAAATCAATTAATAACTTTTACTCTGTAAACAACTATTTCTTATATTCGCGGTCGATCGCGTCAATTTTCCCGACGCGTTTTTTGTGGCGTTCTTCGGTCAGCTCCGTGGTCAGCCACGCTTCGACGATTTGTTTGATCTCGTTGAAATCATTTTGCCCGCTTCCGAGGGTTAAAACATTTGCGCCGTTATGCTCGCGCGAGTTTTTCGCCAAAGTGACCGAGTAGCAAGCGGCGGCGCGGACGTTCGGGACTTTGTTCGCAGTCATCGCACTGCCGATGCCCGCGCCGTCGATAATTATTCCCGCATCGACTTTTCTTTCGCCGACCGCACGCGCAACGGCGTGCGCAAAATCGGGATAATCAACCGCGTCTTTCGAATTTGTCCCGAAATCACGGACGTTCAAGCCGAGCTCACTAAGAAAGTTTTTCAGTTTTTCCTTAAATTCAAAGCCGCCGTGGTCTGCGCCGACGGCGATCGTGCGGATTTTCGTCACCGCGGCGCGGCGCGAAGATTTTTTGACGAGGACGATTCCTTTTTCGCCGATGATGTCATTGGCGAGCGGCGTAAAGCGCGCGTTTTCGGAAATTCTCAGTTTTGCGCCCGCTTCGAGCCCGCGCAGATCGTCTTCGGTAATCAGGGTTTTCGCCGATTCGTCACGGTCAAATTCCTTGTCAACCTTATCCTGCAATGAATTGACGACCACGCGCTGCGGGTAATTTTCCGCCGGTTCTTCTTCGAGCGGAACATTCGCGAGGACTTGTTTGACGAGTTCGCGGACGCGCTCGCGGGTTTCTTTATCTTCAGCCATAATTTTGAAGTCGAAAAAGCGAAAAAAGGCAAAAGCTTAAAAAGCTATTACGCGAAAAACATCAAAAACTTTTTTACTTTTTCACTTTTCGACTTTTTCACTTTTGATTTATAGTATTGCTAAAAAACATTTCAATCAAATCGAAAATTATGTCAACACAAACTGCCGCTCATTTCACCGAATTTAATAATCCGAATATCGAAGTTATGTATTCCGCCGAGCAGATCAGGGCGCGGGTCGCCGAACTCGGCGCACAAATTACTGCCGATTACGCCGAAAAGGATCTGGTTTTGATCGGTGTTTTGAAAGGCTCGGTGATCTTTTTATCGGATTTGATGCGCGCGATCGATTTGCGCCTGACGATCGATTTTATGGCGGTTTCGAGCTATAAAGACGGAATGGTTTCGACGGGCGATGTCGAAATCCTGAAAGATTTGACCAACCCGATTCGCGGCAAGGACGTGATCGTCTGCGAGGATATTATTGATACGGGATTGACGCTTTTTCGTCTGACGGAAATTTTAGGCTCGCGCGGCGCAAACTCGATCAAAATCGCGACGCTTTTGGATAAACCCGAGCCGCGCATCAAAACAGAACTTGCTATTGATTACTGTGGTTTTCAGATTCCGAACAAATTCGTCGTCGGCTACGGCTTGGACGCGGCGAACCGCTATCGTAATCTGCCGTTCATAGGTGTTGTTAAAAATCCCGCTGAAGCCTGATTTTTGTAAAAATTAGCGGCGATTTCTATCTTGGATAAATTACTAAAAAAGGAGAATTCGTTATGGCTGACAATAAAAAAAACACTAACACGCAAACAATTGATCGCATTAAAATGCTTCAAAAGAAATTAGGACTCAATGACGATGGTGTCATTGGGTCTATTACTTTATCGCGTCTCGAACCGATCGTTGATGAATACCTGGCAGCGAAAAAATCCGGGACCAAACCCGAGCACGTCGAAACTCCGACAACTCCGCCTGCCGCGACCGTCTTCAGTATGATTGTTTCAAAACGTTCGCTCGACAAGATCGTCGAGTATGAAATTTCGTCCGAAGAAATTTACAACAAAAAATATCAGAAACCGATTTATCCGGGCGGCGACAGCGGCGTCACGATCGGCATCGGCTATGATGTCGGATTCAACACGAAAACGCAGATCGACGCGGATTGGCGCGGCAAAATTTCCGATGCCGATCTTGAACTGCTCAAAACGGCGGCAGGTGCGAAAGGCGAGAACGCGAAAAATCTGATTGCCGGTTTAAAATCGGTTACTGTTCCGTTTGCGGCGGCGCGTGAAGTTTTTTATGTCAGCACTCTGCCGCGTTATGCAAAAAGCACGCGCGGAATTTATCCGGGCGTTGAACATCTTCCGGCAGACGCGCAAGGCGCGCTGCTGTCCTTGATCTACAATCGCGGAACAAGTTTGACCGGCGACCGAAGAAAAGAAATGAATGCGATCGTCGCGCTGGTTGCCGCCAAAGATCTGGACGGCATTGCCGCGCAAATTATCGCGATGAAGCGTTTGTGGGACAAAACCAAACTGCCGGGTCTGCACGCCCGCCGCGACGACGAGGCAAAATTGGTGAAAAACGCCCGACCGACCTATCCGCCGGAAGAATTGGTCAAAGTTTAATTTTCGATCGGCGGCGATTTTCCCGTCCGGTAAAAATTATTTACGTTCGTATTCGATCACGAATCGCGGAATCGGCGGGTCTTCGTCGCCCTGCATTACTTCAAAACTTAACTCTTTAAAACCGTTTTCTTCAAAACGCGACAAATCTTTGCGCGATAAAGCCCAGGGCATTTCGGGCGGAATTTCGTCGTCTGCGCGTCCGCGCGTGACAATCACGAGCTTGCCGCGGAGTTCGACAAAATTGGCGATCGCGTCAATCACCCTGGAGCGCATTTCGAGCGGCAGCGGCTGAATCGTATAAACTTCGAGGACGAATTCAAACTTCTGATACCAATCTTTCGGCGTGTCGAAAAGGTCGGCAACGGCGAAATTGATATCCGTGTCCTGATGAAGACGCCGTGCCCATTCGATCGCCGTGCGCGAAATGTCGAACGCCGTGACCTTGAAACCCAGATCGTGCAGAAATCTGGCATCGTCGCCGAGCCCGCAGCCGACGACCATCGCGGCGCGATTATTGCCCTGCAAATTCGTTCGTTCGGCAAATTCGACAAGAAATTTGTTCGGTTCAAGGTCTGCCCACGGAATTTTTTCATTATTCCCTTCGGCTTCTTTGTAAAGCGCGTCAAACCAACCGGTCGCGTCGCCTTTTTCGAGGTATTCGGCGGCTAATTTTTTTGTGTGTTCGCGGACATCTGATTCTTCTTCGTTCATAAAATTGAAATTCCGGGATTGTGATCTTGTAAAAATAAACCTGCTGCCGGACGGCTGACCGGCATGCAAAAAGTATTGCAATATTCCTAAATATATGCTGTAATAACGGCAATTACAATGTGATTGTAACAAGAAAGTGATGACGGGTTTTTGCTGCGAAGCGGAAAATCTCTTCCGGTTTCACACAAAAATCTCTCCGTTAGGCGAAAAGCTCTCCGTGCTATCCCAAAACATCATTGTTCAAAATAAGAATTTTGGCTTTATGAAGATAAAGTCAGGCAAATCGCGCTTGGATGTCAATTTTCAATCGGCTTCAAAAGATTGTCTTTTGAATCGCTTAATTTGCCGTCTTCTACTTCTTAAACCATTTGTCTAAACAATTTATTCAAAATTAAGGTGACAATGTATGAAAAGCAAATTGATTTTAACCTGCGGATTTCTGTTAACGTTTTTGTTTTTTGCCGTCCCGGTTGATATGCAGACCGGGAAAGCCGGAAATAAGGAAAATTCCATTAAAGACAAAATATCGAGTACTGCGCCGGAAGTGACGAATATTTCGGAACTGGTCGATTTTTCGGGACAGGGAACGGATGAAATATTTCCTTCAAACGGAGTTTGGCAGCCTTTCGGACCTTATCGAACTGTCAATGTTCAGGATAAACAAAGAATCGTCGGGTTCGGTTCAGCGGTTTTCGGGACAACGCAGGGCATCAGCCGGATTTCGATCAGTCTTTGTTACGCCCGCAGCGGAAGCTCGGCATTGATTGCTTTTTCGGGCAATAATCATCTGACCGCCGATGCGGGTCCTTCACGCGGAACGTTTTCCGTCGCGGCGAGCGGCACGCTTCCCGCCGGAACGTATTCGGTCGGTTACTGCGTCATGAATCGCGGAACGCAGCTGATCAATAACAACGATTACGTCAACGGCTGGCTGATGGTCGTCAATTAATTTGATCCGGTGGCTCTGACCTGAAAATATAACGCGTTCAACAATTTGCCCGCGTTTTGTCGAAGTGTGTTTTTCGATGACGACCGTTTATTCGGTCGGCGCGGCAGCTTCTTTCCACGCCGTCCAGCCGCCGATCATTGAAAATACGTTCGTATAGCCCATTTTTTGCAAATTGTCAGCCGCGAGCGCGGAGCGGTAGCCGCCGCCGCAGTAAAGAATCAACTCTTTGTCTTTCTCGGGATGTTGCCAAACGATATCGCGCTCGATCACGCCGCGCCCGATATGTTCCGCGCCTTCGGCGTGTTCGGCTGCAAATTCGTTGTCTTCGCGCACATCAATCAGGGTCGCGCCGTTTTTCACACGATTCAAAGTTTCTTCGACCGAAATCTCTTTGACGTTCGGTTTGATATCCGCCACCAACTTCTCAAATTCTTTTGAATGCTCCATAGTTTTAATATTTTAGCGCAACTTCAAACAGGCAAACTAGCGGGAAACGGATTAAATTCTTATAATAAATGTTTTGTTATTCGATAATTTTTTAAATATACGAGGTTAAAACATTGGCAGAACAATTTGACGTGGTAATTATCGGCTCGGGTCCCGGCGGTTATGTCGCCGCCGTTCGCGGAGCACAGGTCGGCTTAAAGGTCGCAATCATTGAAAAGGAAAAGGATGCGCGGCTTGGCGGAACGTGCGGACTGCGCGGCTGTATTCCGACGAAAGCGCTCTTAAACGCGGCGCATCTTTACGAAAAGGCACAGCATTTCGAGAATTTCGGCTTGAAGGTCGAAGGCTTGTCGTATGATTTTGCAAAAGTTCAGGAATACAAATCGGGCGTTGTGTCGAAAAACTCGGCGGGCGTCACGTATTTGATGAAAAAGAACAAAGTCACGGTTTTTAACGGTTTCGGGAAAATCACCGGGAAAGGCAAGGTCGAAGTCGCTTACGAAGGCGGCAAGTCGGAGGTGATCGACACGAAAAACATCATCATCGCGACCGGTTCGGTCGTGCGCCCGATTCCGGGTTTTGAAACAGACGGCAAACAGGTCGTCAATTCCGACCAGATTTTGGAATTAAACGATGTCCCGAAATCAATGATCGTCCTCGGTTCGGGTGCGGTCGGCGTTGAATTCGCGAGCGTGTATTCGCGTTTCGGATGCGATACGACCGTCGTTGAATTGATGGACCGGATCGTCCCGCTCGAAGACGCGGAAGTCTCGAAAGAGCTCGAACGCGCCTTTAAAAAACGCGGCATCAAATGCCTGACCGGGGTGAAAATGGATAAGCTCGAAAAGACGAAAAAGTCGGTCAAGGTTTCGGGTAAAGATTCGAAAGGCAAAGATGTTGCGCTCGAAGCCGAAATGCTTCTCGTCGCGATCGGTCGGATGCCTTATCTCGACAAACTCGGCTTGGAAAACACGAAAGTCGTCGTCAATCCGCGCGGCACGATCAAGGTCAACGAATACTGCGAAACCGATGAGCCGAATGTTTTCGCGATCGGCGACGTGATCGATACGGCGTGGCTCGCTCACTTAGCAAGCAAAGAGGGAATTCTGGTCGTCGAAAAACTCGCGGGCAAAAAGGTCGAACCGATCAATCATCGCCTTGTTCCGAACTGTACCTATTGCGACCCGGAAGTCGCCTCGGTCGGCTTGACCGAAGCCAAAGCGAGAGAAGAAGGCTACGACGTGAAAGTCGGTAAATTCCCGTTCTCGGCGAGCGGAAAGGCGCGAATCCTCGGCGAAACCGACGGTTTTGTCAAAATCGTCGCGGAGAAGAAATACGACGAGGTCTTAGGCGTTCACATCATCGGACCGCACGCGACGGAATTATTAGCCGAAGCCTGCGTCGCGATGCAGTTAGAAACAACGGCGGACGAACTCGGACGCACAATTCACGCGCACCCGACCGTTTCCGAATCCGTTATGGAAGCCGCCGAAGGCGTTCACGATCTGACGATTCACATGTAATCTTAGCAGTCAGCAGTCAGCAGTCAGTGGTCATTTGTATTAAATTGACCACTGACTTTTTAATTTAAAATGAGCAAATGATTTAAATATATTTCCGTTTGTAGAAAAATGAATTTGTGTCAAAAACGCCTGTTTATAAGAAAATCGCGGCTAAGTGGGTAAACGATTAGGTGTGAATGGCAATGCATTAGCCTGACGACCCAATCGTTTAGGCTCAAGACCTAAACGATTGGCTTGCGAACCTAAACGATTAGGTCAGTGACTCTAATGCATTGCCGATATTTATTGAGTTTGGCTTTTTTTATTTTTTTGTCGAGCTTTTGCGGTTGTCGAAGAAATCGCTGCTGCGCGTTTCCCAGCGGTTTTTTTTGCTCTGCTCGATCTGTTTGGCGCGCAAGATTAATTCCGCTTCTTTTTGAAGCCGGCGCTCTTCGCCCGTCACGGGCGGCGTGCCGCGTGCGCCCCAGTAATATTTGAGTGTGATCAAAAGCAGGACGAGCGTTCCGAGAGCCGTTAAAACCAGGGTCAAAGTTATGATCCACGCAAAGCTTGACATAATTCTATCTTAGCAATTTACGCCCCCGTGCAAAAGTTATGCGCTCAAAAACAGACGGTTTGATGCGCTTTTACCGTTTTTTAGAAAAGCGCGGCTTGAAAGACAAAATAAAAAGGTCTCTTTCGATATGAAAGAAACCTTTTTGACTTTGGATTGTAAAAACTTTGGATTGTAAAAATTTAAGGATCTACTACAACTACTGCGCCGAACAAGCGCCTTGCGTATCGCCGTGAGCGAGATGCGCGGCGACTGCCGAACCGCCGATGGTCAGGGTTTTTTCCACGCGTCTGCCGTTATCGCGGTGGCAGACCTGCGAAACGAACGAGCAAGTCGTGTTCAAGTAGATTTCGTTGCTTCCGAACGTGTAGCCGTAATCTTTGACCTCGAACTTGTAAGTTCCGCTCGCCGTAATCTGATTGCTGATGTCGATCGGGGCAACTCCGAAATACGAAACATCGACTATTTCTCCCAGAAAATGCATCGGGTCGTTGAGCGTATAATCGAAACAGTTATATTCGCCGCCGCCGGGACAAATATTCGTCCCGTTGACGGTCAGAAAATTGTCAACGATCACGTTTCCGCCGCCCGGTCCCGAAAGATTCGACTGCGGATTGAGCGGGCAGGTCAGATAAATTTCCGTTGTGCCGAAGGCAACGGCGGTGTTGAAGTTCAAAGTCGGATCCGAGGGGCGCATTTCGATCGGTGTCGCGTCGAACAGCTTGACCGTATTTTGAGCAAAGGCGTGGGGGGCAAAGACTACTAAACAAAATAGCACTAATAATAATTTAACTTTCATAGGGGGCATCTCCATAAATTTAGTTTAACGGGAAAGGGTTTTTAATGACGTTAGACTTTGGGTCAGTTCAAGCAGTTAATTCTTAGTAGCCGGTTAGACATTAGGTCTGTGGTAACATCCGATTTCTGATTTTCAAAAACGGACGGCGGTTTTCGTTCGCCGCTACGGCATTATACGGCAAAAGACGTGCCATAAACGGAAACCCTGAAAATACTTGAGTTAAAGTCGTCAAAAGCGGCGCATCGGTCAATCTGACTGAAGCTGATAATCGCGCTCTTAGGTCAATTTGACCGAATCGCCGTTCGGGAAAATCAGTTGTTCCGAAAAATGACGAATGCCGGTGTTTGGCTTTATTGTTAACATAATTTGTCTCTTCAAATGACGTTTTTTGAAACAAATCACCCGATTTTGCAATATCCGGGGGATTAAAGAAAACAATAACCCGGCGTGATTTTCCATGGAGTTTTTTTTGTTTATAATCAATATTTTATGAATCTGCGAACGGTTAAAGCGATGCGCTATGTGACGCCTCTGCGCGAAGGCGGCTCTCTGCCGGCGATCGTCGAGGGCGACGACGACGGGCTTTATGTGCTGAAATTTCGCGGCGCGGGGCAGGGTGTCAAGGCTCTGATCGCCGAGCTTCTGGCGGGCGAGATCGGGCGCGTGCTCGGTTTGCCGGTTCCCGAGATCGTCTTTGTCGAGCTCGATGCCGATCTGGCGCGGACCGAACCCGACCCCGAAATTCAGGAACTCATTAAGGCATCCGGCGGACTGAATCTCGCGCTCGATTATCTGCCGGGTTCGATTATGTTCGATGCGCTGATTCAGCAGCCAAACAGCGAGCTTGCTTCAAAGATCGTCTGGTTCGATGCGCTCACAGCGAATGTCGACCGCACGCCGCGCAATGCCAATATGCTTTTATGGCAT
>DATLOR010000197.1:0-28281 GCA_035536135.1 Pyrinomonadaceae bacterium | reverse complement strand
CGCCCGCGCCGAACGCGCTGCCGGGAATCACCGCGACTTTTTCCTCATTAATAAGCCGTTCCGCAAAAGTTTCGTCGTCCAAACCCGTTTTCGCAACGGACGGGAAAGCATAAAACGCGCCTTTCGGTTCAAAGCAATCAAGCCCCATTTCGTTAAGCGAAGAAACGACCAAACGGCGGCGTTTGTCGTATTCGGCGTGCATTTCCCTGACGAACGGTTCGCCGATCTCAAGCGCGTTCAAGGCGACGAACTGCGAAATCGTCGGCGCACTCATCACGTCGTATTGATGAATTTTCCCGAAGGCTTCCATCAGTTCGGCGTTGGCGCAGACATAACCGACGCGCCAGCCCGTCATCGCATAATCTTTTGAAAATCCGCCGAGTAAAACGGTGCGTTTCTTCATATTCGGCAGAGCCGCGAAACAAACGTGCTCGACGCCGTAAACCAGACGGTCGTAAATCTCGTCGGAAATAATCAGTAAATCGTGCTTTTCCGCAAGCCCGGCGATTTTAAGTGCGTTTTCACGCGAGAGAACCGCGCCGGTCGGATTGTTCGGAAACCCAAGAAAAATCGCTTTTGTTTTTGAAGTGATCAAAGGTTCGATCTCTTCCGCCGTGATCTCAAAATTGTTTTCGGCGCGGCAGGTGACGGTCACGGGAACGCCGTCGGCGAAAAGGATTTCCGGCTCGTAGGCGACAAAACACGGCGTCGGGACGATGATCTCGTCGCCCGGATTGCAGATCGCGCCGAAAACGCAGCGCAGCGCTTCGCTCACGCCGACCGTGATCATCATTTCGCCTTCCGGCGCGTATGAAACATTGTAAAGATTTTCGAGATGCTCACTGAGCTTTTCGCGCAATTCCAGCAAACCCGAATTTGCCGTGTAATTTGTGACGCCGCGCAGAACGGAATCGAATCCGGCTTGAAAGATCGGCTGCGGCGTGACGAAATCAGGCTCGCCGATGCCGAGCGAGATCACGTCGGGCATTTTCGCAGCGATGCCGAAAAATCGGCGAATTCCCGAAGGTTTTACTTTATAAATGCGGTCGGCGATAAAGCGGTTGCGGGCGGATAAAACTGGTGTCATAAATTCGGTGTAATCTTACTCGGGCTTCCAACAAAAGAATTTTTGATGGAAGGCGTAAGGAGAAATTGTGACACAAACGCACGAAAAAAAACAAAATGCGTTTTATTTTTTTGTGAATTTTCCGCTTTCTTTACGGCTCTGCGCTTTTGCGGGAGATTAAATTTTCTCCCGCAAAAGCGCAGAGCCGTAAAGGTTTTAATTTACCTGAAAAGATTAATTTCCTTGGATTTAGCGAGTTTTTCGACTTCCGCTAAAGCTGCCGCCGAACCGTCGCCGAGCGTCGTCAAGGTCAGAGCCGAATTTGCCAGACCGCAGTTTAACGAAAATTCGATGTCTTTTTCGTTCAGCAAGCCGTAGATCAAACCCGCCGCAAAAGCGTCGCCGCTTCCGACGCGGTCGAGAACATCGATGTTTTCAAAATTATGCGCTTTTGTGACTTTCCCGTCCGCGAAACAGACCGCGCCGAGATTGTGCGAACACGCCGAATTGACATCGCGTAAGGTTGTTGCGATCACTTGCAGATTCGGGAATTTCGAAAGAATATCGTTCGCCGCGTTTTTAAAACTTTCTTCATCGTAAGCCGAAAGCTTCGCATTGAAATTTTCGACGCCGAAAACGACGTCCGAATGTTTTAAAAGCTCGTGATTAAGTTTATTTGCCGCTTCGAGTCCGCCGCGGTCTTCCCAGAGCGAAGCGCGGTAATTCAAATCATACGAAACGATCGCGCCGTTTTCCTTCGCCGCCGTCATCGCTTCGAGCGCGACTTCGGGCGTGGTTTCGGAAAGTCCCGCGAAAATTCCGCCCGTGTGAAACCAGCGCGCACCGCACGCGCCAAAGATTTTCTGCCAGTCAAAATCGCCCGATTTTAACTGCGAAACCGCCGTATTTCCGCGATCCGAACAGCCGACCGGTGAACGCAGACCGAAACCGCGCTCGATAAAATACACTCCGTTGCGCACCTTTCGGCTGATGCCGTCCGTTTCGCGCCAGATGATTTCCGACGAATCAACGCCGCCTTGCCAGATCAGATCTTCCACCAACTCGCCGATCTGATTTTTCGCGAGCGCGGTCAAAATCAGAGCTTTTTGACGAAAAACCTTGCTCAGATTCCGCGCCACGTTGTATTCGCCGCCGCCTTCAAATACGCGAAACGAGCGCGCATTATGAATGCGGTCGTTTTCCGGGTCAAAGCGAAGCATCACTTCGCCGAGCGAAACAAAATCCCACTGACAATCTTTTTTATCTTTTATTTTCAACACGAATGTAAGATACCAAATCCAAAATCCAAAATCTAAAATCTAACGCGCCATCCAGCCGCCGTCAACGACTAAAATATGACCCTGCAGATAATCGCTCGCCGACGAGCTTAAAAAGACGACCGCGCCCGCCAAATCTTCGGGCTTGCCCCAATGTCCTGCCGGGATTCGTTCGAGAATCTGGCGGTTGCGCGTTTCGTCCGCCTGCAAAGCCGCCGTGTTATTGGTCGCAAAATATCCCGGCGCAATCGCGTTGACGTTGATGTTATGTTTCGCCCATTCATTGGCAAACGCTTTCGTGAGTCCCGCCACGCCCGATTTTGAAGCCGTGTAAGCGGGAACCGTGATGCCGCCCTGAAACGAGAGAAGTGACGCGATATTGACGATTTTTCCGCCGCCCTGCTCGATCATTTTTTTCGCCGCCGCCTGCGATAGCCGGAAAATGCTCGACAGATTGACTTCGAGCACGAACGTCCAATCTTCTTCCGTGAAATCGACCGCCGGAGCGCGCCTGATCGTTCCGGCGTTGTTGACCAGAATATCGATCCGTCCGAATTTTTCGGTGATTTCGTCGATCAAACGGCGCGGCGTTTCTTTATCCGCCATATCGCCCGCCGCTTCCGCCGTTTTCCGACCGAGCGCGGCGATTTTTTCCATCGTTTCGCTCGCGCCGCCCGGTTTGCTCGCATGGCAAACAACATCCGCGCCGGCTTCCGCCAAACCGATCGCCATCGCTTGCCCGAGTCCCGATGACGAACCCGTAACAAAGGCGACTTTTCCGTCTAATTTGAATTTATCAAGAATCATATTTTATTGAAATTAAACTGTCTGCACACGAACCTTTACATTACTGAATGCCGCATTTCCCGTCAATTCGTCGATCACTCGGTCGTCCGTCAGATCATTGAGCGAAACTCCGGCGTGATCTTTTGCGATGTCGAGCTTGACGCCTTCGCGGGCGTGTCCGTAGCCGTGCGGAATCGAAACCACGCCCTCGGCGATATTTTCCGTGATTTCCGCCGGAAGCTCGACCGCACCGACGCGCGACGAAACTTTGACGGTTTGATTATTTTGCAGATTCAAGCGTTCCGCGTCCGTTTTATTGATCAAAACCGTACAGCGGTTTTTGCCTTTAACGAGCACTTCGGAGTTATGCAGCCACGAATTGCAATCACGCAGATGCCGTCTGCCGATCAGCGCGAACGGAAATTCATCGGTTTTGATCTCCTCTGTTTTCAGCCGCTCCAAATCTTTGACAAGAACTTCCGGCGCAAGATTAAGCCGTTTGTTTTCGGTAAAAAGCCGTTCGGGCAAACACGGTTTGAGTTCGCCCAGATCAACGCCGTGCGGATTTTTTTGGAGTTCTTCGAGCGATAATTTATATTGCCCGAACTGGAGTCCGAAACCCAGTTTCGCTTCGGGCGGAACGAGTTTTACGGGTTCGTCCGAGCCGTTCAAACGATGCGCGAGCTCCTGAAAGATTTCCCAATCGTAGCGTGCGCCGTCCGCTTTCGGAAAAAGCGGCGCAGAATATTTTGCCGT
This sequence comes from Pyrinomonadaceae bacterium, assembly GCA_035536135.1. GTDB lineage: Bacteria > Acidobacteriota > Blastocatellia > Pyrinomonadales > Pyrinomonadaceae > JAFDVJ01. The sequence goes on along the minus strand of DATLOR010000197.1, from coordinate 24,396 downwards.
ATTGCGAACCGCCAAAATATTGAACACCACGTCGTAATGCGAAACTTCCAAACCGGTCGCGGGCGGCAGAATGATGTCGGCACGGCGCGTCGTTTCGTTGATGTAAATATCGATCGAAACCATAAATTCGAGTTTTTCGAGTGCCTTTTCGAGCTGTCCGCCGTTCGGCGTCGAAAGCGCCGGATTTCCGCAGCTCGTAAACAACGCTTTGATCTGTCCTTCGCCGTCGGTCAAAATTTCTTCGGCAAGCGCGGCAACCGGCAGTTCGCCCATAAATTCGGGCAAATGCCGCACGCGCGATTGCCAGCGGTTGAAAATATTCGTGCCCTTCGATGCCGCCAAAATATCGAACGCCGGAGCGGTGAACATTGCGCCGCCCGATTGGTCGAAATTTCCCGTTAAGATATTGATCGAATTTATCAGCCATTGACAAAGACTGCCGAATTTCTGGGTCGAAACGCCCATTCTGCCGTAGCAGACAGCGGCTTTTGCGGTCGCAAATTCGCGGGCGATGCGTCTGATCTCGTCCGCTGAAATTCCCGTTAAAGCTTCGGCTTTTTCCGGCGGGTAATTTTTTGAAACTCCGCACAAATATTCAACACCGTCGGTAAAATCGTTTAATCTGCCGGGATTTGCAAGATGTTCGGCAAAAAGCGTGTGGATGATCGCGAGCAGAAAATAAACATCTGACGACGGTTTGATGAAATGATGTTCCGAGGCAACGCGCGCCGTTTCCGTGCGGCGCGGATCGACGAGCACGATTTTTCCGCCGCGCCGTTTGATCGCTTCCAATCGGGTGATAATGTCGGGCGCGGTCATCAAGCTACCGTTCGAAGCAAGCGGATTTGCGCCGAAAATCAAGAAATAATCCGTGCGGTCAATATCCGGAATCGGAAGCAGAAGCGGATGACCGAGCATCGCCCAAGCCGCGAAATGATGCGGCAGCTGATCGACCGAAGTCGCCGAAAAATTGTTTTGAGTTTTGAGAGATTTCAAAAGCTCGCCACTTGAAAGAAGCGTTCCGAAATTATGAACCGACGGGTTTCCCTGAAAAACCGCGACCGAGTTTCTGCCGTACTTCGTTTGAATTTCGCCGATTCGGCGGGCGATTTCGTCAAAGGCTTCGTCCCACGAAATTTCCTGCCAATCGTTTCCGACTCTTTTAACAGGCATTTTCAGACGATTTTTGTCTTCGTAGATATCCTTCAGCGCAAGCGCTTTCGGGCAAACGTGCCCGCGTGAAAACGGGTCACGTTTATCGCCCGCGATCGATAAAATTTTGCCGCCGTCGTGTTTGATCTCGATCCCGCAAATCGCTTCGCACAGATTACACGCCCTGTAATGAACTTCGGACATCTCGTTTTTCGCCTCGCAAAATTTGGATAAAAAAAAGCAATTAAACTATACAAATTAAGATTCGAGATTCAAAACTCAAGATTATAATTTCAAAGCCTTGAATCATAAATCTTATAAAATTTGAGCCGCGGATAAACCGGGGATGAACGCGAATCTAAATAAATTGATTTAATCTGCGTCATCCGCCGTTGATCCGCGGCTCGAAGTTGTATTAATTTTCAAAAGCTCAAACCGTGCGAGAGATATTCTTCAACCGCGACTTCGAGCGCACCGCCGATTGCCGCGCCCTGCGGTTCGCCGGCTTCGATCGACCAGCCTTCGGTTTTGCCGATAATGCTTCGCTCGATCGCTTCGCGCAGCGGTTTTTCGATAAACTTCCAGCCGTAAACAAGCCGTCCGCTGATGATGACGCGCGGAATGCCGACGCCCATAATCACGTTGGCAATGCCGATCCCGAGGTAATCGCCGATCTTTTCAAGCGTTCTCTGCGCACGGATTTCGCCGTTTTCCGCCTTTGAAACGATCTCGACAAAACGCGGCAAACTTTCGTTCGGACGGAGCGGTCGATCGCCCGTGTAAAGCGACGCGGCAGAGGCGGCAGACGCGTATTTTTCCCAACAGCCGCGATTTCCGCAAACGCATTGCCGTCCGCCCGCAACGATCGTCATATGTCCGAACTCGCCCGCGACGCCGCGTCCCAAGCCCGAACCGCGGTAAACTTCGCTGCCGATCACCAGTCCCACGCCGATGCCCGTTCCCGAACGAACGAGCACGAAATTCGTCAGCAGACCGTTCGGCGTTTCGCGGATCTTCAAACGCGCTTCATACATTGCGGCGGCGGTCGCATCGTTTTCGACAACGACTTTGACGTTTTCGTTCGGCTGCAGCGCGGCGGTTAAATCAATATCGCGCCAATCGAGATTCGGCGCGTAAACCAGTTTGCGCCGTTCGGCGTCCGCCAAACCCGGAATACTCACGCCGATCACGCGGCAGATCTTATCCGGATTTGCCTCGATCAGATCATCAATCCGTTCACGCGCCATTTTCAGCGCATCTTCGGCTTTCGGCGGCGTTGTAAAATCGTCTTCGTCCGAAATTTCGCCTTTGAGCGTCGTCATTCCGACCTGCGAAGTGCGAACCCCGAGATTCACACCGATAAAATAATCTCTGTCGTCAACAAACGACAGCACGCGCGGTTTGCGTCCCTGACCGGAAACTTCCAAAGTTTCTTCGCGCAGAATTCCGGCGCTAATGAGCGGTTTGACGTTTTCCGTCACGGTGCTTTTGTCGATATCGAGCCGGTGGGCGATCTCGGTGCGCGTAATCGGTTGTGCCGCCCGGATCAGACGCAGCAGCAAACTTCCCTTTTTGGCAATATTCGGCGTTCCCGCCGTGGCATTGATCAAATCATTTTGAAAAACGGTCGTTTCATTCATAGAATTAAAAAAACTTAATTCTACATCTTGATTTGGAATTTTGGAATTCGGATTTCGGATTGGTTTTTTAAAACGACTTAAACTTTAACCTTTGAACCGCTTCCGAAACGAACATCTTTTGTTAAATAATCGCGTTTATCAGCGCATCAGCAAATCCAAAATCCAAAACCCAAAATCCAAAATCTAGAGTGAAACCGTCTGTTCTGCCCAAAATTGAAACTCACGATGTTTATTTTCTTCGGCACGCGCCAGAATTTCACCGCTCGCAACCTTCTGTAAATGTTCAAAAACACGCGTTCCGACCTGTTCGATGCTTTCCGTGCCTTCGATAATATTTCCGGCGGAAATATCTATATCGCGCGACATTCGCTCAAAAACCCCGTTGTTTGACGCGAGTTTGATGACTGGCGCAATCGCGTTGCCGATCGTCGTTCCGCGCCCGGTCGTAAAAATTACGGCGGTCGCGCCGGCGGCAACAAGTCCCGGCGTTGATTCCTGGTCGTAACCCGGACCCTGCATCAAATTGATCCCGCGTTTCGTCGGCGTTTCGGCGTATTCGACGCAATCTTCGACGCGCGTTGTTCCCGCTTTGGCGATCGCGCCTAAAGATTTGATCGTGATATTTAAAAGCCCGCCTTTGATATTTCCCGCGCTCGGATTTTGATTCAGGACGGCGCCGAATTTCGAAGCGTATTCCTTGAACCAATCAACAAGCGCGTAAATTTTCTTGCCGATTTCGTAATCCTTTGCGCGATGCGCCAGAATATGTTCCGCGCCGCAAAATTCGGGAACTTCCGTCAGCAAAACAGTTCCGCCCGATTTGACGAGCAGATCAGCCGTATAACCGAGCGCAGGGTTTGCCGAAATACCCGAAAAACCGTCCGAACCGCCGCATTTGACGCCCAGCACAAGCTCGCTCAGAGGGAATTCTTCGCGCGCGGTTTTATTGACTTCGGGGAGCATTTCTTCGACGAATTTCAAGCCCTGCTCGATCGCCGCCTGCGTTCCGCCGACTTCCTGAATACCGATCTTGAAAAGCGGTTTGTCGATCGGTTTTTCGCGCTTCGTCAGATATTTTTCAACGTAGGAAAGATTCGTTTTCTCGCAGCCGAGATCGATCAGCACGACGCCGCCGACATTCGGATGATCGGCGTAATTCGAAAGCGTCCGCATCATCACGTCGAGCGTTGAACCGTCCTGACAGCCGCAGCCTTTGTTGTGCGGAATCGCGACGACGCCGTCAACGTTCGGAAATTTTTCGCGTTTGTAATGCAGAAATTCCGACATCATCGCGATCTGCGTCGCTTCGTGGCTCGCGCACATCGAGGTCGGCACGATCAGCACAAAATTGCGCGTCCCGACGCGCCCGTCGTTCCGCTTGAATCCCAAAAATGAGCCGACTTCTTCCGGCGGAAAATAATCCGGCGCGGCGTTGTAAATATCTTCGGGCAGATCGCGGACGATCGGCACGTCGTTCGACATATTGTCGTGCGTGATCCATTCGCCTTTTCCGATCCCCAAACTCGTGCCGATCGGCTGTCCGTATTGCCGCACGAAATCGCCCGCCGCGATGTCTTCAGTTGCAAAACGATGCCCGGGCGGCACGGATTGTTTGACCGTTAATAATTTTTGATCCGGTAAAAGCACAACCAAACCCGCTTCGGTTTCATTCTTGACGACCGCGACATTATCATTCGGATTAACGATAATCGCGTAATCGCTGATCGGGACGGCAGGTTGTGTGTAAGTGTCTAACATATTTTAATTTTGGATTTCGGATTTCGGATTTCGGATTTAAAACGATCCTTAATCCCAAATCTTTTAACTAAGTAATTATGATAATAAATCGGGCAAAACGAACGATTTCACATTTTTATGCAGGCGCAGCCACAAACCCGGATTTTCATCGCATTGCTTCGCCAGTTCAGCTTCATCTTCGGACAATTCGGTTTCCAGAAAACGTTTAAAACTCGGAATTTTTCCCGGCGCGGTCGAAGCGTCAACGATCGACTGAACGATCTTTTTCGCGCCCAAAATTGCCGCCGGACCCAAGGTTAAAATACTTGTCGCGTTGCGGCATTCGTTTTCGTCGGCGGCAGAAATATCGCTTCCGCCGACCTTAAATTTATTGATGTGATGTTCGAGAATGCTCGAAGAAATCGGGATAATTCCGGCGATGTCTTGAAAGCGCGCGCCCGAATTCGGTTTGATATAGCAAAGATGCGACGCGGCTTCCGCCTCGGGACCAAAACCCAAAAAGAAAATATCAATGCCGCCCAAGGCTTCGAGCTTTTCGAGATATTTCACCAATTCGCCTTCGACATCATCGGTTTCGGTGTTCATCGGCGTAAAGCTTTTGATCTTGGCAAAAAATTGATCGCCGAGAAGCCTTTCAAAATCGCGCACAAAACTCAAGCCGTTGTTCATCCGCATCGGCGCGAGCGCGTCCTGCGTGAAAACGTGCAGACGACCGAGAAGCTCATCGATCTCGTCAGTTTCCGCCAATCGGCTGATGATCTTGTACATCGCCTGGGCGCCGCGTCCGCCGAGCAAAAGAATGACAATATCGCCCGTTTTCGTTTTCGAATAAGCGATTAACTCGTCAAACATAGCTTGTCCGACGGCTTCTTCCGTAGTCAGAACTTCATAATTAAAAGCGGCTGAATTTGACGGAATTTGCGCATCGCCATCAGAATATTCGAGCCAGATATTGTTTCCGGCGATTCGGCGATTGATGTTTTTTCTTGCTATACTTTGAACTGACATTTTTGTAAAGACTTATTTTAATTGGTTTAACCAATTAAATGCAAATTATATTTTTAGATTTTCACGGTTTTTACCGAAATCCTGTTTAATAATATACAAAATATTAAGCAAAAAGTAAATTATAGAGGCTTGACAAAACTCGTAATGGTGTTACACACTACTAACAAATTTACTGAATGGTAATACCTTTTGCTTATATTTTCATAATTTAACAATTCAAAGAAACTTTATGAGCTATGCCAAACTAGAATTGAACGGCAAGACGGCGGTCGTGATCGGCGGCACTTCGGGCATCGGACGCGCGATCGCGCACGGTTTGGCGGAAGCGGGCGCGGACGTTGTCTGCACATCGCGCCGGATTGAGCAGGTCGAAACAACCGCCAAAGAGATCGAAGAACGCGGACGCCAAACGCTGCGCGTCGCATCGGACGTTTCCGACCGCAAATCCTTGCAAAATCTGCTCGACGAATGTGTAAAAGCGTTCGGCAAAGTCGATATTCTGGTCAATTCCGCCGGACGCACGAAACGCGCCCCGACCATCGATTTTGACGAAACGGACTGGAACGACATTATCGAAACGAATTTAACCGGCACGCTTCGCGCCTGCCAGATCTTCGGTCGCCAGATGCTCGAAAACGGTTACGGGCGGATCATCAATATCGCTTCGCTTTCGACCTTTGTTTCGCTTTTCGAAGTCGCGGCGTATTCGGCATCGAAAGCGGCGGTCGCGAGCCTGACCAAATCGCTGGCGATCGAATGGGCAAAAGGCGGCGTAAACGTCAACGCGATCGCGCCCGGCGTTTTCAAAACCGATTTGAACCGTGTGCTGCTTGAATCTTCGGATCGCGGCAAAGAATTTCAGCTCCGTACACCGATGGGACGTTTCGGACAGGTCGAAGAGCTTGCGGGCGCGGCGGTCTTTCTGGCTTCGGACGCGGCGAGCTTTGTAACGGGCGAAGTTTTGGTCGTGGACGGCGGATTTTTGGCAAGCGGCGTAAATCAATAAATTTTCTGTGAAAAACGAGATTGAAATCAAAACCGAGCGTTTGATGCAAATGCTTTCTGCTGAAAATCTCGGCGGAGTTTTGCTCGGTTCGCAAGCGAATTTCGCGTGGGCGACGGGCGGTAGATCGAGCGGTATAAATTTGAGCATCGAATCGGGCGCGTGTTCTTTGTTTGTCCGCGCCGACGGCAAAAAATTCGTTCTCGCAAACAATATCGAAATGCCGCGAATCTTGGCGGAAGAAATTTCGGTCGAAGAATTCGAGCCGGTCGAGTTTTCGTGGCAGGACGAAAAATCTTCGGGCGATTTTGTCATCGAAAAAGCGAAATCGCTGGTTTCGGACGGTAAAAATATTGCTTCCGATCTGGCTTTAAGTTCAAACATTCGCGCAGTTGAAGGTTTGATCGCGCGCTGCCGTTATGAATTGACCGAAGCGGAAATTGAAAGATTCCGAAGCCTCGGAAAAGACGCCGGAAGCGTGATGAGCAAGATTTTTGAACTGATCAAGCCGGGTGAAACCGAAAAGACTATTGCGCGAAAAGTTAAAAACGCGCTCGCGTTTTTCAATATCGAATCGGTCGTCACTCTGGTCGGCGCGGATGACCGGATCGAAAAGTTCCGGCATCCGGTTCCAACCGCAAACACCTGGAAAAAAGTTCTTTTGATCGCGGTTTGCGCCAAGCGCGAAGGGTTGATCGCAAGCCTTTCACGGATTGCCTGCGTCGGCGAAATTCCCGACGAATTACAAAGAAAAACCGAGGCGGTCGCCCACGTTTTTGCCCGCTTTTTGTCAGCCACCAGAGCCGGCGCGAACGGCGCGGAGATTTTTAGAATCGCGGCGGATGCTTACGCCGAAAAAGGCTTCGGCGACGAAATAAATCTTCATCATCAAGGCGGCGCGGCAGGCTACAAATCACGCGATTGGGTCGCGCATCCCGCGTCGGCGGAGATCGTGCAGAAAAATCAGGCGTTTGCGTGGAATCCTTCGATCACGGGAACAAAAGCGGAAGAAACCGTGATCGCGGGCGAAAACGGAATCGAATATCTCACCGCGTCGCCGGATTTTCCGCAAATTCGGACGGAAATCGACGGAAAGGAATTTTTTGCTCCCGGCATTTTGAAATTGTAAGTTTTGAGGTCTGAAAATATGAACGAATCAATCAAAAACGAGGATGTTTCCGCGCCGATCGAACAAGGTTCAAGCGCATTTGAATCGGCGGTCACGGCGACGGTTGATGACAGTATCGGTGCGAAAATAGGCAGATACCGCTGGGTGATCTGCGCTCTGCTGTTTTTTGCTACGACGATCAACTACATTGACCGGCAGGTTTTGGGCATTCTTGCAACGGATGACCATTTCAAAGCGCAGATCGGCTGGAACGAAGCCGAGTACGGCTTTGTCAATACGGCTTTTCAGGCGGCTTACGCGATCGGATTACTGGTTGTCGGCGGTTTGATGGATAAGTTCGGAACGCGTAAAGGTTTTTCGATCGCGATTATTTTCTGGAGCGTCGCGGCGATGTTTCATTCGGCGGCGCGGTCGGCATTCGGTTTCGGTGTCGCCAGATTTGCGCTCGGACTTGGCGAAGCGGGGAATTTTCCGGCGGCGATCAAAACGGTTGCCGAATGGTTTCCGAAAAAAGAACGCGCGCTCGCCACGGGAATTTTCAATTCCGGCTCGAACGTCGGTGCGATTCTGGCGCCTTTGACAGTTCCGTTTATCGCGGTCAATTACGGTTGGCAATGGGCGTTTATCATCACCGGCGCGCTCGGTTTTATCTGGCTCGGATTTTGGATCGCGACTTACCGCCGACCCGAGGAGCATCCCAAATTATCGCCCTCGGAACTCGCCTACATCAAATCGGACATCGAAGATCCGCCGCAAAAAATCGCCTGGGCGCGGCTGCTTCCGCATCGTCAAACGTGGGCGTTTGCGATCGGGAAGTTCCTGACCGATCCGATCTGGTGGGTCTATCTGTTCTGGCTGCCGAAATTCCTGCATGCGAAATTCGGTTTGAACATTTTGCAATTGGGATTGCCTTTGATCGTGATCTATGTGATCGCCGATGTCGGTTCGATCGGCGGGGGCTGGCTTTCTTCGTTCTTGATAAAACGCGGCTGGACGGTCAATAAATCACGCAAAACGGCGATGCTGATTTGCGCGATTGCCGTGATCCCGATCGTCTTTGCCGCGCTCACGGATAATCTCTGGGTTTCCGTTCTGCTCATCGGGCTCGCGGCGGCGGCGCATCAGGGTTGGTCGGCAAATATTTTCACGATCGCTTCGGATATGTTTCCGCGTCAGGCGGTCGGTTCGGTCGTCGGGATCGGCGGAATGGCGGGTTCGATCGGCGGGATGCTGATTGCCAGCACCGTCGGTTTAATCCTCGAAGGGACAAAATCGGAAGCATTTCCAAACGGAAATTATTTTTCGATTTTCGTCATTGCAGGTTCGGCATACCTGCTCGCATTGCTTATAATTCAGTTACTTGCGCCGCGCCTTGAACCGGCGAAAATAAATTATGAGCAATAATAAAGCAGAAGTTATTGAAAAAATTAAACAGATCGGCGTGCTTCCGGTGATTCGCGCAAACTCGGAATCGGAAGCACGCCAGATTGTTGATGCGATACAGAAGGGCGGAATCACGACCATCGAAGTGACGATGACCGTGCCGAACGCAATTTCTCTGATCGAAAATCTCGTCAAAGATTACGGCGATGAGCTTTTAGTCGGTGCGGGAACGGTTTTATCAGAGGAAATCGCCGCGCAATGCGTCAAAGCGGGCGCGAAATTTATCATTTCCCCGGCGTTTAATCTCAAAACCGTCGAATTTTGCAACCGAGAGGAAATCACCGTAATGCCGGGCGCCCTCACGCCGACCGAAATTCTGACGGCGTGGAACGCGGGCGCGGATTTTGTCAAAGTTTTTCCCGCTTCGGCGGTCGGCGGCGCAAGTTATTTAAAGGCAGTCAAAGCACCCTTGCCGCAAATTCGGCTGATTCCGACCGGCGGCGTTTCGCTCGAAACGGCTGGGGATTTTATCAGAGCCGGTGCAGAGGCTGTCGGAGTCGGCGGCGAGCTGGTTGATCTTCGCGCGATCCGCGAAAAACGTCCCGACATCATCATCGAACGCGCCAAAGAATTTCTCGAAATCGTCAGAAACGCCAGAAAGAAGAATTAAAAAAGTTCTGCACAAAAATTCAGAAAGTACCGCGAGTTTTTAAAGAATCAGCCACGAATGACACGAATATCACGAATTTTTTAATTTTTTATTCGTGTTATTTTTGTTCATTCGTGGCTGATTCTTATTTTTATGCCAAGCTACTGTTCAAATCGAAACCAATCAACGTCAGCCGTTCCGGCATCGTTGAATTTCGCGGGACGCGTAAAAAACAAACCGACTTTTGCGCCGATCCAGCGACCTTCGCGCGCTTTGAACGGCACGCCGAGGTTGGTAAATTTCGCGCCGTCGGTGCTGAAACTAAACTGGCAGAGCGCGCCTTTTTCGACCCTGACGCGCAGGTAAAAAGTTTTTTCGTTTAATAAATACGGGACATTTTCGGTTTCGGCAAAACCTTTATCGGCATCTTTTGCGCCCGCCTGCGCGACGTAAAGCTTGCCGCCCTTATACGTCACACCGGCGTATGAATAATCGATTCCCATCACGACCAAACCGAATTTTTCGCCTTCAAAACGCGGCGTGATCGTCACTTTGGTCGTGACGGTAAATTCTTCGGCGGGAAATTTTTGCAGTAAAAGATTCGGGACGTCCCAGAGGTTTTTGAATTTTTCCGGCAATTGGACGGAATTCATCTGCAAAACGCCTTTGGCGGGAAACACATACGCCCAGGCGTCCTCATAATTGCCCTGCCATTGCCATTGGAGCCCGAGCTTTTCCGCGTTGAATTCGTCGGAATCGGGCGGCGTTTCGGTCTGAAACGTCTTTCCGACATCGGGTTTTTTGAAACTCAAAACAGGTTCGCCCGTGCCGTCGCCGTCTTTATCGACGCCGATCACGGGAAAATCGTTTTTCCAAGTCATCGGCTGAAGATGCAGAATGCGCCCGTACGCGCCGCGGTCCTGAAAATGCAGAAACCAGTCTTCACCCGTCTGCGTCGAAACCCACGCGCCCTGGTGCGGTCCGTTGATCGCCGTTTTGCCCTGCGCGAGGACGATCTTTTCTTCATATGGTCCGTAAATGTTTTTTGAGCGTAAAGCCAATTGCCAGCCGGTCGCGACGCCGCCGGCGGGCGCGAAAATATAATAAAATCCGTTGCGTTTATAGAATTTCGGTCCTTCGATGGTCGGATGCGCATCGTGCCCGTCAAAAACCAACACGCCGCGGTCGAGTATTTTCGTGCCGTCAGGACTCATTTTCGAGACGACCAGCACGGTCTTGATTCCGGCGCGGCTGCCCGCAAACGCCGAAACGAGATATGCCTTGCCGTCCTCGTCCCAGAGCGGGCACGGATCGATCAAGCCTTTGCCCGCTTTGACGAGAACCGGTTCCGACCAAACTCCTGCCGGATCCTTGGTTTTCGTCATATAAATTCCGAAATCCGGGTCGGGATAAAAAATGTAGTATTCGCCGTCGTGAAAACGGATCGACGGAGCCCAAACGCCGCCGCCGTGCTGCGGTTTCGCAAAAACGTCGAGCGGTTTCTGGCGCTTAAAAACGTAATTTATCAGTTGCCAGTTGACCAGATCCTTTGAATGAAGAACGGGCAGTCCGGGCGCGGCGTTAAAGCTCGAAGCCGTCAGATAAAAATCGTCGCCGACACGAATCGCGTCCGGGTCGGAATAATCGGCAAAAAGAATCGGATTTTTATAAGTCCCGTCGCCGTTGTCCGACTTCCAGACTTTCGAGACAAAAGGCGTCTGCGCCGTAAGATCGAGCACAAAAAAAATCAGCAGCGAAATTATTATAAAAATTTGACGTTTCATAGAATTTTACGAGAAAACAAAAAGCCCTATAAATTGCGCGAGCTTTAGCCGGCGGACAAGCTTGTCAATAAAATAAAGGCTTTAGCCGAACAATAAACTTTAAAAATTTCCGAATTGCTTTAGCTAAAGCGGTTCGGAATTATTTTATGATTAATTTCGGCTAAAGCCTCTGCTTTACAATCAGTTCACCAACAGCTAAAGCTGGCGGCAATTTATAAAAATCCAGACGTTAAAAATTCGCTATTTCCGCTTGTTCGCGCCATTTTTTGTCTCAAAGCTGTTGCCGTCGGGAAAATTTTCTTCGACTTCGAGACGCTGTGCGGCTTGCGTTTTGATCAGATGGTCGTGCATCGCTTCGCGCGCGCCCTGCGCGTTTCGCTCGCGCATCGCACGGTAAATATTGCGGTGTTGTTCCGCCGAATCCTTTAGATCTTTCGCGCGTTTGACGGTTTTGCTGCGGTATTCGAAAAGGATCGTCGTCACCATATTCATCAGCGCGGTCAAAATCCGGTTGCCCGAAGCGGCGGCGATGATCTGATGAAAACGTATGTCGTGAACGAGATATTGTTCGGGTTCGTCTAAAGACGCATACATTCCCGCGACTTCTTCCGCCATCTGCGTCATCTGTTCGCTCGTCGCGCGTTCGGCGGCAAAAGCGGCAATGCTCATTTCCAAACTGAGACGCGCTTCGAACATCTCGTCCGACGTAAACCCGTGAAGTGCCGCCATCAGGCGCAGCGGACTGCTGTCTAAGGTCGGCGATTCTTCGGCTTCGGCGACAAATGTTCCCGCGCCCTGGCGCGACTGCAAGATTCCGACCGTCGCGAGCGAACGAATTCCGGCGCGAAGCGTCGGGCGCGAAACGCCCAGCAGCTTTGCCAGATCGCGTTCCGGCGGCAGACGGTCGCCCGCCGAAAGCTCGCCGCTCTGAATCATTTCCCGCAGCCGCGTGACGACTTCTTCAGCCGTCGTGCCGTTTTTTTCGGAAATAATGGTCGTAAATTTGTCCTGGTTCGTTTCTGACATCGGGTTTTTATATCAGTGCCGGTTATGAACTGCAAAACTGTCACCAAATCAATTTCATAGTAGCTTTTTTCAACCATTTTGTCGAAATTTTCCGAGCGGAATTATTTCTTCGGCGGCAGCGGCGCGGCAAAGATTTTGACGAGTAAAAGCGAAAACGTTTTGCCTTTCGTGTTGATGCGCTGGTGCGGCGTGCCGCGCGGCACGACGATCAGATCGCCTTTTTTGATCGTAAATGTTTGTCCGCCGATGATTTTATCGGATTTCCATTCGCCCGGCGTCGCCTCCTTCGGATTTTCCAGACTTCCGCCGAGCGTCAGTTCTGCCGAGCCTTCGAGCACGTAATAAACATCGTCCGAAGCGTCGTGAACTTCCGCCAGCGCTTTGTTTTTCTTCGCGTCGTATTGAACGGCAACGCGAAGCTGTGTTTCGGAACTATCGATCAAATCTTCGGTTTTGCTGACGGTTTCCTTAGTTTTAATGTCAGCATCGATCGAGTGCAAAGTTTTTTCGATGTCGGCGACCTGCTGTTTCGTTTTCACGACAAACGGACGGATCGGTTTCGAAGGCTCACGCGTTTGCGCAAACGAAAATGCCGAAAATGCAAAAGTTAAAAAAATTGTTCCAAAAATATAATTTTTCATAATAGTTGTAGGGGCGATCCCTTGTGGTCGCCCGATGAGCGAAGCGAAAAAGCGTTTCGCATAAATTCAATGTTGAATAAAATTTAATCGTTGCGGGCGAGGACAAGCCATCGCCCCTACATTTTTGTAAACCTTTATTTTTTCTTCGATTGTGTTAACAGCCACGCGCTCAATTCGCGCGCCGCCAGATGATTTTGAAACAAACCGTTCATTTTGCGACCGTCAACATACTCATTATAAAGCCACGGGTCGCCGAGCGCGAAAACCGTGCCTTTGCCGTATTTTGTAACCGACATCACGTGATCGCCGTTCCAATCGAGAATCGATTTCGCATTGCCCGAAAGTTTCTGCGTCGAGATTTCCTTCAAATAAAGTTCGCGCGCGTTTTTGAAGATCATATTGCCTTCCGGCACGTTAACGCGACCTTGCTCGTAAACGTCGTTTTTGACGAGATTTTTATTGTCCTTGTTAAACTCGATGCCGAATTTTCCCGCCAAAATATTCCAATGATCGAAATCAGCATTGCCGAAATCGTTGCCGAGCATCAATAAAACGCCGCCTGATTTGACCCAATCTGCAATATTTTTCGCGTCGGCTTCGGAAATGTAATTGGGCTTTTCGGTTTCTTTATCGGTGTCGGGATCGACGATGATGTAAACGCTCGCCGATCTTAGATTTTCCTTCGTCGGCGCGGCGGAAAGCGTGGCAAGCTGCGCGCCGTAGGATTTGAATTGTTCACCCAAGGCATAAAATCCGGGATGTCCCATCTCGTTCCATTTGTAATGCCAGACGGAACCGTCTTTGCGGACTTCGTGGTTGAAATAATCGTCGAGCATCACCGTTTTGCCCGCGCCCATTCGTCCGCCCGCGAGATTTTCCATTTCGACCGCCGCCATCACCGCCGGACCGAGACCTTTCGCGTCGTTCGTGCGGAGTTTTTCCGACATATAATACTCGTAACTTCCGTCGCGATAAGGATTGCCGCCAAGACCGGAAACCGAAACCGTGCCTTCCCAATTCAGGTTTCCGTCAGGCAGTTCCTTGATGAACTCCTTCTTGATGCCCGCCCAGCCTTTGTTTGCGGTTTGCAAATATTTTTCGGGCAAATTTCCCTGACGAACGCCTTTCGCGAGCGCGTAAACGAACATCGCCGAAGCCGACGATTCGTGATAATTTTTCTCCTTCGCGGGCAGATCGATAATGTCCCACCAGAGACCGTCCTTGTCCTGATATTTCGTGATCGCTTCGGCTTCCCGGTTGAGAATAGCGACAAGTTCGGCGCGGCGCGGATTATTTTTCGGGAAAACGTCCAGAACATCAACGAGCGCGATCGCATACCAACCCATCGCGCGTCCCCAAACGTGCGGACTCAAACCCGTTTCCTTATTCGCCCATTTTTGCTGGCGCGATTCGTCCCAGCCGTGATAAAGCAAACCCGTTTTCGGATCGCGGGCGTGATTTTCCATCCAGACGAATTGATTCGCGATGTCGTTCCAGTTGTCTTCGTTCCACACAGCCGAATATTCGGCATAAAACGGTTCGCCCATATAAAGCCCGTCGAGCCACATCTGAAAGGGATAGATCTTTTTATGCCAGAAACCGCCTTCTTTCGTGCGCGGGTGAGTTTTGAGCTGTCCGCGAATCTGTTCGATCGCGCGCTTGTATTTTTCTTCGTTCGTCACGCGGTAGAGCGTCATCAAAGCGCGTCCCGGCGTGACGTGGTCGATGTTGTATTCGTCCGCGTCGTATTTCAGATTGCCGTCTTTGTCGAACCAGAAATCCATCCCCGTTTTGATAAAACTGAAATATTTCGGGTCGCCGGTTGAATACCACATTTGCTCAACGGCTTTCAGTTGAACGCCTTGTTCATACGTCCACGAGCGCGGAATTCCCGCCGGATTTCCGTCGTCAACCCAGATGCGGTTCATCAGAGTGTCCGCCAGACGCACCGACAGCGGCGCGGTTTTCGGAACTTGAGCCCATGCCGTAAACGCTAAAATTAACATAAAAGCAAAGAGTTTGACTGTTTTTAACATAAAATTATTTCTTCAAAGGAATCGCCATATTCCAAGTATATCTTTTCCCATCGATAGTTTCGCCCGTCGCAAAGAAAACGTGCGTCGGTTTGCCGTTTTCTATGAGCACGTGCGGTCGTTCGGTCGAATTCATCCTCTTTGTCGAGCCGCCTTCGAACAAAACATTGCGCGAAACGGCGATGGCGTTGCGCGGAACGTGCCATTTCAAACCGTCGCTCGAGACGGCGTAAAAAATCTCTTTGTCGGGCGAAAACCGGCGTTCGTGGTCGAGCATCAGGGCTTTGAATTTACCGTTTTCCTGCCAGATGAACGGGTCTTCCGCGCCAACACCCATATTCAAAGGTTTATCGGAAACGCGTTTATATTCGCAGGTCGGGCACGTCGCGATTGCCAGACCGATCGCGTGCACGCGCAGTTTTTCGACGCCTTTGTAATAAAGCCAAACTTTACCGTCCTTCATCACGACCGGCGCGGCGTTTGAAACCAGATATTGTTCCCACGAATTCGGGCGCGTGTCGAGAATCGGTTTATCAAGCCGTTTCCACGGACCGTAAGGCGATTTCGAAGTCGCCAGACCGATACGCTCTCCGGTGTGCGCCTCGAGCTTCAAAGCATCTTCCTCGCGCACCGGATTATCTTTTGACGGTCGCGCGCCCTTGTAGGTCGTTCCCGTGTAATAAAGCAAATACGTGTCGCCCGCTTTGCGGATCGCCGGATTATGCGTCATTTGCCCGTCCCAGAACTCCGCGCCGCGCGGCGGAAGCGCAACGTCCGAAAATTTATACGGACCTTGCGGAGAATCGGAAACCGCGTGAACGATCTCGGAATTCGTCAGCCAGTACGGCGAAAACCCGGTTGAATTCGACCAGCGCGACGCGAAAATATGATATTTCCCGTCGTCGCCTTTGATGGAAGAACCGCACCAAACCCAGTAGCCGTCCATTCGAAACCCGTTTTCGTAATTTGCGGGCAAAAGCCTTGAACGAAAATTCTCGCCGTCGTCTTTGATCAAATATTTCGCGAGTTTTATCTTCGCTTCACGGATCCCGTCCGCCGCTTGCCGCGCCATTTGTTCCGCGCCGAACGCCGAAAAATGCGTGTTATCTTCGATGCCTTCGGGATAATTCGGATGTTCTTTCGGTTTTAAGATCAGAAAGAGTTTTTTTGAATCTTCGACGCCCAGTTTTTTGATGACCGCTTCGGATTTGTGGTGCATATCGATCAGCGGAACTTTAAATTCCGCCGCGACCTTGCGAACCGCGTCCGGATATTCGCCGTGCGTGTCAAAAAACTCGCCTTTTTCGTTAAAGCGTCGGCGCATCACGGGCGTTAAAAGAACGGGAAAGGCTTTTTTTGCGCGAACGTCTTTGATGAATCTGATCAGATTGTCACGATATTCGCCGTTCGCCGCCGCACCCGTTCCGGGTTTGTCGAGCTTTTCGTCGTTATGCCCGAATTCGATAAAAACGTAATCTCCTTTTTTGAGTTTATCGACGATCGCCTGCCAGCGACCTTCGGCAATAAAACTTTTCGTGCTCCGCCCGTTTTGCGCGTGGTTTTCGATCTTTACACGCGATTCGTCAAACTGGCTTTGCAGATATTCGCCCCAACCCGTTTCGGGACGTTTATCCGAAGCTTTTTGCGCCATCGTCGAATCGCCCGCTAAGAATACGGTGATTATCTGTTTTTGTCCGAAGACAAAAACATTCATTAAAATCAGCAGAAAAACCGATACGAAAACTTTCATTGAAAACCGCTTAACCGTCCTTTTAAATTAAATAAAAACGGTTTGAATTACAACCTAATCAATTCATTGATCTTGACCGGACGGCTTTGTTCGATGCTGGTCCGCGCCGCGATTCCGGTCAGACAGCTCATTGCGCCGGCGCGTGAATCGGGCAATTTTAAAATGTCCGGAACGTTTATATTTTTGAAGATCACTTCGCGCAGACGGTCGTCGCCGCCCGAATGTCCGCCCGCAACGTTCGGCATTTCGATGCGTTCGCGTTTTTTCGTAAAATTCTTCATCAGGTAGATTTCCGACTGCACTTCTTCCGCCCATGGTTGCCGTTCGTAATCGCGCACTTCGAGCCGCCCGCGCGTCCCGTTAAAGGCGACGCGGTAACCTTCGATCGGCATCGAAGCATTGAGCGAATACGACATACTCGCGCCGTTCGAATATTTGACCGCCGCCGACATCGTGTCGTAAATATCAATGTCTTCCTTGAAAACACAGCCGTCGCGCGTGTAGCCGTCTTCCGTCTCGCACTCGGCATACAATTTCATCAGCCGCGCATCTTTCGTCATATCCCAGTAAAACGGACATTTCTCTTTATGCGGGCACGGACGGCAATTCGTGTGGCGAAACGCGCCGTTTTTGCCGTAAACATTGAGCTTTCCGTAAGCCGAAACTTCGGTCGGATCTGCCCCGAGCCACCAGTTTATCAAATCGAAATGATGCGTCGCTTTATGCACCCAGAGACTTCCGCCGCCCGCTTTCAGGCGATGCCAGCGGCGAAAATAATCCGCGCCGTGCGAGGTGTCGAGATACCACGCAAAATCGACGCTCGTGATCTCGCCGATCTCGCCCGACTGCAGAATTTCCTTGATCTTCTGATGTTTCGGCGCGTAGCGGTAATTAAACGCGACCGTGATCTTGCGATTGTATTTTTTCTCCGCGTCCAAAACCGCCTGACAATCTTTCGCCTCGGTGACCATCGGTTTTTCGGTGATCACGTCAACGCCTTTTTCTAACGCTCTCGTGATGAATTGATGATGCGTCGAATCCATCGTCGTGACAGTCAGCAGATCGGGCTTCGTGCGCGCGAGCATTTCGTCGAAATTCGTAAACGTCGGGCACGGGGCGCCGATCAGCTTTTTCGCGGCTTCGGCGCGTTTCGCGTTTTTATCGCATAAACCGACGAATTCGATCTCGTCCTTGTAGCGGTTTGCGAGATCGACGCCCCACATCGAGGTCGCGCGATGACCCGTTCCGATGATCGCGTAACGGCGTTTTTTGGTCGTTTGCGCGTTCACGGAGACTGCATTTGCCAGCAGGAAACCCGCGCCGGCGACCGATGCGGATTTAACGAAATCACGACGATTGATTGAATTTTTTTCAGACATATTTAATTTTCAGGATTCGTAAATTTTATTTCCTTCAGCTTTTTTTGGTCGGCACGACCTTAGCGGCAATCTCGCTGATGTCTTTGATCAATTGGCCGTTGACGCGCACATTTTCGAGTTTCGTATCTTTCAAATTCGCCGCCATAATGCCGTTTTCGACATTGTCAAAAGTCGAATTTTTGATCTGGATTCCGTAGATCGGCGCGTTTTCAAAGCCCTGCGCGTCCATCACATATTTGCTTTTGCCGCTTTTGATGTTTTCCGCGACAAAATTACGCATGACCGGCGTGAAACCGCCTTTCCTGCCTTCCTCGTAATTAAAATCGATCGTGATAATGGCGTGCGCGACCTCGCCGACCGTAATGTTCCGGAAATAAAAATTCTCTAAAAGCCCGCCGCGCGAAGCGTTGTTTTTGACGCGCAAAGCGTGGTCGAGATTGGGTGAATCGAGCATATTGTTCTCGGCAAAAAGATTTCGCACGCCGCCCGAAATTTCGCTGCCGACGGTGATGCCGCCGTGTCCGTCCTTCATCGTACAGCCGCGCACGATGATGTTTTCGGTCGGTGTATTAATGCGTCTGCCGTCATTATTTCTGCCCGATTTGATGGCGATGCAGTCGTCGCCCGTGTCGAAAAAGCAGTCTTCGATCAAAACGTCTTTGCACGATTCGGGGTCGCAGCCGTCGTTGTTCGGACCGTGCGAGTTGATGTGAAGTTTGCGCACCGTTACGTTTTCGCACAAAACGGGATGAACTTCCCACATCGGCGAATCAACGATCGTAACGCCCTCGATCAAAACGTTTTTGCATTTGTACGGCTGAATAAACTGCGGTCTGAGGTAATCCGTCGCGCCGCCGAAAATTCTTTCCGCGACCGGCACGTTTTTGTCCATCATTTCATAAAGCCGCGCCCGCGCCGCTTTTTGACTGATGACATCGGGATTTCCGCCGTAGCGCGGATTTCCGTGCCATTTCCAAAAGAAGGATTTGCCCTGACCATCGAGCGTTCCTTCGCCCGTGACGGCGATATTTGTTTGCTCGTAAGCATAAATGAACGGCGAAAGATGCATCAGCTCCATTCCTTCCCAGCGCGTGTGAACGATCGGCAGATAATCCTGCGGATTCATCGAAAATTTCACGATCGCGTCTTTTTGAACGTGCAGATTGACGTTCGATTTCAGATGAATCGCGCCCGTCAGCCACGTCCCGGCGGGCACGACCACGCGCCCGCCGCCTTTTTTCGCGCAGTCTTCGATCGCCTTTTTAATTGCTTCAGTACAGAGCGTTTTGCCGTCCGGAAGCGCACCGTATTTGGTGATCAAATAATCCTTTTTCTTAAACTTCGGCGGCTTGATGCGCGCCAAAATTCGCGGGTATTCCGATTTCCACGCATCGGCGGAGGAAGTTGTCTGCCCGAAAGCGATGTTCGGCAAAACGAGTCCGAGACCTGCGCCTGCCACTAAAAGTTGTAAAAATTCTCTGCGATTAGTCATATTGGTTTTAGATTTTAGATTTTGGATTGATTTTGCGCTTTAGTGTAAATCTTTTGCTAACTAAAACTATCTTGAATAAGCTGCCGATGATCAACGCGGCAGCCAATCCAAAATCCAAAATCGGTTTATTCATTCGCTATAAAATTAAGTTCGCTGACATTTTCGCTGACATTGACGACCTGCGAAGGATTGGCGAACGAATAACGGCGGCTGCTCACGGTAACGACATAAGTTCCGCCCGACACAACCTCGCTGAAATCATAATTGCCGAACGAATTGGTCTGAAGAGAGCGAATCTCACCCGTCGCGGTATTGGTCAAAGTCACTGTGGCGCGGGCGATTCCCTGTCCCTGCGCCGTCAGAACTTTTCCGCCGACCGAGACATTTGCCGCCGTCGGCGCAAACAAATTGCTGTTGACGTAATTTTCAAGATTGCTGTATCCGTTCGGCGCTAATTGCGATGCATCGTTCGGATCGTTCGGGTTGAGACCGTTATTTATTTCCCAGGTATCGGGAATTCCGTCCTGATCAGTATCGACCGGCGCCGGCAAAGAATTCAAAAGCGGATAACCGCCGACGTCCGTTTGCGAATTTATCATCGCTCCCGTTTCGTAACGGACTTCGTTGAAAAGCCGCGCGTCAACCGCATCGCGCTTGTGCGAACTGCCCGCGGTCAACAAAACCATATTATAAGCGGTTTCCGCACTGCTCGCATTGATCTCGATCAGGGACTCGGTCGGCACTTTTTCGTCCGGACTGCCCGCGCTGCTTAGATCAAGCGGATTTGCCTGCTGCGTGTAATTATTGACGAACATCGCCCAGCCCGTGTTGGTGCCGTCGTGAACGCCGTTGACGTTGCTGTCAATGACATTCCCGTTTTGATAGATCCACGTATTGACGCTCCCGCCGTTAAAGGCGCGGGCGCGTTTAGTTGCGCCGGTATTCGGTCCGGCGACGAGATAATTTCCGACGTAATTGACCTTGGTAATGCCCTCGTCCGCCGCGCCGCTGTAGCTCGCGTCGGTTCCCCAGTCGTAAATCACGTTGTTGACAAAATCGAGCGTGATATTGTCGCCGACGCGCGGATTACGGTTGAAATGATGCGCGTAAAGATTGTGATGATACGAAATTCGTCCGCTTCCGTAGCGAATCAGCGAACCGTAGCCGTGACGACCTTCGGGATGACACGAAAGATTCAGACTTTCCGTGATGAACGACCATTGCACCGAAACGCGGTCGGAATCCGTAACGGACAAACTTTCGTCAATGCTCCACGAAGCCGAAACGTGGTCGATGATGACATCTTTCGAATTATCGACCCACAATGAGTCGCCTTCCATTCCCGACGAACAGCGAATATCGCCCGGACGAAAACGCATATAACGGATAATGACGTGCTGTGTGCTGTCAACAACCGTTGTCCAGCCCGCCACCGTAATGCCGTCGCCCGGCGCGGTTTGTCCGGCGATGGTCAGGAAAGGTTTGTTGATGTTCAAACGTGAGTTCAGATTGATCGTTCCCGAAACATCGAACACGATCGTGCGCGGTCCGGTCGCGGTCGTGATGCCGTTGCGCAAGCTTCCGGCGCCCGTATCATCGAGATTCGTCACGTGATAGACATCGCCGCCGCGTCCGCCGACTGCATACGCGCCCGCGCCCTCTGCCGTGGAGAATGCTTTGATGGTTGATTTGATGTTCAGATTTCCGCTTGCCGAACCCGTGTAATTCGGGTCGGTAATGCTCACCAAAACCGCGTAGTTTCCGACTGCCGAAGGAACTGTCGGCGAACCGTTATAAGTTGCCGAAACACTTAAATTTGCGGGATTGGTCGTGACGGTGACGGGTTTCGGCGCGCCGTCAAAATTCTGCGTCAAGTTTGAGAGCGAAACGGTCGCCGCCGCTTTTGAAATTGTCAGAGTTTTTGTGGCTGAGCCCTGATAATTCGTATCGTTAACCGTTGCGACGACCGTGTAAGTTCCCGCATTGGTCGGCGCGGTCGGGCTTCCGTTGTAAGTGACATCAACCGTCAAACTGCCCGGATCGGTCGTAACCGTCACGGGTTTCGGCGTTCCGTCAAAGGTTTGCGTTAGATTTGAAAGCGAAATGATCGCCGTTAGTTTTTCGGTCGGCGTAAAACCCGTGACATTTGCCGGATTGCGGTAAAAATCAATTTCGGCCGGACTCAACGGATTATTGCAGTCGTTGCGCGAGATCGGATGACGCGCGCTGCAGTCGATCGGCGTGACGCCGTCAAGCGCGCGGCTGTTCGATTCCCAGTAGCGAATGTTCGGATAATTGGTCGAATCCACCGGATTGGTCGGATTATTGAAAAGCCAGCCGACCGGCGCGATGTGCGTATCCATCATTGAGTCGATCAGCACGACCTGGCTGAACGGAAAATCGTCGGGGTCGATGCGCCCGAGATAATTTCCGCTGGTGATGCCCGCGCCGCGCGTGAACCGGCAATTGACGTAAACATTGCCGAAAGTTCCCGCGCCGTTGCGGATCTGTGTGTAATAACCGCCGTCGCGCAGGGATTTTATTTCCGTGTTTTTGAAATACGTCGCGCCGTTGCCCCACATAAAATCAACATCGCCTTCGATGTAGCTGTTGGTGATAAACGCCGATTTTTGCGTCAAAACGGTGTCCTGAAAACTCTTGAAAGTAACCTGATTGATCGTTGCCCGCAGACCGTTGGTGCGAATCGCTTCGGCTTGCGAACCGCCGACCGGCGTCGTGTTGTGAAGCGTGATGTTTTCGAGATTGAAATCGTTTGCGTCAACGCCGAAAGACGTTCGGTAATTGCCCGACACGGCGCAGTTCAGATTACAGTTGTTCGCGTAACGCTGAACCGTTCCCGCCTGACTTTCGCCTTTCACGGTAATCAAAGGTTTGTTTGACGGAATATAAACAATTTCCGTGTAAATGCCGTTTTTGACGTTGATCACAACTCTCTGCGCGTTACCGGCGGGCACAAAATCAACCGCGCCCTGAATCGTGCAGAAATCGCCCGTGCCGTTGGCGGCAACCGTCAAAACATTTGTTCCGGCAGCCGGCGCACTAGTTTTGGTCGTAAATCGAAACGTGTTCGGGTCCGAAAAACCGACGAACGGCGCGTTTGCCGCATCGGTCAAAACGCCCGGCTCGATCGTCAGATAATAAGTTTTGTTGTAGGCAAGCTGATTGTGCAGATAGATGTTCGCCGTATTGGCTTCGATGATGATCGGGTAATAACGAAACGCCGAAACGCCGCCGATGGTTTTCGTCTGCGCCGCCGCCGCCATATCGATCGTATCAACAAGCGTTCCGAGGCTGTCGTAAACACGCAGCCGTCCGCTTGTCCCGAGCTTCGGCGTTTGGTTAAACGTGATGCTCAGAGGCTTGTCGGTGCAGATTCCGGCTGCATTATTGACCGGTTCAAACGCCGTTACCGACATCGCCGAAACGACCGTCAAACGCGCCGGATCGCTTGGAACCGTCCCGCCGCCGTTTGAAACATTGACCGTATAATCAGCCGTATCGCTCGTTTGAACATTTGAAAAATTCAAGGTCGAATTGGTTGCGCCGCCGATCAGATTGCCGTTCTTGAACCATTGATAGGTCATATTCGGTCCCGTTGCCTGAACCGAAAGACTCGGCGAACTGCCGACCACCGCCGTCGTGTTTTGCGGCTGCTGATTGATCACCGGCGGCGGATCGGTCGGACCCGAAGTGACGGTTAAATTGACGGGATTGCTCGGCGTTGTGCCGCCCGCGTTGATGACGTTGACCGAATAAACGCCCGTGTCGGTCGTCTGGACATTGTTCAATTGCAAATTCGCGGTCGCTGCCGAAGCGTTTCCGACAATCGGATTGCCGTCTTTGAGCCATTGATACGAAAGACCGCTGCCCGACGCGCCGACCGAATATTGAACGTTCGCACCGACCGAAACCGTCTGGCTCGGCGGCGCGGGCTGCGAAGTGATCATCGGCGCCGCCGGGTTGAAATCGACTTTGAGGCGATTGAGCGTGAATTTTTGCGCGAAAGTGTTCCCGCCGATTCTGAACGTGAACCAATCGAAAGTGTTGTAAGGCGCGGGGCTTGTTTCGACTGCCGTAAAATTGTAATTCGTCAGTGCGCCGCCCGTCACCGAAATCGTAATTTGCGTATCGGTCGACGAATTTCGCGTGACCGTATAGGAAAAAGTGTAGGGCGTTCCGCTTGTCAAAGATTGCCGAGCCGATGCGCCCGTTCCCGGCAATGCGGTAAAACCCGCACCCGTGAACGAATTGAAAATATTCGTCGTGACCGGATTCGTCACGTCGCGCCGGTATAATACGAAAGGCGTTCCCGAACCGCTTCCGTAATATTGCGCGGCGTAGCCAGTGTCGTCGCCGAAAGCCGCGTTGCTCTGTCCGCCCGTCAGATCAACGGTGTTGCGCGTACCTTTTGAATCGAGCAACCCGAAACGAATGTCCTGTCCGCCGCCGACAAATCCCGTTAATGTAAAAGTTCCGGCAAATGTCAGGCTGTCGCCGACTCCGAGCGTGACGGGCGCACCCGAATTGGTAAAATGTCCCCAAAAAGCC
>DATLOR010000196.1:0-5468 GCA_035536135.1 Pyrinomonadaceae bacterium | reverse complement strand
ATCGCCGCTCTTTCGAGCGGCGATTTTTTATCGACGGAAAACTTAATCTTTAACTATTTTTACCGTTCTTACTTTGCTATATTAAATAAACAGGCTTATATTCAATTTTCGGTCAGATTTATCGCTCCGAATTACAAAAATGACAGACGGCGACAGTAGCAGTAGAAATGGCATTTCCACGAGTTTTATCGACAAAATTTGTGCAGAAATTTGTGCGCTTTCCCGCGCGTGTCCGTCGCAGTCTGTCTGAATACCGCTTTTTTGCTTATCTCGCAGTTTTAGGTCCCGGAATTATCGCCGCCAACGCGGGCAACGATGCCAGCGGAATCGCCACTTATTCGACCGTCGGCGCCGGCTACGGCTACAGCTTGCTCTGGGCTTTTATCCCGATGACGATCAGCTTGATCGTCGCGCAGGAAATGTCCGTGCGAATGGGCGTCGTGACGGGCAAAGGGTTAGCGGATCTGATCCGCGAACAATTCGGCGTGCGCTGGACGGCGCTTGTGATGCTCGCGCTCCTGGTTGCGAATACAGGAATCATCATTGCCGAATTCGTCGGCATCGCGCAGGCTTCCGAGCTTTTCGGAATTCCGCGTTATTTGACCGTTCCGGTCACGGCGCTGCTGATCTGGTGGCTCGTCGTGAAGGGCTCGCAAAAGCGCGTCGAACGGGTTTTTCTGGCGATGTCGCTCGTCTTTTTCGGCTATATAATTTCGGCTTTTCTGGCAAAACCCGTCTGGTCGCAGGTCGCGACCGAATTCGTCCACCCGAGTTTTCAGTTCGATACGGCTTACCTTTTCACGATGATGGCGCTGATCGGGACGACGATCACGCCGTTTATGCAGGTTTTCGTGCAATCTTCGGTCGTCGAAAAAGGAATGGACGAAGAAGATCTGCCGATCGTCCGCGCCGATGCGATCGTCGGGACGATCTTCGCCTGTCTGATCGCCGCGTTTATCGTGATCGCGACCGCCGCGACGCTCAACAAGAACGGGATCACCGAGCTTGATTCCGCCGCGACCGCCGCCGAATCGCTCGCGCCGTTTGCCGGAGAGTACGCGAAATACCTGTTCGGCGTCGGGCTTTTCGGCGCGGCGATGCTCGCGATGGGCGTTTTGCCGCTCGCGACGGCTTATTCCGTGAGCGAAGCCCTCGGATTTGAAAAAGGCTTGTCGCGTTCGTTCCGCGAGGCGCCGATCTTCCTCGGAATTTTCACAACACTGATCGTCGTCGGCTTGATCATCGCATTGATCCCGAATATCCCGCAAATCAGACTTCTTCTCTTTACCCAAACCATCAACGGCGTTTTGCTTCCCGTTCTGCTGATCGCCATCGTTTCGCTTTCCTCGAACAAGGAAATCATGGGCGAACACGCCAACGGATTCTTTTTCAAGATTTTCGCGTGGTTTATCACGATTGTCGTATCAATTCTTTCGCTGATGTTGATTGGAAAAACGATTATTGATATGTTGTAAGCCTAAACCGAATATGTTCATATCAGAATTACGAAAAAGAACCGTTTTCTTTCTAATTTCCTCAGCAATAATCATTTTGATTTTGTTACTGATTCCGCTGGTCGAACACATCATTAATGCCTCTTTGATGAATTATTTCGATCTGGTTTTACTTGAAGGAAGATTGATCCAAAAGGACGGCGCAGCGGCTTCGCAAATGAGCGAAACGTCGATCAGCCTGCTCGTTAATTTTTTTCATCTCATCAAGATAATCCTCTGGATGGCGATCGTCATCATCGCGGTTCGGTTCATCAATTTTCTGGTTTTTCATGTCGCTCTGCGCAATTCGACGCAAAACGAAATTTCGTCGCTGATCCGCACGATCCTTTCGATTATTGTCTGCATCGTCGCGTTTTTTATCATTTTTCAGTCGCAATATCCGACCGTCCAGCTCGCGCCGCTTTTTACGGGTTCGACGATTTTGGGAATCGTCGTCGGTCTTGCCTTGCAGGACACGCTCGGCAATCTTTTCGCGGGAATCGCGCTGCAAGCCGATCAGCCTTTTCAGGTCGGCGATGTCATTAATTTGCAAAAAAACAGTTGGACGGGCGTGGTCGAACAGGTTTCGTGGCGCGGCGTCAAGATCCGCACGTTTCAAAACAAGATCGTCGTCATCAGCAACGCCGTGCTCGGCAAGGAATTTATCGAAGTCGCGCCGCGCGATAATCTCAACGCCCGAATCGTTTTCTTCAACACGCTTTATTCGGCTTCGCCTTCGCGGACGATCCACCTGATTCGCGAAGCGGTCAGGCAGGTTGAAAATGTTTCGCCGAAAATCCGCCCGGTCGTCCGCATCCGAAACCTGGGCGATAACGGCATTGACTGGGAAATTAAATACTGGCTCGAAGATTACACGAAATACAACGACACGGACGCGCTCATCCGGCAGCGCGTCTGGTATGTCTTTCAGCGCGAAAATATTCATTTCGCCTTCCCGACGCGCACGCTTCACATCGAAAAACAGGGCGTTGAGCCGAATTTCACCGAAACGGTCAATGAGATTTTCGACCGTTTGAGCGACGTTCCGCTTTTCGCGCCGCTGACGGACGAAGAAACGCAGCAGATTGCCGAAACGGTCGAAGCCAAGATCTTTTCGAACGGCGAAAAGATCGTCCGGCGCGGGCAGGAAGGCAAATCGATGTTCGTCATTCATCGCGGTTCAGTCAAGGTGCAGATCAACGAAGACGGCAAGATCAAGGTTTTACGCAATTTGAGCGAAGGCGACTTTTTCGGTGAAATGGGACTTTTCACGGGCGAACCGCGGACGGCGACGGTTGTCGCGACCGAAGAAACCGAAGTTCTGGAAATAAAACATACTTGTCTGAAACCGATTCTCGAAGCCAATCCCGAACTGGTCGAAAGATTCGGCGACATCATCGAAGAACGCCGCGCCTCTTTGAATCAAATAAATGCCCAGCACACGACCGACCCGCAAGACAGTAAAGCGGGAATGTTCGATTCGATCCGTAAGTTTTTCGGATTGGGAAGCTAATTCCAAGTCCCAAGTCTCAAGTCCCGAAAGTCCCAAGTCTTAAAGGCAAGGTTGTTTGCTTTTTGACTTGAGACTTTTGGGACTTGGAACTTGGGACTATTCAGCCAGAATCTGTGCGGCGAGGAGCGGGATCATAATTTCGTGATGTCCGGTGATTGCAAATCCGCGACCGGCGCCGCCGGCGGTCGGGCGGCGGACGACATTCGTCAGCGGGCGATAATGCTGGATAAAATCGAAATTCGCGGTCGTCAGATCTTCAAGTGGAAAACCCAAATTCCGCACAACCGTCACGGCTTTTAAGAAAATTTCGGGCATCGTCACGGCTGAACCGAGATTTAAATAAACTCCGCCGCCGTTTAATTCCCTGACAACGGAACAAAACAACTTAAAATCCGTATGCGAGCCAGCGCCGAGCGAAGCACCGTCGCAACTGCTGTGAAAATGCCCGATGTCCGCGCCGATCGAGAGATGCGCCGTGAACGGAATTTTGTATTCGTAAGTTTGGCAAAGCAAGGATTTAGCGGCATTCGGCGGATTCTGAGCGGAAACTTCCCTGCCCATCGCTTCGCCGAGTCCGATACCGTCCTTTGCGCCGTTTTTTGCGGCGGCGTTCAAGATTTCGCCCGTTTCCCGCGCCGCGCCGAAATCGCCTTTGCCTAAAGTAGCGTCAACGTCTTCGGACGTAAAACCGACGAGTGCGATCTCGGTATCGTGAACGAGAACCGAACCGTTTGCGGCGATCGCCGACACGAAACCGCGCTTCATCAGATCGATCAGGATCGGCGCGAGTCCCGTTTTGACGACGTGCCCGCCGATGCCCCAAACGACGGGTTTGCCCAAACCGCGCGCGCGGCGAATCTGCGCGGCAAGTTCACGTAATTGTCTGACGGCTAAAATATCGGGCAAACCCGCCAGAAAAGTTTTGAGCGAAACATCGCCGTCAAATGGTCGGGCAAAGTCTTTGACCGTCACTTTGCTCGGGCGCGAAGCAAGCTCGTAAGTATTTATCTTTTCCAGATCTATCGGCTGAAATTGTTCGTAGATGCTCATTTTCGTTAGTGTTCTAGTTGCGCGGGACTAATGTCTTTTCCATATTTTTAGTAAATCCGGGTCGGATGAAATAAGGGATTTTCTAAATTCCTTGTCTTGAATTACTCGCGTTGCCAGTTTGCGGAAATCTACGATTTGCCAATCCCAATATTCCTTCAAGCCAAATATGGTTCGTTCAGCATTCCGAAATGTGAATGCTTTATAATCACGTCCATCATCTCTCTTTGGCGGAGATTCAATGTAAATCGCAAAAATCCAGCCATGATTTAGGTCTTTTTTTGAAAGCCGCGTCGGTGTGATGTCAGACAAATAGCCGTGATTAGATCTTATATCCATTTTAAATTAATATTTCAACAAATCTTTCAAAATTCGAACTGCTGCATTTTCAGAAAAATTATACCATCGAAAAAAAAAGAGAAAAGACCCGAAAGTCTTTTCTCTTCCCTTCCGAACGTTTGAGCAGTTAAACCTGCTCAACGTTTTCTCCGCTGAATAATTAATTATTCAACACCTTAGATTACTGCGGGTCTGCCACGAAATCTGCATCCGTGACGCTGTCGCTCAAATTGACGATACGGCTTGAATTAGCAAACACATAGCGTTTGGAAATGACCGTAATCACGTAAGTTTGACCAACCGGCAAACCGTCGAATTGGTAATTACCAAATGTTCCCGTTGTCGCATAACGCGGTTCGGTTAAACCGCCGCCCGAGACGATAACCGTGGCATTGCGAATTCCCTGTCCGTCCGCCGTCAGAACGCGTCCGCCGAGCGAAGCATTCGCCGCCGTCGGAACCGCATTGCCGACTCCCCAATCGGAGAAATTACTGACATTCAGGATCGTCGCCGTATTGGTCGCCGCATTATTCGTACTGCTGATCGATTGAACCGTGAAGCCGCCCGAACGTCTGAGAACCTTGTAAGTATTCTCATCGCCGTTGACATCCTCGTTGCGATAGGTGAATGACAGATTTGCCGTCAAGTTGCCGTTTTCGGTCAGCGTCCAGTAACGCGAAGCCGAATTACTCGTCATGCTTCCCGGCAGGAACGCGTCGGTCGCGTTGACCGTCAGGCTCGAACCGACCGTGCCCCCCGTAATCGTGACGGTGACCGGCGAATAGTTGCTCACGATTCCTTCCGGCGCCAGTTCCGTTCCTTCCGGTGCGATCGGCGGAAGCGCGAACGCTGCGCCGACATTGAACGTAAACGTTTCGACTCCGCAGAAGAATCGTTCCAGTCTACCGATGACGTAGCTGCCTTCGCCGCCGCCTGTGACCGGAACGCCGCAACCGAGCGTGATCTTGTTCGCGCCCGTGTTGACGATGCCGTTGAGCGACAGACTTCCGTTGACAACGATGTTTCCGGCAAGCGTGGTGCTTCCGCTCAGGTTAGCAATGGTATATGTGCCAGCC
>DATLOR010000195.1:0-13854 GCA_035536135.1 Pyrinomonadaceae bacterium | reverse complement strand
TTTCGCCCGATCTCGAAAGATTTATTTCAAAATTCGTCCGGCTCGATTTTCGCCAGCGGTATGTTTCCGCCAGCGAAGCGCTCGCGGCTTTGAATTCGATCGCCGCGAGCAGCGGGTTTTTTCAAAGCCGTCCGCAAGTTTCTGCCGTTGCGACCATTCAGCCGATCGTCAGCAAACAGAATTTTCAGCCGAACGCCCTGCCGTTGAATAATCCGTCGTTCGTGCCGCCGACGATCATCGTGCCGGCGCAGAATTTTCCCGCCAATAATTCGCCGCGAACATTTCAAAATGCAAGCGCAAGTCAGCCGAAAAAATCGTCGGGAACGGCTGTTCTGCTCGGCGCGGTCGGGATTTTCTTTTTTATCGGATTTCTGTTCGTCGCGGGAAAAGTCTTAAATTTTCGCTGGAGCTCGCTTAACTCTCCAGATGAAAATCCGCGCCGGACTTCGCTCCAAAAAGAACAAAAACCGGTCAGTCCGGCGACGCTGAGTCTTTTCGATGAAGCCTTGAAACAAGCGAACGAAGCCGCCGAAATGGAACGAAAAGCGACGACCAGATTCGAATGGGAACAGATCGGCAACAAATACAAACGCGCCTCTGCGCTTCTCGATTCGATCGACAAGGCAAGTCCTGATTTTGCGCAGGCACAGGAAAGAATCAGCTTATTCAAACAAAAATCCGAAACTGCCTACGAAAAAATGAAGAACTTTTCCGACTAAAAGATCAAAAATTTGCGCCGGATCGAAAGTTATGTTTTGAAGTTTTCCAATCGTCAAACTAAGCGATAAAATGCTTGTGTATGCAAGTTAAAACTCAGGCGGACGAGCTTCAGAATTATCTGACCGATGCGAGCAATATGCCGGGCGGTTATGCCGATAAACTTTTTATTCCCGAAACTTCCGAAGAAATCGCCGAAATTCTCAGAGACGCGAACGAAAAGCGAATCGAGGTCACGGTTTCGGGCGCGCGAACGGGAACTGTCGGCGGTGCGATTCCGTTCGGCGGTTTTGTCATTTCGCTCGAAAAGTTCAACAAAATTAAGGAAATCAACAAAGAAGAACTTTTTGCGGTCGTCGAAAGCGGCGTGATCTTGAATGATTTTCAAAAAGCGGTCGAAGCGGAAGATCTGTTTTATCCGCCCGACCCGACCGAGTGGAGCTGTCAGATCGGCGGCACGGTCGCGACCAACGCTTCGGGCGCGCGAAGTTTCAAATACGGCGCGACGCGCGAGTTTGTCGAGGAACTGGAAATCGTTCTCGCGAACGGCGAAATCTTAAACTTAAAACGCGGCGCAAACGTTTCGGAAAACGGATTTATCGAGCTTGAAACCGTCGGCGGCACGCGCATTCGCGTCAAACTTCCGACTTACCGCCAACCTGACACGCGCAAAAACACGAGCGGTTATTTTTCGGGCGAAAACGTGGATGCGATCGATCTGTTCATCGGAAGCGAAGGCACGCTCGGCATCATTACAAAGATCAAACTCAAAGTTCTGCCGAAACCCGAATCGTTTTTCAGCGGCATTATTTTCTTTGAAAACGAAGCCGATTTGCTTAGTTTCGTCAACGAAGTCAGAGAGATCTCGTTCAATACCAGAAAAACTGGAATCCAAGATCCGAAATCTAAAATCCAAAGTTCGATCGATGCCTCGCTGTTGGAATATTTCGACGAAAAAGCCTTGAAATTCATCTCGGAAAAGTTTCCCGAAGTTCCCGCAAATGCGAAAGGCGCGATATTTTTTGAGCAGGAAACCAATGCGGAAACGGAAGATTCGCTTCTCGAGCAATGGAACGAGCTTTTGGAAAAAAGCAACGCCGATCTGGAGCGATCGTGGTTTACGACAACCGAACAAGACCGCGAAAAAATGCGCTCGTTTCGTCACGCTCTGCCGGTTTCGGTCAATGAGCGGATCGTCCGTAATAAACAGAAAAAAGTCGGCACTGATATGGCTGTGCCGGATGATAAATTCGTGTCGTTTTTGCGGTTTTACAAAGAAAAATTGGACGCGAGCGGACTGGAATATGTAATTTTCGGGCATATCGGCGACAATCATCTGCACGCGAATATGATCCCGAAAAACGAGACGGAAGCGCGGGCGGCGAGACATCTTTACGGACGGTTTATCGCGCAATCGATCATGCTCGGCGGGACGATCTCGGCGGAACACGGCATCGGGAAACACAAATCGAAATATCTTTACGTGCAATACGGCGAAAGATTTTTGAACGAAATGGCGGAGCTGAAAAAGGCTTTCGACCCAAAGGGAATTCTCGGGCGCGGAAATATGTTCGACGCGAAGTTTTTAAATCATTAAAACAAGCGATTGCCACAACTTAAATCAAAAGTTAGAATTATTTATCCGTAATTTTTTGTACTTAAAAGGAAAAATCAGATGATCAAAGCAATTCTTTTCGACTTTAACGGTGTCATCATCAATGACGAACCGATTCAGATGAAGGCGTATCAGGAAATTCTGGCAAAGGAAGGCATCGAGCTGACCGAAGAAGATTATTATTCGTGTCTCGGGATGGACGATAAAACTTTTGTCGCCGCCGCTTACGAACGCGCCGGCAAAAAGCCCGAAACGAACAAGGTTTTGGAAATAACGCTTGCCAAATCAGAGAAATGGCGCGAAATGATCGTTGACGAACTGCCGCTTTTTGACGGCGTGGTCGATTTCATCAAAAAGATGGAAAAAGATTTTGCGCTCGGGATCGTTTCGATGGCGCGGCGTGAGGAAATCGAGTTTGTGCTCGAAGCGGCGGGCTTGCGCGATAGTTTCGCGGTCATCATCAGCGCGGAAGACGTGGAAAACTGCAAACCGGATCCCGAATGTTTTCTGAAAGGTTTTAACGCGCTCGATTCTTACCGCATCAAGCGCCAGCATCTGCCGATGGTTCACGGCGAATGTCTGGTGATCGAAGATTCGCCGCCGGGAATTCAAGCCGCGAAAGCCGCACGTTTGCAGGCTCTCGGCATCACAAACACCGTTTCGGCGGAAGAACTGCGTAAAGCGGGCGCGGATGCGGTCACGAAATATCTCGACGACTGGATGCCGGAAACGGCGCGGCGCGTTTTTGTTTAGTTTGAAAAAGTGAAAAAGTGAAAAGGTGAAAAAGTTTGTTGCCTTTATTTAATCTTACTTTTTCACTTTTCACTTTTTCACTTTTTCACTTTCAAAATATGGCGGAACATTTAATATCAATCGAAGAAGCGCAGGAAAATCTGCTTTCCTGTGCGACTTATTTGGCGGAAGACATCAAAAGCGCGGACGGACATTCCGAGGCGATGCGGGCGATTTTGCCGTATTATCTGGCAAAGGACGATGTCGATCTGGCGGCGGAGTTTGCCAATTCGATCGACGACCCGTTTACGCGCGACCGTCTTTTAACGCTCGTGGCGGAGAAATGCGCGGCGATCGATGACGACGAATATGCTTTTCAGCTCGTCGAAGCGATCGAGGATTTGGGCACGCAGGCACAGGCGCGTGAGCGCATCGCTTTGCAGAAAAGCGGCAAAGGCGATTTTGAGAAGGCTCTCGAGATTGCCGCGATGCTTGAGCATCCCGACAATGTTCTTGCCGCAGTTGCCGTGAATGCTTCGGAAGACGGCAAAGCCGAAACCGCTCTGGAAGCCGTCGAAGCAATCGAATTTCCCTACACAAAAGTTGTCACGCTGCAGACCGTCGCCGCGCAGAAGATCGAAAAACAGCAAAATAAGGAAGCCATCGAACTGCTTGAAAAAGCCCTCGAAGCGACTGAGGACATAGATTTTACCGAAGAAAAGATTCGCGCTCTGGCGGATATTGCGAGTCATTTTACGGATGCGGGTCGCAAAGACCGCGCCATCGAAACGCTCGATAAAGCAAAGCAAATCGCCGAGAAATTAGACAATATTCACCGCGACCCGTTTCTTTCAAATATCGCTTACGGCTTTTTCCGCGCCGGAACGGTTGATCTGGCAGACAGAACGCTCGATCTGGTCGCGGATAAAACGCAGATTTCTTCAACTTTGGTCGGTTTTGCAAGAGAGTATTGGGCGAACGGCGAAAAGGATGAGGCGGTTGAAACGCTCGAAGAAGCCTACGCCGTTCTGAAATCGCAGCACGAAAAGGAAACCCGCGACAGCCGTTCAAAATTCGCGCTTTTCGGGACGATTGCCGCGATTTTTGCCGGGTATGCAAAATCGGAACGCGCCATTGAGATCGCGCAGGAAATTCCCGATGAAACCGAGCAAATGTCTGCGCTCACGCAAATCGCGCAGATTTTTACATCGAACGGCGAGGATGCTTTTGCGCTTCAGGCGATTCACGCAATTCATGAAGATTCAAACAGATTATCGGCGTTTATCGGCGTTTCGGACGCGCAAAACCGTCTGGAGAAGCGAGAAGAGGCGATCAAAACTCTCAATGAAGCCGCGCACCTGGCGGAAACCGTTCCGCAGCTTGCTTCGCGCTCGGCGGCATTTAACGAGCTTGCCAAACGCTTTGCCGCCTACGGCGAAATTGAACGAGCGCGTCAAATAACGCACGAAAATCTCGAAACTATTTCCGCAATCCGCGACGAAAGCAGTCAGGCAGTGACGCTTGCCAATTTAGCGGAAATCTACGAAACTAACGGTTTTGAATTAACCGGCGCAGAAAAGGAGATCTTGCAGGGAATCATCAGAAAAGCCGAAGGCTAAAATGAGAAGAGCTTTATGGCTGAGAAGAACGAAAAATTATTAACTCCCGACGAATTTAAGGAAAAGGTTTATAAAAATGTCGGACTGCTTGAATCGCTGGATGAAGCCGTCCTCAAGCAGAGTTTAGAGGTTGGCAATCAGGGCTGTTTCGGTATTTTCGTGATGCCTTTTATGCACGGCATCGTTAGAAAGGCGACCAAACTGGCGCGAAAAGACCTTAAAATTCAGGAATTAAACGAAAAAGCCGAAGAACTTCTCGCCCGCAAAGAGATGAAAGGCTTGCTTTGCAAACAACTCGACGCAACCGTTAACCTGCCGATCGATGCCGCGTATAAATTAACGCCCGTTTTGTATAAATTAGCCCTGGAAAATGATAAAAACGTCCCTTTCGATTCAATGCTTTTTGCGATTATCTGCCGGAATATCACAAAACGAGGTGTGCATAACTATTGCGGGTAAACTTTTAAGACATTTGAAATAATTTATGTCTTTATCTTATTTGAAAATATCTTTTCTTTTTTCAAATTAAAGTCTTTTAAAATCTGAATAAAGCTTATTAAAAGTGAAATAAGGTCTATTTGAAATGAAACAGTCTTTATTCAAAATAAAATAAAGCGATTTAAATCAAAATGGGCATTATTTAAAACAAAATAAAGGCTAATTTTTACAAAATAAGCCTTTTCTTTCAAAAAAATGAAGACTAAATTCACGAGTTATATCAATTAACTCGCGAGTGTAAAGACTAAACTCACGAGTTAAAAGACCAAACTTTAAAAAGAAAAGACCAAACTCCGAGGTTTATTCTCAAAATCTTACCAAATATCGTTATTAATCAAATCTTCAAACGTATCGCGTTTGCGAATCAATTCGACTTCGCCGCCGTCTTTGACCAAAACGACGCAGGGCAAAAATCTTCCATTATATTGAAACATCTGCGCGATCGAATACGCACCGCAATTGAGCAAGGCTAAGACTTCATCCGGCTGAATATTTTCGGGCAAAAGGCGATGATCGGGAAGCCGTCCGGCGCCTTCGATGTCGAAGTAAACATCGCCGCCGTCACAGAGCGGTCCGGCGAGTTTATACGGAAAGTTATGCTCTTCCGAAGCCCGTTCGGCGGAAATCAAATGATAATACCACTTGTAAGTTTCCATCGAGAGCAGGATGTTAAAACCCGCGTCGGTCAATAACCAGTGGTCAGTGGTCAGTGGTCGGTGGTCAGTGATGTTTTCTGACAACTGTACGGGACGTTCCTTGCGGTTCCTCACGGTCGTCAGACAAATTCCCGCATCGGCGATGACGCTTCTGCCGGGTTCTAAAAGCAGTGTGATATTTTCCAGAAGATTCTCGGCATTCGACGCAATTGCGGCATCTTTGACGATTTGCCACGCGGCTTTGATCGCGTCCGCCGGTTCGAAATCGGCGGAAAACATTTCTCGCTCAGCCTCAGAAAAATCTTCGGCTTGCGATCTGTCGCGCAAATAATTAACAGGGAAGCCGCCGCCCAAATTAAGGTGCGCCAGCTTTAAGCCCGTTTCTTCATAGATCTTTTCGAGGCTTTCAAAAAGCGTTTTTAACGCCTCGGAATACGGTTCGGCGGCGGGGTTTTGCGAACCGATATGCAGATGAACGCCGCACAGATTTAAGAATTCGGAGTATTTGTAGGTATGAAACGCCGATAATGCTTCATCCGGCATCATTCCGAACTTGGAAGTCAAAAGCGCGGTTTGCAATCCCGAATGCGTGTTCGTTTCGATTTCGGGAACCAGCCGCAGCGAAACATTGGCGCGTTTGTTTAATCGTTTGGCGGTTTCTTCGATCAAAGATAATTCATACAGCGAATCGACCTGGATCGCATAAACTTCCGACTTTATCGCATCTTCGATTTCCCAGATCTCTTTGCTCGTGCCGTTGAAAATGAGTTGTTCGCCCTTGAATCCGACCTTCAAAGCCTTCCAAAG
Source organism: Pyrinomonadaceae bacterium (assembly GCA_035536135.1). GTDB lineage: Bacteria > Acidobacteriota > Blastocatellia > Pyrinomonadales > Pyrinomonadaceae > JAFDVJ01. Next base: position 7,210 of record DATLOR010000195.1, on the reverse strand, counting down.
CTCGCCGCCCGAATTCACTTCCAGATCGCAGTTCGATTCTTTTACGGTGCGCAAGATCGCCATATTCGAATTGGCTTTCGCGGCATAGCAGACTTTAAGTTGGCAATCGATAAAATTTTCGGCTTTTTGAAGCCGCGCAATGTTGTGCTTGATCCGCGCTTCGCTAAAAACAAAAAGCGGCGTGCCGTATTCTTTAGCAAGTTCGACCGCCGAAACGCCGTTGATGAAGAGTTGATTATCTTTTTCAGATAAGAAATTTTCGATTTCCCAGGCTTTTGACATAAAAGTTAATTAAAGCAAACGAATTTTCAGAGAGCAAGATAAGAATTCGAAAATGAATTTATAGATTTGATAAGAATTTGAAATAATGACCGCACAAAATCTATCAGCTGTCAGTTATTACCAATCAGTTATTTCGGAAAGTTTGACTCGCTTAAACAAATATTTATTGTTTGAGATTCAAAAAATCCTGCGGAGTATCAATATCTTGTGCGGCTTCGGGCAAATTTATCACCGAAAGCCTTTCGCGGTGTTTTTCAATGATCGTCTTCGCGCCCTTATCGCCCGAAAGCCCGCTGAAATCCGCGAAAATCTCACGCGAAAACAGCGCGGGAACGCCGCAAGTTCGGTTGTATTGGGCGGCGACGATCGAACAGTTCGTTTGAAAAAACTTTTCGGCAAAAAGGTTTAAGTGATTTGCCGTGACAAAAGGCTGGTCGGCAAGCGTGATAAGGCTTGCCGCAATGTCGGGCGCGATTTTCAGGAGAGTTTCGATTCCGTTTTTGATCGATGAGCTCAAACCGCGCTGCCAATCTTCGTTAAAACAAATCTCAACCGGCAAATCTGCGATCTCTGTCTTCATCTTTTCAAAATTTGCGCCCAGCACAACGACGACGGGTTTATAAATTGATTGAGCGGCAGTTTCAACCGCACGGCGCAAAAAGGTTTTGCCTTCGAATTCAAGCAATTGTTTCGGCTCTTTCATCCGACCGGACGCGCCCGCCGCCAAAACTATAATTCCAAGATTTTCAGCCGCGGATTTTCGCGGATTGCGCGGATCAGTCATAAATAATCTCAAATCCGCGCTCCTCTGCGTTGATCCGCGGCTAAATTTAGTTATTGCTCATTGCGACCGTAAATCGAACCTTGCCGGCGGCGCAAAAATCCGCCTTCGCGGTTCTTGAGAACGGCGTTTATTTCTGCGACGATCGAAAGCGCGATCGCTTCGGGCGTGTCCGCGCCGATGTCCAAACCGACGGGCGCGTGAAGTTTTTCGAGCTGCTCGGCGCTGAAAGTTTCGCCCACTTCGGCAAGAATCTTTTCCGTCCGTTTTTTCGGTCCGAGCGCGCCGACGTATAGCCATTCTGATTTGAGCAAACGCGGCAAAATCTCGCGGTCGCGGTCGTAATTATGCGTCATGATTACCGCAACCGAATTTTCATCTTCAAAAAAGTGGTCATCTAAATCTTGTATTTTAGCCGCGAAAATCTGATCGGCTTCGGGCAATCGTTCGGCATTGGCAAATGCGGGGCGATGGTCAACTACCGAAATACGCCAACCGAGTTCTTTGGCAAATTTGACGAGCGGAAGCGCATCGTAACCCGCACCGAAAAGCTTTAATTCGAGCGGCGGAATTATATTCTCGAAAAATATTTCGAAATCATCATCACCGATTTTATAACGCCGCACTTCCGGTGTTTTATTATCTTTGTAAAATGTCCGGCAATCGTTCTTTAAGTCTTCCAGCTTTTCGATGTCGTTCGGGAGATTTACAAAATCGAATTCTTCTTCATAATCTTCGGCACTGTAAAACATTCTTCCGCCGGTGACGGCGCGGCTCGATGTAATCATCGTCGCGATGCATAGACGGGTTCTATCTTCAACAACATCTTGAAAATGGCGGACTAAACTTTTTTCTTTTTCAATCGGTTCAAGCAAAATCCGCACGATTCCGCGGCAGCCCATACCCAGTCCGAAGAGTGAGTTTTCGTCTTTCGTCGTGTCGTAAGTGATCACGGTCGGTGTATTTGTCTGCAAAACCTTTTTGGCGCGTTCCAGAACGTCGGCTTCGAGACAACCGCCCGAAACGGTGCCGATTCCGTAGCCGTTTTTGTCGATCAGCATTCGCGCACCCGGACGGCGATAACCCGAACCGACAACATCAATGACGGTTGCGAGAATCGCTTTTTCGTCCGGTGCGAAACTATTCAGTTTTTCGATTATTTGTTGGATTTCTTTTGACAAAGTATTTAAGTTTTATTTTTCCGGTAAATAAGTTCTGACGCGTTCATCGCCGCGCTGGTGAATGACTTCGAGCTTCATCGCCGAACATTTCCAGCCGGTTTCGGTTCTAACGAAATCGTGCGTGTAATTGCCCCAAACTTCCCAAAGTCCCGCAAATTCGCCGCTTTCCAGAAGGTTAAAAGCATAGGCTTTGGAAAAAACTGTTGCGCTGTCGCCATCAATTTTGATTCGATGATTGCCGCGTTGGTGATAAGTTTTCTTTTCCGCGAAAAGATTCGTTTTCCACCCGTCGATCAAATCTTCGGCGGAAATATTTGCCGGTTCGCCGCCCGCCAGACTTGTAAAATCAACGGCGACTTCATCCATAAAATACGAACGGCATTTTTCCCAATCCTTCGCGTCGCAGGCGTTGTCGATTTCATCAACGACCAGCCGAATCGCCAGTTCGTCGGCGATTTTTTGTTCCGTTAATTGCTGATGAACTTCTTCGTCGTGTTCGACCTGTCCGAGTTGCGCTCTTCCAATCATTTTTTTACCTCTCTAAAGTAGTTTATCAGGCGTGATCGGCAAATCGCGGATTCGTTTGCCGGTCGCGTGAAAGATCGCGTTGGCGATCGCCGCCGGAATACCGACCATACAAAGCTCACCCATTCCTTTGACGCCGAGCGGATTGACGATCTTGTCCTCTTCCTCGACAAAAGCCGTTTCGACCGAGTGAACATCGGCGTTGACGGGAACGTGATAACTCGCCAGATCGGTCGTCATCATGCGCCCGTAGCGGTGGTCGATCGCGGTTTCTTCCTGCAAAGCCATCCCGATTCCCCAGACCACGCCGCCCATTTCCTGCGAGTGCGAGGTTTTCGGATTCATGATCTTGCCGACCGCCGTTGCTTCGACCACGCGCGTCACTTTGATGATTCCCAGATCTTCGTCAACCTTGACTTCGACAAACTGCGCTCCGTGCGCTTGCGCTGTGTATTTGTTGCGTTCGGGACTCGGTTTTGAGGTATGATTTACGGTAATTTCCGTCAACCTGCTATTTTTCATCAATTCAGCAATCGAAACTTTTATCGAAGTTTTGTTTTTCAAAATTAAAAAACCGTCTATCATTTCGACATCATCGATTTTGGCATTCGGCATTGGTCCGTCATCAATTTTCGTAACCAAATCAATTAACTTTTGCTTAATTTCCAATGCCGCGCCGTGCGCCGCCGAACCGACCGAGGCGGTCGTAAATGAACCTCCCTGCACGGGGGCATTCGGGAAATCGCTGTCGCCAAGTTCGAATTTTACTTTTTCCGGCGCGATGCCTAAGAATTCGGCGGCAATCATCGTAATCACCGTGTAAGTTCCGGGTCCGATATCGGCGGTCGCGCTTGCGACATTTGCTGTGCCGTCGGCTTTCAGGGTGATCTTGACCGAAGCGGGAACTTGATATGCGCCCCAGATTCCGGTCGCGGTTCCCCAACCGACGAGCCAGCGACCGTCGCGCATCGAGCGCGGTTCGAATTTGCGTTTTTCCCAGCCGAATTTCGCCGCGCCTTGTTTGTAAGCTTCGCGCAGAGCTTTGCTCGAAAAAGGTTTTCCGGTTTCGGGATCTTTTTCGGCATAATTTATCAAACGAAATTCGAGCGGGTCAATTTTTAGGGCATAAGCCATCTCGTCCATCGCCGATTCGAGCGCAAACGCGCCCGTCACCGCACCCGGCGCACGCATCCAGGTCGGTGTCGGCAAATCGAGTTTGGCGAGCTTATACGGCGTATCGTAATTCGGGCATTCGTAAAGCGTCCGCCCGAAATCGTTCGGGTTTTCGCCGAAATCTTCAAAACTCGATGTGTTGCCGACGGCTTCGTGAATAATTGACTGCAATTTGCCGTCTTTACTCGCGCCGATCGCGACTTTTTGCCAAGTGTACGGGCGATAGCCGTGCCCTGTAAACATCTGCCGCCGCGTGTAATTGACCTTGACCGGGCGTTTCAGATCACGCGCCGCAAATGACGCGAGAAACGGATAATAATGCGGATTGAGAGCCGCGCCGAAAGCGCCGCCGACAAAAGGCGAAATGACCTGCACGTTTTCCGCCTTTGTGCCGAAGCTCTCGACGAGATGTTTTTGAACATCCTTGACGCCCTGCGTTTTGTTATAGATCGTCAGCTTTTCGCCTTGCCAGAAAGCGATCGCTCCGTGCAGCTCCATCGGATTGTGATGCTCGATCGGAATCGTGTATTCGGCTTCGATCTTGACGGCTGAATTCTGCAAAGCTTCCTGCGGGTTCCCGCGTTTCTTCGGTTTGCCAAAGATTTTCGCCTCGACTTTACTGAGATCGGTTTGCGATGTTTCTTTCGTATAGGTCACTTTGACCAAATGCGCCGCAAATCTTGCCTGCTCAAAAGTTTCCGCGACAACGAGCGCGATCGGCTGACCGCTGAAAACGATTTTATCCGATTGAAGAGCGACAAAATCGTCGCCTTTCGCTAGCGATTTCGGCGCGTTCAGATGAGTGTAAATTTTTATCACGCCCGACGCCCGTGCAGCTTCCGAAATATCGATCGATTTGATCGCGCCTTTTGCGATCGTGCTCGTCACGATAAAACCGTAAGCGGCGTTATTAACCTGAAATTCGGCGGCATATTTCGCTTTGCCCGTAACTTTCGCGACGCCGTCCACGCGACTCATTTCCTTTCCGATGTATTTCATAATCTTTTATCTCTGCGACAATTTTATGATGTCTTCAACTTCGAGAACCTGTTTTTCGCAGCCTTTCGTCACGCTTTTGATCATTGCCTGCCCGACTTCCGAAAGCGTCGAAGCATATTTGTTTGAAACGGCGCGGACAAGCGGATAAAGCCAACCGACGTAATTATAAAGCTTGCCCGTATTTTTGAAGTGCTTTTCCGGCTTCAAAAATCCGATCCGAAAAGCAAAAACGCGCTTAAAGGGAAGTTTCATCAAATCGTTTTCGGTTTTGCCTTTCACGCGCGCCCACGCGAGTCTCCCTTTTTCCGTCGAATCCGTCCCGCTTCCCGAAACGTAGCAAAACGTCATCTCCTTATTTTCTTTAACGAGCGTACGGGCAAAATTCATCGTCAGATCGTAAGTCAGCCGTTTGTATTCGTCTTCGGAAACGCCGATCGACGACATTCCGAGACAGAAAAAACAAGCGTTCCAACCTTTTAATTCATTTTCAATCGTCGTCAGATCGAAAAAATCCTTGACAATAATTTCCGTCAATTTCGGATGCGAAACATTGCACGAACGTCTTCCGACGACGAGAACTTTTTCGACCGTTTCGCTGTTCAAACATTCGTGCAAAACGCCTTCGCCGACCATACCGGTCGCGCCTGTCACAATTGCTCTGACTTTTTCCATCTAAACCACTTTACAGTTCGATCTTCGTTCCGAGAACTTTCAAAAATTGCGCGAGCCATTCGGCGTGCGCCGTCCAAGCGGGAGCCGTCACGAGATTTCCGTCCGTGACCGCTTCCTGCCAACCGATGTCGGCAAACGTGCCGCCCGATTTTCTGACATCGGGCGCGCACGCCGGATAAGCCGAACAGGTTTTCCCCTGCAAAACGTCAGCCGCCGCCAAAAGCTGTGCGGCGTGACAGATCGCCGCGATCGGTTTTTTCGTGTCCGCAAAATGCCGGACGATTTCCAGAACCTTTTCGTTCAGCCGGATATATTCCGGTGCGCGTCCGCCGGGAATGACGAGCGCGTCGTAATCTTCCGCCTTAACCGCTTCAAAATCGGCGTTCAGTTCGAAATTATGACCGGGTTTTTCGCTGTATGTCTGGTCGCCTTCGAAGTCGTGAATCGCCGTGCGCACTTTTTCGCCCGATTTTTTATCCGGGCAAACCGCGTGAACCGTATGCCCGACCATTTGCAAAGCCTGGAACGGCACCATCACTTCATAATCTTCGACGAAATCGCCGACCAGCATCAGAATTTTTTTCGCACTCATAAAATTTTCTACCAAATAAAAACCGCCGTTTAAAATGAACGGTCGTCCGCCGACGGTCCGTAGATCGAAGGCACCGCGATGTCGTTCAGACGCATATAGACCGTCAGTTGTCCGCGATGATGAACGAGATGATTGATCGCCGAGCTGATCTCATCTTTTTTGACCGAACTATAAAGCACTTCGCCTTTGTTTTTCAAATCGAACGGCGCATTGAAATCTTCGTCCGAAGCCGCTTGCAAAGCCTTTTTTGCATTTGCGAGATTTTCGTCAAAATGCGCGACGAGTTCGGCGTTAGTTTTCGGCTGAAAATGTTCATAGGCGGCAAAATCAATTTCCGAATCTTCGATTATCAGCTTTAACCATTTTGGAATTTCCGCCACCATCAAAGCCAGATAGCCAAGATTCATTGATTTTTCGTGCGGTTTGTAGTCAAACAAACTTTCCGGAATCCGTTCCAGGCATTTGCGGGAAGCAGTGGTTTCTGCTTCCAGTTCCTTCAAAAACCAATCGGCAACCGTTGTTGTATTTCCCATAACTTTGCCTCTTTCTTTATTATTTCCTTAATTTCCGGTGCGCGGCGTTTCGAGAGAATCCGTCACGACGAGCTCGCTGACCCGAAGCCGTTTAATCTTCAATTCATCAATTTCAAGCGAGCGTATCCGCGATTTTTTGATCACGAGTCGTCCGATCGCGAGCGCGCCGATCGCCAGTGCCCCGACCGCAAAAGCTCCGACCGTGAGCGCGCCGAAAGCCGCCGCACCGACCGCTACCGCGCCGCCGGCTTTCGCGCCGTCAGCAGTCGCTCTTCTCTTTAAATACGCTTCGTCTTTTTTTGCTTTTAAAGTTTCGATCGACATTATTTTATAAAAGTTTGTCGGGCGTAATCGGTAGATCACGGACTCGTTTTCCGGTTGCGTTGAAAATTGCGTTGGCAACTGCGGCAGCGACACCGACGATGCCGACTTCGCCTAAACCCTTGACGCCAAGTTTATTGACAAATTTATC
>DATLOR010000194.1:0-7885 GCA_035536135.1 Pyrinomonadaceae bacterium | reverse complement strand
TGAACGGAGCCGCGCGATTCGGTTGCGCGACAATCCCGAAGCGGTCGTGAAGATACCGCCGACCAGATATTTACCGTCCGGCAGAGCGGTAACCGTTAAAACATCCTGCGTGAATCCGACACCGGGGTCGAACGACGTGTCGAGCGCGCCGTCCCCGTTGAGCCGTGCGGCGCGATTTCTGGTCGTGCCGTTGATGGTTGTAAACGAGCCGACAATGACGATCTTACCGTCGTCGTGGCGGATTATATCTTTGACGTTGCTATTGATCGTGCCGGTGACGAACGATGCATCGTTGCTGCCGTCGGCGTTGAGCCGCATCAGGCGGGTTTTGGGCGTGCCGTTAAAGGTGGAAAAATCGCCGCCGACCAGGATTTTCCCGTCGGGCTGCACGACAAACTTGCGAAGGGTGCTGTTGACGCCGGTTCCGGTGGCAAAAGAGCTGTCGAGACTGCCGTCCGTGTTCAGACGGGCAATATTATTAACCACTACCGAGTTAAAAGTGGTGATAAAACCGCCGATCAGAACTTTGCCGTCCGCCTGAAGCGCCATCGTCAAAACTCCGCCCTCGACACCGGTTCCGACGACAAACGATGTGTCGAGACTTCCGTCGGTGTTGAGTCTGGCGATGCCTTTAATGGCTGTTCCGTTATAGTTCGTAAATTCTCCGCCGATAATGATTTTACCGTCGGGCTGAACCGCCAGCGCTTCGACAAGACCGTTCGCTCCCGTGCCGGTGACAAAAGAAGTATCGAGCGAACCGTCGGTGTTAAGCCGTGCGACATTCGAGCGTGCCGTGCCGCCCACCGCGCTGAATTGTCCGCCGACCAAAACTTTTCCATCCGCCTGACGAGAAATCGCGTAAATGTTTCCGGCAAGCGTTGAGGTCGGAGCTAAACCGGCGTCGAGCGCTCCGCTCGAGTTGGCGCGGGCGATGCCGCTGCGGGTTGTTCCGTTATACGAGGTGAACGCGCCGACCAGAACGACCGAACCGTCCGCCTGCAGAGCCAAATCCTTGATCGAGCCGACGGGGGTGCCTGTCGGGTTAAGACCCGTGCCCGCGCCAAACGTCGCGTCAAAGCTGCCGTCCGCGTTCAGACGAGCGATTGATTGGCGCGTGTTGCCCCCAATCGCCGGGAAAACGCCGCCGACCATATATTTGCCGTCGGGCTGGCGCACAATCGCGTTGATCGTCGCTCCCGTTCCCGAAACGGCGAATGTATTATCGTTGCTGCCGTCCGTGTTCAGGAGTGCGAGACCGTTTTTGGCAACCGTGTTAAAGGTCGTGATACTTCCGCCGACGAGAATTTTATCGTCGGGCAGAACCGAAATCGCGTTAATCCCTCCGCTCGGTCCGGTGCCGATGGTGAAAGACGTATCAATGCTGCCGTCAACGTTAACGCGCGCCAGACTTTTGATCGCCGTGCCGCCGTAATTTGTGAAAAATCCGCCGATCATAATTTTGCCGCCGGAAATCTGCTTGATGACATTAACCGTGCTGTTCGCAGCGGTTCCCGGAACAAAAGTCGTGTCAATATTGCCGTTCGGGTTGATTCGCGCCAGGCGATTGATCGTCGTGCCGTTGTAACTGGTAAAGTTGCCGCCGATATAAAAGCGGTTGTCGGGCATCACCGAGATGTCGCTAATCGTGGAACTCGCGCCCGCCGTGTAGTAAATACCCGACGAATTAAAGGTAACGTCAAACGAACCGTCCGGGTTAAGCCGCGCGATGTTGCCAACCGTATTACCGCTGTAACTAGTAAAGTTGCCGCCGATGATGATTTTTCCGTCCGATTGCAGACCCATCGCCGAAATTTGTCCGTTCGCGCCGCTTTTTGTATTAAAAGTATAATCGGGCGTGCCGTCCGGGTTAAAACGCGCGATGTAATTTTTGCTCACGCCGCTCATCAGATGAAAATTTCCCGCCACGAGAATTTTTCCGTCCGGCTGAATGAGCGTCCGGTTAATCGTGCTCGCCGCGCCCGCCAGCGCGGGACGGAAATTATCGTCAATAAAAGCAGGCGCTTCCAGTTTACCGGCGGCGAGCTGGCTTTCCATTGACTGCGCCGAAACGGTTTGACCAGGAAGCGCTGCCAAAAAACCTAATAGTAAAATAATCGTTAAAAATGAACTAACTTTTTCCAGCAAATTTGATTGACAAATGACTAACATAATTTTCTCCTAAAAATTTTTTGAATCGGTAATTGATTTACAGATAATGACCAATTAATTTTTCGCCTCTACATAACCTAACGACGTTTCAAAAAAAAGCGGATCAAAGTTTATTAAAAAATTGTGAGAGCGCGAGAAATTGTTTATAATCAAGAGCGCAAAAGCCCGATAAAACAAACGTTTTGGAGTCTTTCTTGAGTCAGAGCCAGTTGCCGGAAATTACCCGTATTTTAAAGTCGTGGAGCGGCGGAAACCGCGAAGCCGTGGACGATCTGATACCGCTCGTTTATGACGAGCTCCATAAAGTCGCCGCGCAATATCTGCGCCGCCAGCGTCCCGACCACACCCTGCAGCCGACCGCGCTGGTGAACGAGGCTTATCTGAAATTGATCGATATTTCGAATGTCAACTGGCAGGACCGGGCGCATTTTTTCGCGGTCGCTTCGCAGACAATGCGCCATATCCTGGTTGACCACGCCCGCGCGCAGGCACGTGAAAAACGCGGCGGCGGCGCGCAAAAACTTTCGCTCGACGAAGCCATCTCGCTTTCTTCGGAAAAAGAAGTTGATGTGCTCTCGCTTGACGAAGCGCTCAATCAGTTGGCGGCGATTGACGAACAGCAATCGAAGATCGTCGAACTCCGGTTTTTCGGCGGCTTAACGGTCGAAGAAACGGCAGTTGTGCTGAAAATCTCAACGGCAACGGTCAAACGCGAATGGCGCATTGCCAAAGCCTGGTTATACGGCAAGATAAGCAATGACTAACGAGCAATGGCAGCTGGTCAAGGACATTTTCAGCGAGGCGGTCGAACTGCCCGTTGCCGAACGTCTTGCCTTCGTCAAACAAAAATCGGGCGGCGACAAAGCGGTCTTCAAGGAAGTGAAAATGCTTCTCGCGTCCGACGAAGAAGCGGAAGATTTTATCGAAAATCCGGCAATCGCGGTTTCGCAATTAATCGATGAGACATCTCTGATCGGGCAGAAAATCGGGGTTTATCTGATTGAAAAGGAAATCGGACGCGGCGGTATGGGCGCGGTTTATCTGGCGTCGCGCGCCGACGAACAATTTCAAAAACAGGTCGCCATCAAACTCATCAAGCGCGGCTTCGACACCGACGAGATCATCCGCCGCTTCCGCCACGAGCGGCAAATCCTCGCGGCTTTCGACCATCCGAACATCACGCGTTTGCTCGACGGCGGCGCGACCGAAAACGGTTTGCCGTATCTCGTGATGGATTATGTTGACGGTTTGCCCTTAAATTCATACTGCGAGGAAAAACGGCTTTCGATCAATGAACGGCTCGATCTTTTTCTGCAAATCTGTTCAGCCGTCACCTACGCGCATCAAAACCTGATCATTCATCGCGACATCAAGCCATCGAATATTCTGGTGACCGCAGACGGCGTGCCGAAACTGCTTGATTTCGGGATCGCTAAACTGACCGCGTCGGGCTCGCCGCAAACTATCGAACGCACCGGAATGCAGATGCTGACGCCCGAATATGCGAGTCCCGAACAGCTTTTGGGACAGCCCGTGACGACGGCGACGGACATTTATTCGCTCGGGATTGTGCTTTACGAACTTTTGACCGGACAAAGACCTTTTAAGACGCAAAGCAATAATCCGTATGAAATGACCCGGCTTATCACCGATTCGGAGCCGCGAAAACCGAGTTCGGTGGTCACGCGCGAGGAACGAATCGGCAACCGTAAATCGGCGATCGGCAGGCAGTTGCGCGGCGATTTGGACAACATAATTTTGATGGCGATGCGGAAAGAACCCGAACGCCGTTATTCGTCGGTCGAGCAGTTTGCGGCGGATATAAATCGTTATTTGAAAGGTTTGCCGGTGATCGCGCGTGAGGACAGCTTCGGTTATCGCGCTTCGAAATTTGTCCAGCGCAACAAAGCCGGAGTTGCCGCCGGAGTCGGCATCATCGCGTCGCTCGTTGCCGGATTGATCGCCACCAAACGACAGGCGAAAGTCACGCAGCGCCAGCGCGACAAAGCCCAGAGAATCAATGAATTTCTGCAAAAAATGCTCGGTTCAGCCGACCCGCAAGTCGCCGGTAAAGATGTCAAAGTCATCGAAGTTCTGGGAATCGCCGCACAGAGCATCGAGGATGATTTTGCCAGCCAGCCCGAGATTGCCGCCGATCTGCACACGACCATCGGCACGACTTATCTGAATTTGGGTTTGATCGAATCTGCCGAAGATCATCTGCAAAAGGCGCTTGATCTTCGCCTCGAATATTTTCCGCGACGCACGGCGGAAGTCGCGGTGAGCTTGAATAATTTCGGCAAGCTTTTGCAGACGAAAGGCGATTTGAATGCGGCGGAACCTTTGTATCTCGAAGCTCTGAAAACCTTCCGCTTTCTGAAAGATGATGTCAATGTCGCCAGAGTTCTCGACAATCTCGGCTATTTGCTCGCGTTGACGGGCAAAAAGCGCGAGTCGCTCCGCGCTCACACCGAAGAGCTCGAAATCCGCCGCGCGCTTTACGGCGAAAATCATCCGGATGTCGCCAAAACGCTCGGAAGTCTGGCGAATGCTTTCGGGGCTTTGGGCGAACGGGACAAAACTGAATCACTTTACCGGCAGGCATTGACGATTTTGCGAAAATTTTACAGCGAAGAACATCCTGATGTGATTAAGGGAATCTCGCGTTTGGCTTCCGCCGTTTTGCTTCGCGACAAAAGCGAGTCCGAGAGGCTTTACCGGAAAGTTTTGGTGCTCAGCCGTAAAACGCTCGGCGAAAATCACCCGGACGTTGCCTGGACGCTCTACGATTTGGCGTTTCTGAACGCCGAATGCGGCGATTATGCCGAATCCGAAAAGCTCGCCCGCGAAGTTCTGGCAATGCGTGGGCGTGGTTTAACGGACGAACATCCGGTCACCGCGAGCGCATTTTTAATTTTGGGCAGAAGTCTTTTAAGGCAGGGACGACCGGAAGCCGCCAAACCGGCAATCGAAGAATGTCTGGCGCTGCGCCGCAAAACGCTCGGCGAAAATCACTGGCTTCTTTCGACCGCGAACAGTTTTTACGGCGAATGTCTGACGCTTTTAGGCGAGCGCGAAAAAGGTAAGAAACTATTGTATAAAAGCTATGATGTTTTGCGTGAAAAACTTGGCGCCGACCATGCTCAAACACGCGCCGCGCGGGAAAGACTCAGGAAATTTTTTCCCGATGCCGTTATTTGACGCTCATCCAGTTATCGCCCGCCCCGACTTCGACCGTTAAGGGAACGTCCAATTCGACCGCCGATTCCATTGATCTTTTGATGATTTCCGACGCTTTTTCGACTTCCGCTTCGGGCGCTTCGAAAAGAAGCTCGTCGTGAACCTGCATGATCATCTGCGTTTTCAAGCCTTCGCGCTCTAAAGCTTCATCGACTTTGAGCATCGCAATTTTGACAATATCGGAAGCCGTACCCTGAAGGGGCATATTGATCGCTTCGCGTTCGGCGCGTGTGCGGACGTTGAAATTTCGGTCGTTGATCGACGGAAAATAACGCCGTCTGCCGTAGATCGAAGTAACAAAGCCCTTTTCACGCACAAGTTCGGGCGTTTCGTCCATAAATTTCTTGACGCCTTTGTAGGTTTCGTAATAATCTTCGATCACCTTTTTCGCTTCGGCGCGCGTCAGACCGACCCTTTGTGAAAGTCCGAAGGCTTCGACGGCGTAGGCAATCGCAAAATTGACGATTTTCGCGAGCCGCCGTTTTTCCTTCAATTCTTTTTCGTCCTTCGCGCCGAAAACCAGTTTCGCGGTTTGCGCGTGAATGTCTTCACCGTTTTTGAAAGCGTCGAGCATCCGTTCGTCGCGCGTCACGTAGGCAAGCAGCCGCAGTTCGAGCTGTGAATAATCGGCGGAGATCAATTTAAAACCTTTTTCGGGAATGAATGCGCGGCGGATTTGCTGACCGAGCTCGGTGCGGTTCGGAATGTTTTGCAGATTCGGGTCGGTCGAACTCAAACGTCCGGTCGCGGCGATCGTTTGGTTGAGTTTGCCGTGAATCCGTCCGTCCGCAGCGATCTGCTTCGGCAGAACGTCCGAATACGTCGCCTTGAGCTTGTCGAGCTCGCGAAAATCAATGATAAACTGCGCGATTTCATAGGTCAGCGCAAGTTCGGTGAGAATGTCTTTGCTCGTCGAGATTTGTCCGGTCGCGGTTTTGCGTCCGGTTTCGATGTTCAGTTCCTGCAAAACTTCGCCGACCTGTTTGGGCGAATTGATATTGAATTCACGTCCCGCGATCGCGTAAATCTTTTCGCGCAAAGTTTCGAGCTCGGTTGAAACAAAATCCGAAAAGCCTTTAAGCGCCTCGACATCAACCTTCATTCCCGCCATTTCGATCTTGTAAAGTAAGGGAATCAGCGGCAGTTCGATTTCCGAATAGATCATTTCGAGTCCGTCTTCCTGAATCTTCCGGCGGAGCATCGGCGCGAGCTGAACGATAAAATCGGCGCGTTCGGCGGTGCGGTATTGATTTTCCGCCCAGCCCTCAGGAACTTCAAAAACAGCGTCCGCTCCGAGATTGATCTGCGAGAGCGTTTCGAGATCGTTCTTACGGCTCGCATCGATCAAATAAGAAGCAATGCAGGTATCGTCCGCGACGGCTTCGGGCGTGATGCCGATCTTCGCCAGAACCGACAGATCGTTTTTCAGATCGTGCGAAACTTTTTCGAGAAAACCGTTCGATAAAATATCTTTTAAGGATTCGATCGCGGAATCGTTTCCGCCTTCGAAATTTTCCAGATCGACGTAATACGAAGCACCGGCGGCGGTTGCAATCGCAAGCCCAAGCGGCGCAACTTTGTCGAAACTGCTCGCTTTCGGCGGGGAATTCGACGAATCGACTTCGAACGACCAATGTTCGGATTCCCAGAGCCGCCGGATCAGTTTATCCAGATCTTCGCGTTTGTTGATCAGTTGATAATTTCTGGCGACGGGCGCGTCCGGCGCGTCCGTTAAACCATCGAAAAGCGGCATCGAATCGGCAAATTCGCGCGTTAGAGCCGTAAATTCGAGTTCGCGGAAAAGCGCGTAGGCAAGATTGCGATTCGGTTCGCGGTGTTTGAGCGAATCCAGATCGAGCTCGATCGGCATCGTCGTGTGAATCGTCGCGAGCTCCAGTGATTGCCGAATGATTTCCTGACTGTTCTGCAAAGATTCGCGGTAGGTTTTATGCGTCACCTTGTCGGCATTCGCCATCGCGCCTTCCGCCGAGCCGTATTCCAGAACCAATTTCAGCGCGCCTTTTTCGCCGATTCCGGGCGCACCCGGGATATTGTCGATCGCGTCGCCCATCAAACCCAGAAGATCAATGATTTTCGTCGGCGGAACGCCGAATTTGCTTTCGACCCACGCTTCGTCGCAATATTCGATCGGGGGGACGGCAACTTTGCGCTTAACGTTCTGCGAATTCTGCCGCATACAGACGATCAGCGGGTCGCGGACGAGCTGGCACAGATCCTTGTCGTTCGAGACGATCACGGCTTGCATCCCTTTTTCGGCAACTTTCTGCGCCAAAGTGCCGATAATATCATCAGCTTCAAAACCCGGATGCCGCAGGATCGGAATATTAAAGGCTTCGCAAACGCGGACGATATAAGGCATTTGCGACGACAGATCGTCGGGCATCGCGGCGCGGTTTGCTTTGTAGTCGGCAAAATTATCGTGGCGAAAAGTTTTTTCGGGAGAATCGAAAACGGC
>DATLOR010000193.1:0-29595 GCA_035536135.1 Pyrinomonadaceae bacterium | reverse complement strand
ATCCTGATGATTTTTTAATTCGATGAAAAGGCAGTTTCGATCGAATCTGCCTTTTTCTTTTAGATTTTAACTAATCTTCGACGACCAGTTCGTCATAGGCAAATTGCACGTTGTCAGGCAAAAGGCGCGAATCGCGTTCGTGCATAATGTCGTGATTAAGATGCGTCAGAAAGGCTTTTTTCGGCTTTAAGTCTTCGATGATCGCGAGGGCTTCTTCGAGGCACAGATGCGTTGAATGCGGTTTGATGCGCACGCAGTCCAAAACCAGAACTTCCAGATCGCGCAAACCGTCCATCGAGTCGGGCGGAATTACCTTTAAATCGGTCGCATAGGCAAAATCGTTGAAACGGTAAGCGACGACGGGAAGCTTGCCGTGAATGACTTCGAGCGGCGTGATTTCAATGTCCTTGCCGATGCAGAAAGGCGAGTTATGCTCGACCGTGTGCGGAATCAATTGCGGAAGCCCGCCGCCGAAATGCGTCGGCTGAAAGATGTATTGAAAGATGCGCCGCAGATCCTTCCACGCAATTTCGTTGGCATAAACGCCCATCGCGCCGTAGCGGAAATTCAAAGGGCGAATGTCGTCGAGCCCGAAAACGTGGTCAACGTGGCAATGCGTGATCAGCACGGCGTCAAGGAAATTTATTCCGGCACGCAAAGCCTGCTGGCGAAAATCGATCGAGGTATCAACGAGGATTTTTTTGTCCTTATGTTCGATCAGGATCGAAACGCGCAGGCGTTTATCCCGGAAATCGGTCGAAAGACAGGTTTCGCATTCACAGCCGATTGACGGAACGCCCGTCGAAGTGCCGGTGCCGAGGAAAGTCAGTTTCATTGGAGTTCATAAGGTTTGTAGAGTTTATGGAATTCATAGAGTAAAGAGATTTTCACTCTATGAACTCCATAAACTCCATGAACTCTACGAACTATTTTTTACCTAAAATATCGCTCGCCGAAAATTTTTGCGCGGCTTGCGCCTTAAGGCGTTCTTCGGTCGCGCGGACGAGCTGGACATACTGCATCCGCAGATCGCCCAAAAGTCCTTCCAAAAGCCGCGATTCCTGCGGGTGAAGATTGCCCTTGGTTTTTTCACTGAGCATCGCCAGCACATCGAGCCAGTATTTGCCCGTGTCCAGATCGAGCGAACGCTGTCCCGTGACCGGATGCGGCATCGCGCCGAGACTGGCGGCGGCGTTAGTCGCGAGCGTCGAAAGAAAATTAACGAAGCTCGCCGGATCTTCCGCGCCGGGAATTTCCTGTGTTTCGTCTATTTCCGCAGTAGTTGACGGCGTGGTGTGAATATCTTCGGCGGCGGACAACTGAGGCTCAAAAGTTTCAGCCGTTTCAGCGGTCGTTTCGGAAACCGGCGTTTGCACCGCTTTCGGCTTTTCGGGCTCGATCTCGACGCCTTCGCGCACAGAGCCGTCGAGATTGAATTTGCGGCGGTCGGTTACTTTGATTATTGGTTGTTCTTCTTCTTTTTCTACCATTGTTTTATCCAGTAAGTCCTTTAAATTTATATCTTGATAGTAGCATTTTGGCGAAAGAAAGTTCAAAATCGAAGATAATGCGCGAAACGGCGGAAAATTTGCGGAAAACTTTGTCTGAAGTTTTGCCTTTACTCGAAAATATCGGCGACGAAGCGGCTTCGGTCAAACCTTTACCGGACAAATGGTCGAAAAAGGAAATTCTCGGGCATCTGATCGATTCGGCTTGCAACAATCAGCAAAAATTTGTGCGGACGATGGCTGAAAAACACGTTGAGTTTGTCGGTTATCAGCAGAATTTTTGGGTTGATTCGCAGAAATACAACGCAGCAAACTGGCTCGGGTTAGTAAATTTGTGGCAAGCGTATAATCTGCATCTGGCGCATCTGATCGAAAATGTCGATTCCGAAATTTTGGCAAATGAAATCACGATCGAAGGCGCGGGCACTTTTTCGCTCCGTTTTATCATGAAGGATTACGTCGAGCATCTGAAGCATCATCTCGGACAGATTTTGCCGGAAGCCAACTTAAAAAACGAATTTCAGAATATTTATAATACTTAAAATTTATGTCGGAAAAATTTGACGAACTCATCAAAGTGATGGCGCGGCTTCGTGCGCCAGGCGGTTGCCCGTGGGACGCGGAACAAACTTACGCATCTCTGGCGCAGTATCTTTTGGAAGAATGCTACGAAACGTTCGACGCGATTCAGGAAGCAGACCAGACGGGCGAAACTCATAATTTGCAGGAAGAGCTCGGCGATGTTCTCCTGCAAGTCGTTTTTCATTCGACGATCGCCGCCGAAAAAGGTGATTTTACGATCGATGAAGTCGTTGAAGGCGTGACGGAAAAATTAATTTTGCGTCATCCGCACGTTTTCGGCGAAGCGGAGCTCAAAACCGCGCAGGACGTTCTGCAGAATTGGGACGAGCTCAAAAAAAATCAGCAAAAGGCTTCGGGCAAGATCGAAAAGCCGAAAGAATCTATTTTAGAAGACGTTCCGGTGCATTTTCCCGCGCTTCTTGAAGGGCAGAAACTGACGAAAAAAGCCGCGAAAGTAAAATTCGACTGGGAAAACGTCGGGCAGATTTTCGATAAACTGACGGAAGAAACCGACGAATTGAAATCAGCCATTGAAACGGGCGAAAACATCGAAGAAGAGATCGGCGATCTGCTGTTTGTCGTCGTCAATCTGGCGCGGAAACTGGATGTCGATGCCGAAACCGCTCTGAAAAAAACGAATCGCAAATTTCGCCGGAGATTCAAGTTTATCGAGCAGAATTTAAAGGAAAACGGAAAAGCTTTGGAAGATTCGGATCTGCAGGAAATGGATGCGCTTTGGAACAAGGCGAAAGCCGTCAGCAGTAACGAATAAAAATTTTATTGAGACCCTGAAGAAATCATTTTCGTTTTAGAAAAATATTGCTAAAATTAGAATCGTTTTTTAGGAGATTCAGTCAAAATGTCAATGATTCAATTCGTTAATAACTATCAGGATTTATCAACCGATAAAGGTTTTCAGTTCAAATTTAATTGCGATAAATGCGGCAACGGCTATATGTCGAGTTTTCAGACTTCGACGATCGGAATGGCGGGTTCATTGCTTCGCGCGGCAGGTGATCTGTTTGGCGGCTGGGCAAGCTCGGCGGGAAATTCGGCGTATGAAGTTCAGCGGGCGGTCGGCGGTTCGGCACACGATTCGGCGCTGAAAGCGGCGGTCGAAGAAGGCAAACAGCATTTTCATCAATGTTCGCGGTGCGGAAAATGGGTTTGTCCCGAAGTTTGCTGGAACGACCAGGCAAATCAGTGCGAGGGCTGTGCGCCGCGCTATGAGGAAGAACTGGCATCGGCGCACGCGCAAGCCAAAGCCGACGCGATGCGCCAGCAGCTTTATCAAAAAGCGCAGGAAACCGATTACGTTTCGGGCGTTGATATGAGCGCGGGCGCGGTTAACGCGTCGCCGCAGTTCGTCAAGCCTTCGGAAGAAGCGAAACTGCCGAATCTTTGCGTTTGCGGATTCGATGCCGGCAGCGCAAAATTCTGTCCCGAATGCGGAACTCCGACGAAGGTTGCCAAACCGAAATGCTCGGGCTGCGGTCACGAAGTCGAAGTGACAACCAAATTCTGCCCCGAATGCGGCACGAATATGCGCTAGATTTAATAAGTTTTGAGTTTTTATGCTTTTGAAAAACGCGGGCGAAAAGTTTCTCCGCGTTTTTTTACCGGAACAAATGATCGAAACCGAAAGATTACAATTGATTGCGTGCAACAAAATGCACCTGAATGCGCTCATGCAAAGCGAGCAGGCTTTGGGCGATCTGCTCGGCGTTGAGTTTGCCGAAAACTGGCTGGTTTTTCCCGAAACCCTGGATATGCTGCCGTATGCTTTGAAAATGCTCGAAAAAGATCCGCAGGTTTTGCGCTGGGGAATGCATCTTTTCTTAAAAAAGGACGAAAACAAGATCATTGGCAACGGCGGATTTAAAGGCGTCGCGGACGAGCAGGGAATGGTCGAGATCGGTTATGCAATTTCGCCGCTTTATGAACATCAAGGTTTGGCAACCGAAGCCGCCCGCGGAATGATCGAGTATGCTTTTTCGTGGTCGCCGATAAAAATGGTCGACGCGCACACGCTCGCCGAAGAAAACGCTTCGGTCAGAATTTTGCAAAAATGCGGAATGACGCGCATTGCCGAAAAACACGACACCGAAGACGGCGACATCTGGCAATGGCGGATTTTGCGCGAAGATTTTGAAAAGGCGGATTGAGACCGGATTAAAAATAGATCTATCAGATTTTATCCGGGTTCATTTGTGATAATCTGTGATTAAATTCTGTTTTAATAATGAGCACCCGGGAAAAACAATTCGACCTTGCCGAAATCCGCCGCCGGTTTCCGCTTCTGGTCGAAAATCTCGGTAATTTATCCGACCGCGAAAAGCATCTCGAACGCATTTGGGAAATCGAAGAGCGTTGGAACGATTTCCGTGAAAATCCCGAAAAAAGCGAAGAAGTCGTATTTTTTGATTCCGCGCCGCACGGCGTAAAAATTGACGGCGAGTTTGAGATCATCTACGCGGGCGGAACTTTGGGCTTGCTTCACGCCGCCGTGATGGCTCTCAAGCATAACCGTAAAATTCTGGTTTTCGACGCGCATACGGTCGGCAAAACGCATCGCGACTGGAATATTTCCGACGCGGAATTACAGGAATTTGTCCGCGCCGGACTTTTTACGAAAGAAGAGATCGAAACGGCGATCGTCAATCGTTATAAAACGGGTTTCGTGAAATTTTACGACGGAAATTCGCGCATTAAAACGCCGCCGCTTTTTATGGACAATGTTCTGGACGTTGCCGTCGAAGCCGACAAACTTCTCGAACTTGCCGTCAAAAAACTCAAAAAAACCGAATCGAAAATCATCAACAATTTACGTTTTGTCCGCGCTTTTGTGCAGAAAGAGAAAGTCTTTGTCGAATGTGAAGACGCGAAAACCGGACGGCGAAAACTGTTTGCTTCAAAGCTTTTTGTTGATGCCACGGGCACAAATTCGGCAGTTTCGCGCCAGCTGAATGCGGGAAGATCGATCACGCACGTTTGCCCGACGGTCGGCACGGTCGCGAAAGGTTTCCGGCGCGGCACGGAAGACGGAGAAGTTGATTTTTCGGTCGGCGAAATTCTCGTTTCGACCGAAGACGTGTCAGACAACCGCCAATTGATGTGGGAAGGCTTTGCGGGCAGCGAACGCCGGGACGAATACACGACATATCTGTTTTTTTACGATTCGGTCGAATCAAA
This sequence comes from Pyrinomonadaceae bacterium, assembly GCA_035536135.1. Lineage (GTDB taxonomy): Bacteria > Acidobacteriota > Blastocatellia > Pyrinomonadales > Pyrinomonadaceae > JAFDVJ01. The sequence goes on along the minus strand of DATLOR010000193.1, from coordinate 24,313 downwards.
AGCCGACAAATCTCTGTTTCGTCTGTTTGAAGAATATTTTGAAAAATTGCCCGACTACAAAACCAAAAACGGCGCGTGGAAGGTCGTCAAGCCTGTTTACGGCTACATTCCGAGCATTCATCACCAAGGCTGGAACAATCAGAAAAAAACGGCGGCTGACCGCGTTTTGCTCGTCGGCGACGCCGCCGGATTATCTTCGCCCTTAACGTTCTGCGGGTTCGGTTCGCACGTTCGGAATCTGCGGAAATTAACGGATTTGACCGAACACGCTCTGCGCGAAAATTTAACGGACGAAACAGCTCTTTCGCTAATCAACGCTTACGAACCGCGGGTCGCGCAGATGTCGAGCCTCGCGGAATTTATGCGTCCGACTTTGAGAAGCAAATCCTCGGTCGTTAACGAAACGATGAACGCGGTGATGTCGGCTTTGAGCGGTTTGGATAAAGAAATCAGCCGCGAAATGTTTCAGGACCGAATGCGTTTCGCATCCTTTAAAAAAGTCCTGCTGAAAACCGCCAAAATTCACCCGAAAGTCTTCAAAAAAATGTTCGAGCATCTCGGCGCAAAAGGCGCATTCTGGTGGATCGCGGGCATTGCCGAAGCCGCTTTTCACGAACGAAGAACTTCCGGCAGATAGCTTCCGGCGATTGTTTTAATACAACTTTTGTTTAGTATCAATACACTCCTGATTCATAAAAAATTCTCTTCTTTTCCGTGCTAAATCTTACAACAAATGCGTTTACTGATTTGCGGCACGTTGCTTGCAATCTTTTTCACTTATAGACGGAAGTGCATTATTTCAAGTTTGAAAAAAAATTATCAAACAAGGGATTTTATCAAGGAGGATTTTATGAGCATTAAAAGTTTTTGGAAATTAGGCAGCGGAATTGCACTATCAATTGCCTTTTCTTCATTCGCGTTAGCGCAGGATACAACCACTAAAACGACGACGACCACGACGACGACCAAATCCGAGGTTGTTCAGAATGCGGACGGAACCTATTCGGTCATCGAATATCCGGTCGGCAAAGAGGTAACGGTTCAGTTAACGCCGTATAACCTGCAAGGTGCGAGCGGCACGGCGCGTGTTTTACGGGCGGCTGACGGAACGAAAATTTATTTGGATCTCGCGGGCGTCACGGGCGATGCGAAAAGCTATTACGCCTATGCGGTCGATCCCAAAGGCGTGCCGACGCTGTTAGGTCCGGTGATGATCGAAAACGGCATTGCGAAAGCCGAATTCACAACGCCGATGAATCAGTTTATGGTCGTTCTTTCGCCGAATGAAGGCGTGACGAGCTTCAGCAGCGACATTCCGGTCACTTTCCGCAGCGCGGTGCCGACGGGGTACGCCGTTGTGCCGGTGGCGGTAACGAGCGACGGCGGCGGCAAACAAATTGCCACGACAACTGAAGTTGCTTCGACCTATGAAGTTCCGCTTTTGAATGTCGCGAAATTCGACAAAAACAAAGATTCGGAAATCAGGATCAATTTCAGCGGCGAACTGCAAGGCTTGAAAGGTAAGGCTTATTTGAGCCCGACCAAAGACGGCGTCACCAAAATCAAAATGCGTTTTGACGAGATGAAAATGGCTCCGAAAAACGCCCGTTTTATTCTTTGGGCTTCATCGCCGGACGGAAAATATACCAAGCTCGGTCAGGTTATTAATAACGGCAACCGTGAAGAATCGGAAATTCGCAGTGAAACGGCGCTCGCCGATTTCGGTTTGTTCGTAACGGTCGAAAATACGGACGTTGCAACACCGACCAGCAAAATTTATTCAGTTTTCAGCGTAACTCCTTAGTTTCGATATATGTTTATGCTGATAGGAAGGACGAGGTCTTAAAAAGCCTCGTCTTTTTTAATTTACGGAGAACAATGCGGCTAAAAACTGCTTTGTCTTTTCATAAATTGCCGCATCGGTCGAAGCGCGCGAACCGGCGATGTTTAATCTTTGGCATTTTATTGAAGCTAACCATCGGCGGGTCTTTGCGGCGGATTCTTCGATCGCCTCATTCAAAAGATCGATATGCAGAAAAGGCTTTTGATGCTTTTCGGCGAACTTTTTTGTCAGAAGCGAACCGCCGGTCGGCTGATCGTGTGAAACGATCAGCGTCGCATCCGAATTCTTCACGTTCAGCTCGGTTCGCTCCAGATAATTTCGCGTGGCAGTTTCGATCAAGTTCGGATAACTCGTGCTGATTTTTCCGTCTTCGGCGCGGCGACCTTTCGGAACGAAGCCGCCGATCTCGATCCCGTTTTCAAGGGCGAAATCAAATGCCGCGCGATCTGCGCCCGTCTGTCCGCCGGAAATGATGGTTTTGATCTTTTTGAGCTTCATTCGTAAAACCCTCTATGTGAAAAATTATAGTCCAACGTCACAAATTGATACATTTCATCCGGCTTCAAAATGTCAGAAAATGCTTAAATTCTCTAATAAATAAGCTTTTTCGATTTTGGTATGGTTGTTGCTTTGTGTAAAAAACAAGTTACTAAAACAGTACAAACTATTTCAAAACAAGGGGTAAGATATGGAAAACGAACAAAACAAACAAACGCAGGATACAACATCAAAAGAAAATAATAACCAATCGGCATTTAAGGAAAATAATAACCAGTCGGCACAGATTTCAAAAACAAATCAGAGCGGCAATGCCGGAGTTTCTCATTCTCAAAACAAAACCGATTCGGCTGACAAAGCCGGTTCGCCTGAATTGAGCATTGATGCCGCAAAAGAAACGGCGAAAGGTATTTACGATCAGGCAAAAAGCACGGTCGGACAAGCCTACGGCGCGGCAACAAAGCGCGCGACCGAAGTTTTGGACGAGCAAAAAGGAACTCTCGCGGGCGGTTTGACGAGTGTAGCCGACAGTATCAAACAGGTCGGTGAAAATCTGAATTCAACGGACGAACAAAACAAAATTACCGAAACAGCGGCGAAATATACAAATTCTCTGGCAACCCAGATCGAAAATATTTCGGGTTATTTCGAACGCAAAGAAGTGCGCGAAATGGTCAGCGATATCGAAAGTTTTGCGCGGAAATATCCGGCATATTTTATCGGCGGCGCATTGGCGCTCGGATTTGTCGCGGCGCGTTTTTTGAAAAGCTCGAATCCGAAACAGTTAACCAAAGGATCCGGACGAACATTTAACACCGACGCGAAATCGGCGACGAATCCGTCATAATTCGGGAAATCGGAAAAAAGGAGAAATGTATGGCACAACAGCAAATGGTTAAAGAAGAACGCAGTCTCGGCGACCTGTTTTCCGACCTGGCGAGTGAAACCGGAACACTCATTCGCCAGGAAGTCACGTTGGCTCAAACCGAATTAACGAAAAAGGCAACGAGCGTCGGGAAAAATGTCGGTTATCTGGTGGTCGGCGGGGCGGTCGGCTACGCGGCGGCACTTTCCTTGATCGCGGCAATCATTATCGGGTTGGCGAATTTTATTCCGGCGTGGGCGGCGGCTTTGATCGTCAGCGTCGTTGTCGGAATCGCGGCTTATATGATGATTTCATCAGCACTTGCCGCGCTCAAAAAGACCGATCTGACGCCGCATGAAACGGTTGAGACTTTGAAGGAGGATGCACAATGGCTGAAAAATCAAGTGAGTTAGACTTAACCGGCGAACCGGATGCAGTTTCAACCGCAGCAGGCGCAAATCAAGACACGTATCTCGAAGCGCGTTCGGACGATTATTCGTCGTCTGATTCGGAATTACTTGAAATTCCGACAAACACGGACGATGCGCCCGAAGAAACCGAGCATCTGAAAGCGCAGATCGAGGAAACTCGTTCGCAGATGGGCGAAACGATCGACGCGATTCAGGAAAAATTAAGTATTCAGAATATTTCCGACCAGGTTAAGGAACAGGTTTCGGAACATATCAATCAAGCACTCGAAACGGCGAAAGAAACCGTTTACGACGCGACTATCGGAAATTTAGGAAAGGCGGGAAAATTTATGCAAAACGTAGGAAAAGAATTATCAAAAACAGAAGCAGGAAAATTTGCGCGGAAAAATCCTTTTCCGCTCGTTCTGATCGGATTGGGTGTCGGGCTGCTGGCTTATGAATTCAGCGGCAAAAAACGTCGTCCGGCGCATCGCTATTACGATGAACACGAAGGAAGACGCGATAATCGCGGCAGCGGACTGACATCGTCGGTTTCGGATACGCTGAAATCGGCGACCGGAAAAATCGGCGATACGGCAAGCGGCGCTTATGAAAGCGTGAGCAACGTTGCCGGAAATGCGCTGAGCACGGTCGGCGATAAAGCGAGTTCGGCTTATGAAGGCGTGACAAGCGCGGCAACAAACGCGTATTCGAGCGTCACTGATTATGCCGGAAACGCCTATGAAAAAGTCGGCGAATACTCCGTGCAAGCCCGCGAGCAGTACGATTATTACATCGAAGAAAATCCGCTCGCGGTCGGTGCGGTCGCGTTAGCGATCGGCGCGGCGGTCGGTCTGGCGATTCCGTCAACCCGCTACGAAGGCGAACTTTTGGGCGAATATCGCCAGCAATTGCTCGACAAAGCACAAACAGCGGCGGGCGATCTGGTCGATAAAGCCAAAGAAGTTGCCTCCGAAGCGCAAAAAACGCTGAGCAGCGAAGTCAAAACGGCGGTCGATGAAACAAAGAAAACCTTTGCCAGCGAAGCCAAAAATCAAGGCTTTATTACCGACGACGCCAAAGATAAAAATCAAGGTTTTACCGCCGATAAGCCTAAATCACAAGGCTTTACGCAGTAACGGCTTTACGAATTGAAAGTTGCGGATTTATAGAAATGAACCAATACTAACTGCTTATCCGTAACCTTCAATTCGTAATTTTCATAAAAAGGCGGCGGTGCTGAAAAATTCAGCACCGCCGCCTTTTTTACTGTAAAACAAACTTGAGTTTGTTGAAATTCCGCGCAAACTAAACCGGCAAACTTCAATTCGCCTGACAGACTACGAAATCTCGATTTTCTCCAAACCGTTCATATACGGCTGAAGAATTTCGGGAATCTGAATCGAGCCGTCAGCCTGTTGGTAATTTTCCAGAATTGCGATCCAGGTTCTTCCGACCGCTAAGCCTGAACCGTTCAGAGTATGAACGAATTCGGGCTTTGCGCCGCCGCCGCGTCTGAACCGCAGATTCATCCGCCGCGCCTGAAAATCACCGCAGTTCGAACAGCTTGAAATTTCGCGGTAGGTTTTCTGCGATGGCAGCCAAACTTCGATGTCGTAAGTTTTCTTCGCGCCGAAACCCATATCGCCCGTTGATAAAACGACCGTCCGATACGGCAAGCCGAGTAGCTGCAAGATCCGTTCGGCGTTTGCCGTCAGTTTTTCGTGTTCTTCTTCGCTCGTTTCGGGCAAAGCAAGCTTGACGAGTTCGACCTTTTCAAACTGATGCTGGCGGATCAGCCCGCGCGTGTCGCGCCCGTAGCTTCCCGCTTCCGAGCGAAAACAAGGCGTGTAAGCCGTGTAATATTTCGGCAACTCCTTGGCTTCCAGAATTTCTTCCGCGTGATAATTCGTCACCGGAACTTCGGCGGTCGGGATCAGCGCAAAACCGCGTTCGTCCTTGATGTGAAACAGGTCTTCCTCGAATTTCGGCAGTTGATTCGTCCCGAAAAGCGATTTGCGATTGACCAGAAACGGCGGCAGGGTTTCCGTGTAGCCGTGCTCGGTCGTGTGAACATCGAGCATAAAATTGACGAGCGCGCGTTCAAGCCGTGCGCCCGCGCCGTTGAGGATCGCAAAGCGCGAACCCGTAATTTTGACGGCGCGTTCCTGATCCAGAATGCCCAGCGATTCGCCGAGATCGACGTGGTCTTTCACTTCAAAATCGAACTCAACGGGAGCGCCCCATTTGCGGATTTCGACATTTGCCGATTCGTCCGCGCCGACCGGAACGCCTTCCGCCGGAATATTCGGCAAATTCGCAAGCAAATCACGCATTTCTGCTTCGGCTTCGTCACGTTTGGTGTCGAGTTCCGATTGTTTGTCCTTTAAACCTGAAACTTCCGCTTTTTTGGCTTCGGCTTCTTCGCGTTTTCCCGCTTGCATCAACGCGCCGATTTCCTTGCTCGATGAGTTTCGTTTTTGATTGATCGCGTCGGCTTCACCGATGATCCGGCGGCGTTCCGCATCTAACTCCGCAAATTTATCCAGACTTTCGGTCGGAAAATTGCGGTTCTCGAGGGCTTTTTTAACTGTTTCTAAATTTTCTCTGACAAAGTTTAAATCCAACATAACTATTTTCTTTTGCTGATGAGCTGTTCAATCGTTTTTTCGATTCTTCTGACGCGGGTTTCTTCGCGTTTCGCTTCGTGCACGGCGTTGACGTATTCCTTTTGATGCGTGTAGCTCATTTTTGCAAAAACGTCCGTTAAACCCGCTTTTTCTAAAGCTTCGGCGAGATCTTGCGGAACTTCGACGGTTCGTTTTTCCGTATCTTTGACGAGCGTGACCGTGATCGTTTCGCCGGCTTTGACATTAGCCGCTTCGCGGAAAACTTTCGGCACGCCGACCATATATTTTTCGCCCATTCGAATGATCGTGCTTTGGTGCTCCGCGCCGTTTATCTGAACTTTCACGGGAACGCGCTTTGCGCCGAAAACTTCTTCAACGTCGAACGGAATCGTGATTCCGGTCGCGTCCATATTTTCGTGTTTTTCCAACACCACCTCAAAGGTTTGTTTCTCAGCCATTTTTTTCCTACAATTTTAGTTTCGTCTATTGTCTAAATAGCGAACAATAGATAATCACAAGAATTTAACAAAAATTATTATGACACACAAAATTCGCAAAGCAGTATTTCCCGCCGCCGGACTCGGAACGAGATTTTTACCCGCGACCAAGGCATCGCCCAAAGAAATGCTGCCGCTCGTTGATAAGCCTCTGATCCAATATTCGGTCGAAGAAGCCGTTGCGTCGGGCGTTGAATCAATTTTGATCGTTACGGGACGCGAAAAAAGTTCGATCGAAAATCATTTTGATATTTCCTACGAACTCGAAAGCGTTTTACAGGAAAAAGGCAAAACCGAATTTCTCGAAATGGTTCATTCGATTTCCGAAATTTGCCGGATTTCATATACGCGCCAGAAACAGGCTCTCGGGCTTGGACACGCGATCTATCAGGCGAAGGATTTTTCGGAAAACGAGCCTTTCGCCGTTCTTTTGGCGGACGACGTGGTTGACGCGGAAACGCCTGCGCTCAAGCAGATGATCGAAGTTTTTGAAAAATATAACGCACCAGTTATTGCGACAATGCAGGTTGCGGGCGAAGCGATCTCACGTTTCGGCGTGATCGACGCCGAAGAAGTGGCGCCGAACGTCTTCAAAATTAAGGATATGATCGAAAAACCGAAATTTGCGGACGCGCCGTCGGATTTGGCGATCATTGGTCGTTATATTCTCACGCCCGACGTTTTCGATGCCATCGAACGCACCGAAAAAGGCGCGGGCGGCGAAATTCAGATCACCGACGCGATGCGTCTGATGCTCAAAGAAGGCAAGCCGTTTTACGCCGTCAAGCTCGAAGGAAACCGCCACGACGCGGGCGACAAACTCGGATTTTTGATCGCGACGGTCGAATTTGCTTTGAAACGCGAAGATCTGGGCGAAGATTTCCGCAGATATCTGAAATCTCTGCAATTATAAAAAATGTAACAGGACGCGGATAAACGCGGATCAGGCGGATTATCAAAGGATGTTATTAAAAAATAAATCAGCGTAAATCCGCTAAATCCGTCTTCGTCCGCGTCCTATTTTCCTCAAATTCTAATTCAATTCGGCGACTTCGCAAAAAACCTTGATCGCGCCTTTCGCCGAAGTCAGTTTTTCAAAAAGCTCTGCGTAATTTTCCAGACCCTTAACGGGATGCGTTAAAAGACGGTCGAGCCAGTCGCCGTATTCGAGCTTGGCTTGCGACAGGTCTTTCACGCCCGACTCGAAATATTCACGGTTGGCATTGACCGTTCCGACCATCACTTTGTTGCCGAGTACAAAATCGAGATTGATCTTATCCGCCGGAACTTCCGTCTTTTTATCGCCGCCCGTGACCGAAGACAGAATCAAAACGCCGTTTTTCGCCAGTGCCTGCATCGCGTCGAAAACGATCGGCGAAAATCCGGTCGCTTCAAAGATCACGTCGAAACCGCCGTTTTGCGCGGCATAATCGGGAACGCTCACGTCAGCCGTCGAAACATATTCCGCGCCGAGTTCCTCGATCAGATCCGAATTCAGATAAGGCTTCGACGTTCTGCCGAACGTCACGACCTCCATTCCTTTGAGTTTGAAAACCAGAGTTGCGAGAAGTCCGATCGTGCCCGCGCCCATCACCGCCGCGCGCTGCGGTTTCCAAACCCGTAAACGACGCTGAATTTCAAACGCCTGCGTGATGCCTTTCTGCACGACCGTCATCGGTTCGAGCAGTACGCCGACTTCCCGCAGTCCGCGCGGGATTTTGACGATAAATTCGGCATCGTCAACATAAAATTCCGACAGGTAGCCGTGCCGCAGGTTGATGCCGCGTTCAAAATAAGTGTCGTCGGTCGTCATATCGTTCGTGCCGATCAGATCGTACAGGGAAGTTCCCGGACGGCGCACGGTAGCGACAACGTAATCGCCTTTTTTGAGCCCGTGGACATTTTCGCCCACCTCTTCGACCACGCCGAAACCTTCGTGTCCGATGACCAGAAATCCGTCGCCGTTCGGCGATGCGCCGTATTCGGCGTTGTTGATCTCCTTGTCCGTGCCGTCCACGCCGACGCGCAAAACTTTGACCAGCACGCCGCGCCCGTTCGGGATTTCCGTGACCGAAGGCTTCGGCATTTCGACTAAATGAACCGAGTTTTGAACGCCCGGTTTTACTGCAATTGCTTTCATAATTTAATCCTCAGTATAAATTAGCCGCGGATAAACGCGGATTTCGCCGATTAAGTCAATAATTCTTGTCAGCGAAATCCGCGTTTATCCGCGGCAAAAGAAATTAAGCCGCGACCGCCTGCATCCAGTCCGGCTGTAAGCCGAGATTCGCGAGCGTTCCGAGAACTCTCTGCGGTTCGCCCCAATCGCTCCAGACGACATCCGAGACGCGCATCACATATAATTCGCCGGTCGCTTTTTCCAAAACTTCGCTCGAAAAATTCACGTCGTTTATCCAGGCGTAAAGCGATCTGACGGTTGCTTTTTCAGCCGAAGTTCCGAAGGTCACGCTCGAAGCCGCGAACATACCGGTAAGATCTGGCAGATGTTTTTCGATCAGCTTCAGAAATGTTCCAACCTTTCCGACCATCACGAAACTGTTCCACAGACAGCCTTTCGTCATCAGCCAATGCGCCGCTTCCGGCGATGGTTTTTCCCAGAATCTTTTGACCTGTGAAACGGCTTTCGCCAAATTTCCGAAAAGCGTCTCCTGCGGCTCGATCCAGCCGTAAGAAGTTTCCGCCGATTCGGGCTCGATGCCGAGCAAAACCAGCGAATGCGGATTTATTTCGACCGCTTGAAAGGCGGTTTCGACATTGTTCATAAACGCCGCATCGTCGGAAAAATAATGGTCGGACGGAAAAAATGCGACGGTTGCGTCGGGCGCTGATTTTGCCAGATGCAGCAAACTGTAAAGAATCGCCGGAGCGGTTCCCTTGTTTTCGGGCTGCACGGTCGTTTGCCGTTTTGAAACATCCGCTAAAAGCGCGCTATAAAATCTTTCGTGCTTGGCGGTCAGGCTGAAAAACGTATTTTCGGGCGCGATCTTCAGCGCGACGCGATTTCTTGTGATATCGAGAAGCGTTTCGTTATTCAAGATCGGGCAAAACTGTTTCGGACGCTCATCGCCCGCGATCGCCCGCGTCAGCGATTTCAGGCGCGAACCGTCGCCGCCCGCTAAGATCACCGCGTATCGGTTTTGATTTTTAACCGAAATTTTGGGAAATTCGATAACCGGATTATTTTTCATAGCTTACCTCGTTCAATTTGCATTTATTGAAGTAAGCAAGCGGTTAAAAATATTCCAGATTTTTTGATTACGGCAGTCTTTTAATTTGCTTCGGGTCGATTTTGAAGAAAAGCTGATCGCCGGTGCGCGAGATCTCACCCGAAACCTCGACGGGTTCAGCAACAAAATCAAGTATTTCATTGTTTATGCTCGCGCCTTGATCGGATAAAAGCCATAATTCGGAAACATTTCCCGCGTTATCTTTAACGATAAAAAGCGGGGGAATTCCGCCCCGCAAACAAGCGACGGCGCAGTCCCGATGCGGTTTCGACTGTCCCGGATTCATCACGCCCAGGTAGCATTTCGAGTCAACGATCTCGCCTTTGAGCGTAAAATCGCCCAAAGTTTCGGGTTGTTCTTCAGAGGAAATCGAACTCCCGGAAGATTTTTCAATAGAATCCGAGGCGACTTCGATCATCCGCAGATCATCGCGATAAATGAGTGTGCCTTTTATTTTGACGCGCTGACCGTCGAAGATTCCCGCGTCAAAGCCGTGTTTGCCTTCCGAAACGAGCGGAAAACGCTCGAACGTCGGTAAACCGTTGTTTTTTTCCGGCTTTTCGACGAGCAAAAACGGAACGGGTCGCGCCTCGATCGTGCCTTCAAAATCTTTGACCGTGCCGAATTCAAAAACGCTTTTCGCAAACGGTTTCTGCCCGATCCACGAAACGACCGCCAAACCGATCGCCGCGGCGAAAGCCGAAACAACAAATATTTTGATAACTTTCGCCGCGCCTTTCGGCATTTTCGGCAGATAACCGATGTAAAAAATTTCGTCTTTCATATTTTCATTAGCCGCAGATAACACGGAGATATTTTTAAAGTTATTTCTCTGTGTTCTCTGCGGCTAAAATCGCAGGTTCAACCCGCGTTCCGGCTTTGTTCGGCTTTTTATGCACAAAAACTTTGCCTTCTTGAATTTTCACATTAAACGTCGGAACTTTTTCGGTAAAAGGCGGCGGCGACGCGCCCGTTTCGGGTTGATATTGAAAACCGTGCCACGGGCAGGTGATACAGCCGTCAATGATCCTGCCTTCGCCGAGCGGTCCGTTTTGGTGCTGGCAAACGTTTGATACGGCGGAAATTTTGCCGTCGTATTTGAAAATCGCGACGCGCTCGCCCGAAATTGTGCGGATGCAGGCGCGTTTTTCGGGGATTTCTTCCAAACGGCAAGCTTCGACAAATTCATCGTTTGAATCAATTTCTTTGTCCGGGGCGCTTTCTTTGAAAGCCGCAATAACGTGCAGACCGACAACCCAAATCAATCCGATTCCCAAAGAAACAGCCAAAACCGGGGAAGTTTCGGCTTGCAGAACGCCGAGCGCAACGTGCCCGATCAGCAAAGCATACGCCGCATAAACAAGCGTGTGAAGCGTTTTCCAGACCGGCGCGGTCAGATTGTTGAGCCAAAAATCGTGACTCGTCGCCGCCATCAAAAACAAGATCACGAGCGCGATCAAACCCAAAACCTGAAACGGAAAATCCGCGAGGCTTGTCAGGCGCGTGTTGCTCACCAGAATACTGACAAACGGATTGATGTTGCCGAGCGCGTGAAACTGAAAGATCGAAAGTCCGGCGTGAACCGCGGCGACCAGAAATGTCGTGACGCCCAGATGCCGGCGATTATAAAGAAGCGGCAAAAACGCAGGCGACAGGCGGCACAGCGGTCCGATGATCAAAACGATATGCAGCAGTAAGATCGCGCAGGTTCCGAACGCGCGGATCAAGAGCGTTTCAATCGTCGCAGCGGGCTGTAAAATTGCGCCCAGACCGATGAACAGCGAAAGATAAACCGCGACGCCCGACCACAGCACGCCGTCGTAGATTTTCTTTTGCCGGTTCCAACTGATTGCCGCGTATTTTTCGCTCATATTTTCTAGCCGCAGACTGCGCAGAATTCTCAGGGGATTAATCTATCTCTGAGAATTCTGCGCAGTCTGCGGCGAATTTCTTTTCGGAATGTTTTGATTAACAGGTTCGCTGTGCCGAAAAACGATGCTTGCGATCAGCAGGACCGGCAAAAGAATTGCCAGGATCAGCCAGACGATTTTGTGTTTTCTGCGAATCTTGTGAATCATTTTGCCTCTCAAGATTTTTGCCGGTGCGCGGTTTTTTCCATCGGTCTTTTTTCGCCCTTTGCCAATCGCCGGAGAAGTAAAACCCAAAATGCGACCGCACCGAAAAAGATAATCAAGCGGAAACCGAAACTCGTGCCTTTCGCCGAATCGTCAAGTTTGGTAACGCCTGACGCGGCAAACCAGACGGCGAACAGAACGCCTAAACCAAGATAAATAAACACCGCGTAAACGATAATTTCAGCGAAAATCATAAGACTTTTAACCGCAAAGTTTTTTGAAGATGACACGAAGAAAGTTTTATAGCGAAACTTACAGATTTCAATTCCGGTTTCTCGGTATGTTCTTCAAATTATTTCGCGGCTCGTTCAGATCACGAGTTCAAGGTCGTTGCGTTTACCGATTTCGACGATTTTATCCGGTTCGATTTCCTTCAAATCATTGACTTCGGCGAAAAAATTCTCGAAACCGCTCGGCGTAATAATCGCCAGCATTTTGCTTGGCACGGTCAAACGATTACGAATGCTGTGCGTCGTTCCGCGCGGAATGACAACCACGCTTCCCGTTTGGGCGACGCTCTTTTTACCGTTGCATTCAATCGAGTATTCGCCTTCCAAAACATAGATTATTTCGTCCGTTTGGTTATGAAAATGCGGCGGCACAACGCCTTTCGGCGGCGAAGTTTCCTCGACGACCGCAAACCTGCCGAAGGTTTCCGCGCCGCGTACTTTGCAGATAATTGTTTCGCCCAGAACATTCCAAACTTCGCCTTGTCCCGTTGTCCGTAAAATCGGTTTTGACATAGATTCCTCAGCTTCTTAATCAAAGAACTTAAAATTTTATTCCAAAATTTATTCGCCCGATTGTTGTAAAAGTTTGGCGACCAAACCTGTCCAGCCCGTCTGGTGGCTGGCGCCGACACCTGTGCCGGTATCGCCGTGAAAATATTCGTAAAAAAGAACGTAATCGCGCCAATGCTCATCGGTCTGAAACTTCTCCGAATTTCCGTAAACAGGACGCGTGCCGCCGTCACCGCTGCGCAAAAAGATCCGCGACAGACGGCGCGAAAGTTCCTGGCTTACTTCCCATAAATTCATCAGATTACCCGACGCGGTCGGACATTCGACGCGCAGATCGTCGCCGTAAAAATGGTGAAATTTTTGCAAAGATTCGATCAGAAGATAATTGACCGGCATCCAAACCGGACCGCGCCAGTTTGAATTTCCGCCGAACAATCCCGAAGAAGATTCTGCCGGTTCGTAATCAACGCGATGCTCGTCGCCGTTGACGTGCAAAATATACGGATTGTCTTTATGAAACCGCGAAAGTGCACGGATGCCGTGTAATGATAGAAATTCGTTTTCGTCGAGCATTATTTTCAAAACGCGCTCCAATCTTTCACGAAAAGCAATCGCCAGAAGATGTTTGTCGTCCAGGTTTTCGACGTTCATACATAATTCGGGACGGTTCCTGATGAACCAGTGAAACCGCTCTTTGAAATCAGGCAAAGCGTCGAGCGTTTTGGAATCGATCGTCGCAACGGCGAAAAGCGGGATCAAACCGACCATCGAACGCACTTTGAGCGGCGCGTTTTTTTGATCGTGAAGATGCAGAACGTCGTAATAAAAACCGTCTTCTTCGTTCCAGAGCGAGATTCCTTCCTGACCGAGATTGTTCATCGCGTCGGCGATATAGATAAAATGCTCCCAGAATTTTGTCGCCACGTCCTCGTAGGAATCGTCCACGACGGCGAGTTCGAGCGCGATCGCCAAAAGATTCAAACAGTACATCGCCATCCAGCTTGTGCCGTCCGATTGCGCAAGCTTTCCGCCGGTCGGAAGCGGTCGCGAACGGTCGAAAACGCCGATATTGTCCAAGCCTAAGAATCCGCCTTCAAAGACGTTCATTCCTTCGGCGTCCTTGCGGTTGACCCACCACGTAAAATTGAGCAGGAGTTTTTGAAAGATCCGCGCCAGAAATTTCGTGTCGCCTTTGCCGGTGCGTTTTTTGTCGATCTGATAAACCCTGAGTGCCGCCCACGCGTGAACCGGCGGGTTGACATCGCCGTAAGCCCATTCGTACGCCGGAATCTGCCCGTTCGGGTGCATATACCATTCGCGGAGCATTAAAATTAACTGTTCTTTGGCAAATTCCGCGTCAACGAGCGCGAGCGGAATCGAGTGGAATGCCAGATCCCACGCCGCATACCACGGATATTCCCATTTATCGGGCATCGAGATCACGTCCGCATTGTTCAAATGCCGCCATTCGTGATTGCGCTGCTTTTTGCGTTCTTCGGGCGGAGCGGGCTGATTCGAATCGCCTTCGAGCCATTTTTCAACGTCGTAATAATAAAACTGCTTTGACCAGAGCATTCCCGCAAACGCCTGCCGCATCACGCTTTGCGCGTCTTTCGATAACTTCGCCGGGATAATTTCCGCGTAGAACTCATCGGCTTCTTTTCGCCTTTCCGCAAAAATTTCATCGAAATCCGCAAATGCCGCGCTTTGCGCCTTTGCGTCTTTGCGGGAAATATCATTTTTCGACAATCGAAGCCTGACCGTTACTTCAGACTTCGCCGGAATATCTAAAACATAATTCGCCGCCGCTTTCGTACCGTGTTGTGCGGGATTGACCGCGTCCGATCTACCGTGAACGATATAATCATTGATCCCGTCTTTAACAAAGCGGCTCTCATTTTCCGCGCCGAAAAGCCTTTGTTTGTTCGTATTGTTCTCACAAAAAAGCAATTCGTCGGCGTTTTCGCAAAACAGTTGATAATCACCCGCTTCGATCGTATCCGGTTTGGAATTTGAAATTTGAAATTCGAAACGCGGTTTTCCGCCGTTCCAGCTCCAAACATTGCGCGCCCAAACGGTCGGTAAAACATTGATCCGTGCCGTTTCCGCGCCGCGATTGGCGATGGTGATCCGGATTAAAATATCTTCCGTGTCGGCTTTGGCGTATTCGACGAAACAATCGAAATATTTGTTTTCATCGAAAATTTTCGTATCGAGAAGTTCAAATTCGCCGTTTGATTTGCCCGCTCTGCGGTTTTCTTCAAGCAATTGCGCATAAGGAAATTCTGCTTGCGGGTATTTGTAGAGATATTTCATGTAAGAGTGCGTCGGGGTTGAATCGACATAAAAATAATATTCTTTGACGTCCTCGCCGTGATTGCCTTCGTTGCCCGTCAAGCCGAAGATACGTTCCTTCAGGATCGGGTCTTTACCGTTCCAAAACGCGAGCGCGAAACAAATCTGCTGATTCGAGTCGCAAATTCCGGCAATTCCGTCCTCGTTCCAGCGATAGGCGCGTGAGCGTGCATGGTCGTGCGGGAAAAAATCCCACGCTGAACCGTCAGACGAATAATCTTCGCGGACGGTTCCCCACGCGCGTTCGGACAAATAAGGTCCCCAATGTTTCCAGATTTTTTGCTCTTTCAGACGTTGTTCTTCTGCGTTCATAATATTTTTGTATCCCGCAGAGAGCTTAAACTATTCCAAAGCAGTTGCAGGTTTTTTCTGAAATTGAAGGATGGTTTGAAGGAAAATTATCGCCGCGATGCTTCCGAGCAGGATAAACATTCCCGAACGCAGATCGTTGTCAAAACGGTTCGAGACATAACCGATAAACCACGTCGTAAAAGCCGCGCCCAAGGTTCCGCAGATAAAGAAAGGCGTTGCGCGGCGCGATGCCGATGCGCCAAAGGTTTTGGTAAAACGCGACATATTCGTCGGAAAAACCGATGAAGTTCCGAATCCGGCGATCGACGCGCCGACGCTCAAAAGCCAGACGTTTCGCGCAGAAAGCAAAATTCCCATACCGAGCAGAATCGTTAAAAGACTCAGGAAAAGCATCTTGTTTTCGTTCAAAAACCGAAAGAAAATCGGCGCCACGCCGCGCCCGACGACGAAAAACACGAAATATAAAGTGATCGGCGGCAGAAGATTCATCGCCGCGCCGTCCTCGACGCGCTGCGTGTAGGTTTTGAGCCAGCCGCCCATCGCGCTTTCATAGCCGACGTGAATAAAATTGAAAAAAGCGATCATCCACGCCACCGGATTCGTCCAGATCGGCACGCTGAAATCTATTTCCTCTTCACCGCTTGCCGCCGGTTTTTGCTCGATCTCCTTCGGCATTAAAACAAGGGCAATGCCGATAATAAGAAGCACGATCGATAAACAAACAGTCGGCGTAAAAATATTCGTGCCGCGGGCGAAAAAATCAACAAACGGCTGGCTGATGATCGCGCCGACACCCCAGAAGAAATTCAAAACGCTGAGCGCCGCCGCCGCCCGCATCGGGTTGAGCTCGAGAATCAGCATATTGATCGACGGCAAGGTCAGCCCGATGCCGAGACCGTTGACGAAAAATCCGCTCAGGCAAAGCTCGTAACTGCCTGCATTGAGCATCAAAACGCCCGCGCCCATCAAAAAACAGCCGAGCAGACTGGCGAGTAAGAACCGGTTTCGCTTGCCGAACCAGTTCGTTAAAAACGTGCCGATCAAGGAACCCGCAAACTGCGCGGGGAAAAAGTTTCCGAGCTGCTCGTCGTTAAGCACGAATTTGTCTTTCAGGATCGGCAAAAGCTGACCGATGATGACGGTCGCGATGCCCGAAACGAAAAATCCGGCGTGAAGCAGAATTTTTAGGACGCGGGTTGTGCTTGATTTTGTCGGCGGCATAAAAGGTTAAAAGTAAAAAGTAAAAGGTTGAAAGTAAAAAGTAAAAAGTAAAAAGTAATTATTTGCGCTGGTTTAGTTTCGGCGCGTCGGCTTTTGCTTGTTTGCCCGTTTCTTTCTACTATTGAATTTTATTCGAGATGTCTGATAATAATGAATTTAACCGGCGGGTTGTTTATCCTGGATCAGTTATTGAGGATTAGAGCTGTGAATATATTTGCTGTCGCTTTCTTAATATTTGTATTTATTTTTGCCGGTTGTGAGGCTCAGCAAACTCGCAGTGAAGGTTTTTTTGATGAAGACGGCGCATTGACAGTAAAGAACATCACCCAAGATCGGGAGATGAAACAATATGCGCAGGGCGGGCATTTCTGGTGCCGGACGCGATTCACCGGAGCTTTCGGAAATGATCCCGACAGATTGGAAGGCGAGAAAAAAGTCCGGGATTTTATCTGGCAGCATTGGATCGAAAAAAAGCGCGGTTATATTAAACTTTCCTGTGCCGGTACCGACGTGTCCAATACGACGCATTATTTCATCGAACCGAATGAAAAAGGTGAATGGAGTATTATCAGGAGAAATATTTTTCGGGCATCCGATGACAAGATCACGCGAAACGACAGCGTTCTTAACTTGATCGAGCGGCTTGAAAACAAAGAGAAAGGATATTGGTTTTTAGTCTTAAGACCTTCGAACGAAGAATTTACCGATAAATTACCGAGTGAATATTAAATTTATTTTATGAATCTGAAATTCCGCCAGGCGACGCGCGAAGATTGGCTTATGATGGTGGCTGAGGATTAAATTATGAAATATTTTGCATTGTTCTTTATAGCTATTACGTTTTTTATCGGCTGCGAAATTAAATCTTCAAAAGACCGACTTGAAGGTTTAACGGAAGAACAAAAGCAAAGGCTTGATAAAAGAATTCCACCGGAAGTCAGAGAAGTTTTAGACAAATCTGACGAAATCACTATTTCCTACAATGTTGATAAGGATACAATGCAGTTAAGAGTTTTAATGTCTGAAACAGTTCCGAACACTCAGGCGAATGTCTCCGATCCTTCGTTGAAAAAACAGTTCCTTGACAGTTTTTATTCCGATGCTTCTTCGAATAGTAACGGAGCGTCTTGTTTCAGTCCACGGCACAGGGTAAAAGCAAAATACGAAACTAAAGTTGTTGAAATAGACATTTGTTACGAATGTGGTAGATTTCGAGGTAAAAGCCCTTCAGGGGATTTTGGCGGCGGTCTTGCTTATCAAAGTGAAAAATCCTCTGCCATCATGGATGCAATCATCGAAAAGTACGGAACAAAAATTAAATAAGTTTATGAACCTGAAATTCCGCCAGGCGACGCGCGAAGATTTACCCGAAATTGTCCGAATGCTCGCGGACGATTTTCTCGGTGCGCAGCGCGAGCGTTACGAAAATCCTTTGCCCGAAAGTTATCTGAAAGCGTTTGAGGAAATCCAAATCGACAAAAACAATGAATTGATCATTGCCGAACTTGACGGCGCAATTATCGGAACTCTGCAAATCACATTTACGCCGTCAATCAGTTTTCAGGGCGGAAAACGCGCTGGCGTAGAATCGGTGAGAGTTGATGAAAAATATCGCGGGCAAGGAATCGGCAGAGAATTGATGCTTTACGCGATCAACCGGGCGCGCGAAGAAAAATGCGTTTCGATGCAGTTAACAACGAACGCCGACCGCACGGACGCGCATCGTTTTTACGAGAATCTCGGTTTTAAGAAGTCTCATTTGGGAATGAAATTGTCTTTGAAATGAATTTGAAAACGTCTCTATTTCGAATATGAACCGGAAAAACTGCAAATTGGTCGAAATTTGCGCCGAACTAAAGGACGATTTCCGCGAATTGGCGGCAGAAGCAGTTGCGGCAAAAGAAACGCCTTACATCAATTGGGACGGCGATTTTGAAGATTATCTGAGGCGGATGCAGATTTTGGCGAGTGGCGAGAATATTCCCGCCGGTGAAGTTCCGAGAACCACTTATTTTTTATTCTGCGGCGAAAAAATAATCGGACGCAGCGAGATTCGGCGCGAATTGAATGATGAACTTAAGTTGATCGGCGGACATCTCGGCGCAGACATTCGCCGTTCCGAACGCCGAAAAGGATTCGGAATCTTGATCTTGAGATTAACTTTGGAAAAAGCGAAAGAATTAGGACTCGAAAAAGTTTTGATTACCTGTGACAAAAACAATATTGCGTCGGCAAAAACCATCGAAAAATGCGGCGGCGTTTTCGAGAAAGAAATTGTGCACGGCGAAACCGGAGCGACAATTAGTCACTATTGGATCGAATTATGAAAATTTTTCACGGAACGGACAATGCCAATATTTTGCGCGGAACGGTTTTAACCTTAGGCGTTTTTGACGGTCTGCACCTCGGGCATCAGCGTATTATGCAGACGGTCGTCGAAAGCGCGAAAGCCAATAAATTAGTGCCGACCGTGATCACTTTCGACCCGCATCCGCGCGCCGTTCTGCATCCCGAAAATTCGCCGCCCTTGCTGCAAACCTTAGATCAACGATTGGCGAATTTTGAAGTTCTCGGCATCGAACAGGCGATCGTCATCCGTTTTGATAAAGAATTTGCCGGAACGGACGCGGAAACTTTTCTGCGCGACATCGTTCACGAACGCCTGCAGGCACGCGAAGTCTTTCTCGGCAAAGGTTTCTTTTTCGGTAAAAATCGCGGCGGAAATATCGAACTGCTCAAAAGAATGAGTATGGAACTTGGGTTCTTTGCCGACGAAGTTGCCGAAGTCCGCCTGCGCGGTCAGCGGATTTCTTCATCGAAGATCAGAAAACTGCTTGCCGAAGGAAAGGTCAATCTGGCGCGAAGAATGCTCGGTCGTCCCTACGGCGTTGAAGGACAGATCATTCACGGTTTCGAGCGCGGGCGGACGATCGGTTTTCCGACCGCCAACCTGCATCCGCATAACCGCGTGATTCCGAAATTCGGCGTGTATGCGACGGCGACGCTGATCAATAATGAATGGCGGCGAAGCATCACGAATGTCGGTGTCCGCCCGACATTTGAAAACGACCTGAATCCTTCGATCGAAAGCTACGTTTTCGATTTCGACGGCGACCTCTACGGCGATGTCCTGCGCGTGCGTTTCCTGCACCGCATCCGCGACGAGCGAAAATTTAGCGGAATTGACGAGCTCCGCGCCCAGATCCAGCGTGACACGCATCGGGCTTTGAACTATTTCGCGCACGAAGGCGTTAAGAATACTCTGGAGATTGTTTGAAACCGAGGATTTAATTATTAGCTGTCAGTTATTCGTTATCAGCTATTGCGAAAGTAAGATCAGTTAAAATTCGGAATAGCTGATAGCTGATAACTGATAACGAATAGCTGACAGCCGGTTTCCCTTGAAAAAGGATTCTGACTTGAAACTCCAAAGTTTGTGAAAAATTTTGCAAACCGAAACGTTTTTTGTGATTCTAAGAGTGGTTATGCAAAAGGATTTGTTAATGGAAGAAAATAAAGGTTTGGCGGTAAAAGAAAAAACGGTTGCGCCTTTGCCCGAAAACGGCAACGGTCATCACGCATTGACTCCGACGAAGAATCTGCCGATCGCCAAGCAGATCTCGAACGAAGACTTGATCGCCGAAGAAAAGTTTCTGATCGAAAAGGAAACCGAAGTCGAAAAAAACTACGAAGGTTTTCGCGGTTATCTGCGGCTTTTCAGCGTTTCAAAGGTCATCGGAATGCTCGCGCTTTATCTTTATCTCGACCAGTATGACATGCATCGGGCACAGCAGCTGAAACACTCCGAAGTGCGGCTTGAAACGGCGCGCAGGCTGACCTGGCTCGCGGTTTTGGGTGAAAAATTCCACAGTGTCAATATGTGGTTTTTCCATCAATTTATGCTCCTTGTGAAATGGTTTTTTCTCGGAAGCGAAGCGAATAAGGAATTAAATCACGAAAAACAAGCCGTTTGGCTCAAGGAAAATCTAATCAATCTGGGTCCGACGTTTATCAAGATCGGGCAATCTTTGGGAACCCGCGCCGATCTTTTGCCCTTGCCGTTTGTTAAAGCACTCGGCGAATTGCAGGACAGCGTTCCGGCATTTCCGAACGAAATCGCGTTTGCGCGGATCGAAAAGGAACTCGAAAAGAAGATCAACGAAGTTTATCAGGAATTCGACATCGAACCCGTCGCGGCGGCATCTTTGGGACAAGTTTACCGCGCCAAACTCTTTACGGGCGAAGAAGTTGCGGTCAAAGTTCAGCGTCCTAATTTAGCCGGAATCATCAAAGGCGACATCGAAATTTTGCGGAAAGTGACGAAGTTTGCCGAACGCTTTCCGTCTTTGAACAAAAACGCGGATTGGGCGGGAATGCTCCGTGAATTTGACGAAACGATTCACGAAGAAATGGATTACGCTTCGGAAGGCAAAAATGCCGAGCGTTTTCACGAGAGCTTCAAAGACTGGACGAACATTCACGTTCCGAAGATCTACTGGAACGCGACGACCGAAAAAGTCATCACGATGGAGTTTATTCACGGCACGAAAGTGACGGCTTTGGACGATCTCCGGGCGCGCAACGTTTCGCCCGAAAAGGTCAATCGTCTGCTCATTAAAACCTATCTCAAACAGCTTCTCGAAGACGGATTTTTCCACGCCGACCCGCATCCGGGCAATCTTCTGGTGATGCCTGACGGAAGATTAGCATTTTTCGACTTCGGAATGGTGGGACGCATCACGCCGAAACTGCAGGCGAAAATGATCGACGCGTTTTTCCACGTCGTCGCCAAAGACCCCGCAGGAATCGCGCAGGATCTGATCGATCTCGATTTCTTAAAACCGGGCGCGGACGAGTCGAAAATCAAGGAAGTCGTGATCAAGATGTTCGCGCTTCATCTTGATCTGAAGCTCAAAGACGTTAAATTTAAGGAACTGACCTACGATCTTGCCGACGTGATGTATGATTACCCGTTTCGTCTGCCGTCGAATTTCACGTACATTATGCGTGCACTGATGACGCTCGAAGGCATCGGAATTATCACCGATCCCGAATTCAATTTCTTTGAAACCGCCAAGCCTTACGCGAAAGAATTTATGCTCAAACGCGAAGGCAAGGATTTGCGCAAACTGCTGACCGACAAACTCCTCGGACGCGACACGCCCGACGGCAAAATCGATCTCGACCGAACCTGGAAGCTCGCTAAAATGGCGTTCAAGACGGTTTTCAATACGAATAAGTAGTTTTCAAATAGTTCTGCATTTGAAATTTATCTGAAATTGGCGTTAAATCATTCAACTATGAAACGCGCCAATTTCATTTTTTTTCTGATAATTTCTTTCCTGCTTTGCATTTTTAATGTAAATGCCCAATCCAAAATGACTTACAAAACCAAAATCGCGCATATCAAAGACGATTTTGCGATCAGCGAACTCGAAAATCAATCTTGGGACACAGCCAAAGACGTTTTAATCGACAAATATTGGTCGGGCAAAAATGCGCCGAAGGACAGACAGTTTAAAGCAAAGCTTTTATGGTCTGATACTGCCGTTTACGTGCGGTTTGAAGCGAATCAAAAAGAGCCTTTGATCGTTTCAGAAAAAGCGAATCTGACGAGCAAAACGCGCGGACTTTGGGATCGCGACGTGTGCGAGATTTTTCTTGCGCCCAATAAGGCGGAGTTTCGCAAGTATTTCGAGTTTGAAATCGCGCCGAACGGCGAATGGATCGATCTGGGAATTCATCAAATGCCTGATAAACGCAATACCGATTGGGATTACGCGTCGGGAATGCAGTCGAAATCTTTGATCGGAAAAGACAAGATCTGGATGGCGATCAAGATTGAATGGAAAGCCTTCGGCAAAACTCCGAAAGCGGGCGACGTTTGGCTTGGAAATATTTTCAGGTGTGTTGGTAAAGACCCGACACGCGGTTATCTGGCGTGGTCGCCGACCTTGACGAAAGAAGCGAGCTTTCACGTTCCCGAAAAATTCGGCGAGTTTGAATTCGTCAAATAATTAACCGGCGCTCAACAAATCAAACAATTCTTTTTCGTCGGGCAGAGAAGTTCGCGCGCCGACCGCGCGGCATTTAAGCGCGGCGACGGCGTTTGCATAGCGCGCGCTTTCCTCGATGCTCGCGCCCTGCAGAACCCCGTGAAGAAGACCGACGCGAAACGAATCGCCCGCGCCGGTCGTGTCTTTGCATCCGTTCGGGACTTCGAAACCGTCCGTTCGGATAAATTCGTTTTCGCACAGCAGGAGCGAACCCGTTTCGCCGAGGGTCATTCCGACAACCGCGCACCCGAAACGCGATTTTATTTCCCTTAAGGCGGTTTTTTTATCTGCTATTCCGACCAATTTTTCGGGAAATTCGGCGCTTGATACAAAAATATCGACGAGCGGCAAAACATCTTCGATGCCTTCAAAAATATTGTCAATATCGATCGAGATAATCGCACCCGCGCTTTTTGCGGCGCGCGCCATTTCCAGACAAGCCCGCGCGTCGTGCGGCGTAAAATGCAGAATTTTTCCGCGCGCTGCAACTTCGACGGGCGCATCTTGTTCGGTGTAAGCCAGCTTTTTGTCGCGTTTCCAGATCACAGTCCGCTCGCCGCTTCGTTCGTCGATGATGATAAAGGCGATCTGCGTTCGCGCGGCTTCGATTTGTTCGGCAAACTCGACATTAACGCCTTCGTCGCGCAAAGTTTGCAAGCCGAAATCTCCTTCCTTGTCGTCGCCGAAACGTCCGATATACGCCGTGCGCGCGCCCAAACGCCGCAAGCCGACGGTTGTCGTGGCAATCTCGCCGCCTGCCGCCTGAACATAATCCGTAAGCTCGATTTTTGAGTTAAACGCCGGATATTCCGGCACGATGACTAAATAATCGACCGCGTTCGTGCCGAAACCGACCACATCAAACTCTTTATTTTCAGGTAATTTGAAAGGAAATTGCATTTTTGAATTTACCGATTTGAAATTTGAAAAATCAATCAATAATATCTAATAGTTGATTGCTGAAAACAAATGAGATTCAGCAATTTTTTTGAAAAAAAATTGCTATATAACCAAAAAACAAGTTAGATTTGAATATCAGACAGACAATTTCGCTTGGCTTTTAAGCAAAATACGAATTAAATTTATAAAAAACTTTTGGAGAGAAGAAAATGCCGACAACAGTTTGCCCCGAATGTGATGAAGAAGTTTATGTAGATGCCGATTCCGAGCAAGGTGATGTTGTATCCTGTGACGAATGCGGTGCGAATCTAGAAGTCGTCGGGCTTGACCCAATCGAACTGGACCTTTACGAAGGCGGCGATGATTTTGACGACGACGAAGAGGAAGACAGGTTCTAGTTCAGTTGGCGGTTGGCAAGCCGCAGTAGGCAGTTTGACTGTTTCTAAACAAAGGTGAAGACTGCAAACTGTCGCTGCCAAGTGCCTACTTCAATTGGTATCCGGTGCGATTTTGTCTGATTTTTAGATTGTTCGGCGTTTCGATCCGAACTTCGTTAAACTTGCCGTCTTTGCGGGCTTCCGTTTTCGGGTAAAACGCCAGCAC
>DATLOR010000192.1:0-2551 GCA_035536135.1 Pyrinomonadaceae bacterium | reverse complement strand
CCGAGCGCGAGACAAATGAAATGCACGGTTTTGCGGCTCGTGGCGGCGGCAATCGGCGGAATCAAAAACGCGACGAGAAAACAGACGACGTTGTAAACCGCGAACGAAAGTCCGCCCCATTCGGTTCCGGCAGCAAAGAGCGGGGATTTTTCGTCAGGCGCGAGATACACATGCCGCGCGACGGTCAGACCGTAAAACTGCCACATACAAGGGAGCGCAAACCATGTAAAAAACTGCACGACGGCGAGTTGTTTCATCGTCGTCGGCATATCTTTCAGCGCGTCGATAATTTCTTTAATGATACCGCCGACGACATTTCCCTCGGCTTGTTTGCGCCGAAATTCGTCCATATCCTCGGGCGGATATTCCTGAGTTGTAAAAACCGTCCACAAGACCGCACCGAGAAAGAAAACCGCGCCGATAATGAACGAATAAAGCGTCGCGTGCGGAATCCCGCTTGCCATCACACCGACCACGCCTAAGCTAGCGAGGATAAACGGCGCAGCATTCGCGAGAGTTTGTCCGATCCCGATGAAGAACGACTGCATCACAAATCCCTTTGTGCGCTGTTCTTCGGGCAGTTTATCCCCGACAAATGCGCGAAAAGGCTCCATGCTCGTGTTGATACTGAAATCGAGCATCCAGAGCAAACTCGCCGCAATCCAAACCGCCGGAGAAAACGGCATAAACAATAAACAGATACTTGCCAGAATTGCCCCGATCAGAAAATACGGTCGGCGTCTGCCCAAACGATTCCAGGTTCGATCAGACATCGCCCCGATGATCGGCTGAATCAACAAACCGGTCACCGGTCCGGCGAGCCACAAATACGGCAAACTGCTTTCTTCCGCCCCGAGATATTTGTAAATCGGCGACATATTCGCCTGCTGCAAGCCAAAACCGATCTGAATTCCCAAGAATCCGAAACTCATATTCCAGATTTGCCAAAAACTTAAACGCGGTTTGTTTTCCATAGATTTTGTCAGAAATCGGAATCATCTTCCTTTTTCTTTTTCTCCTTAATAAACATAATTACCCAGACAACGATGACAAACGTGCCGATGATCGCGCCGCCGACAATAATCGCGTTGCTCAAAACATTTCCGGCGGTATTTTTGGACGAAATGCCCAGAAATATTAAAAACGCCGAGAAAACTAATCCAATCAGAGAAAGTGCTTTCATTATTTCACCGTAAAAATTCCCGCCGTTCGCGCCGGCATCGTAAATTTGATTTTGCCGTTTTCGACCTGTATATCCGAAATTTTGCCGAGCCGGTCGGTCAGCGTGGAATTGAGCGGAAAAGGCTTGATCATCGAAACGTCAAATGCAACTTCCGCCGGTTTCGTATCGTTATTGAAAACCATCAAAACTGCCTGTTTTTCCGTCAGCCTGACATATGCCAATTGCTGTTCCTCGTCCAGTAGATCGAGCGTTTTGCCTTCGCGCAAAGGCGTAAAATTCAAGCGCAGACGCCCAAGCGCGGCAAGATGATTCCAGACGCTGTTTTCCTCGTCGGTTCTTCCGGCGGAAGCAAAAGCGTTGCGCGGATCGCCCGGAAATCCCCCCGGAAAATCTTTGCGGTTATCGGGATCGCCGCCGCCGCGCATCGCGAGCTCGTCGCCGTAATAAAGCAAGGGCGTGCCGCGCGAAGTCATAATCAATGTTTGCGCAAGCTTCAAGCCTTCGATGGTCGCGCCTTTTTCGCTCATAAAGCGCTCCATATCGTGAAGCCCGATAAAGGTCGTCAGCACATTCGGGTTCGGATAAAGCCAATCGTGCGCGAACATCTGCGACACGGCGCGAATATTTTCGCCCTTCGCAAAAGCGTTGCGAATCGGGTAAAAAAGCGCGTAATCGTAAAGCGTGTCGATCTGCGTGTCAATTCCGTCGAAACCTTTTCTGCCTGCTTGAAAATATGCGAGAAGCGCCGGATCGCCGTCGTATAGTTCGCCTAAAATATTTACTTTCGGATATTCTTTGTGGATCGCGCCGCCCCATTTTGCCCAGAAAGAACGCGGAACGTGCGGCAGTGTATCCATTCTGACGGCATCGAAACCGTTCATTTCCAGCCACCACAAGCTGTTTTGAATCAGATATTTTTCAACTTCCGGGTCATTTTGATTAAAGTCGGGCAGAATATTGATAAACCAGCCGTCAATGTTGCGCGCTTGCGTTTGATAGGTCGCCCGCGGATTCATCGCCGTCCATTTTTGCCAGTTGTTGTTCGGATGATTCGCTAATGTTCCGTTCCACCATGTCGGCGTCGGCGGATCTTCCGCCCAAACGTGGTACGGTCCGGTGTGATTCGCGACCTGATCCTGAATGACTTTGATACCGAGTGCGTGCGCTTTGTCGATCAATTCGCGCAGTTTCGCCAGATCGCCGAGATGCTCGTCAACCGCATACATATCGGTCGCGCCGTAGCCGTGATAGCCCGTCGTTTCGGGAACGCCGGGGTAAACTTCCATCGTATCGGGTTTGTCGTTGTTGTCGTAAACGGGCGTTGTCCAGATCGCCGTCACGCCCAAACTTTTCAAATACTGCAATTTA
>DATLOR010000191.1:0-2550 GCA_035536135.1 Pyrinomonadaceae bacterium | reverse complement strand
CGCCGTCGATCGAAACCTTCATCAATTTCATATTGCCGCCGTCGCTCGTCTGCCGCATAAAGATCACGCTGCGACCGTCTTTTGAAACTTGCTCCTGAGCATCGATCGAGGTTCCCGCATTCGTCAGCTGAATCGCGTTGCTGCCGTCGGCATTCATCCGCCAGATCGCGAATGCGCCCGAACGGTTCGAGGTAAAAACGATATGTTTTCCGTCCGGCGTGGCGATCGGATTCTGATTGATGCCGCCCGCCGATGTCAGTTGTTTTTCACTTCCGCCCGTTTCTTCGATGGAAAATATGTTGACTTCCTTACCCGTGTTTTTGACGAACAGAATTTTACCGTCAGGCATCTGCGAAACGCCCCCGTAACCGAGCAGATTTTTGTTCTCGACGATCAGCTGGCGCATTTCGCCCGTTTGCGGAATCCGCGACCAGAGACTCGAAAGCACATCAACCCGCGTCGTCACCATCAAATTCCCGTCTGCTGAAACGCTGACCGTCCCGTAATCGGTCGTGTCGCTCGTGATCTGCCGCACCTCGCCGCGCGGATACGACAAATACCAGACTTGCGAATTTTCGCCCAAATTTGCCCTGCCGACCAGCACGATTCCCGCCCCATCCTTGATCCATTCAAAACTTTTGACGCCGAGCCAGCCTTTATCGCCGATAAATTCGACGTTCTTGTCCTTTAATCCGATCGTCGCAAGCTGGAGTTTCTGATTCAGTTCGTTTCTGTTCTTGAACATTCCGACCAGAACCGAATTATTGTCGGGCGACCAATCGATCCCGATGAACTGGTCGTAATTGATCTCTTTGGTCTGCAGAAAAGCTTGCGCGTTTGTGCCGTCGGCGTCCGCCGTAACGATCGTGTCGCCGCCCTGATTCGGATTGTGGCGAATAAACGCGATGTGCTTGCCGTCGGGCGAAAAAGTTACTTTTGAATCAACGTCAACGATGATCTTTTTGCTCTCGCCGCCGAGTGCCGGAATCTGATACAGAGTTCCGACGCCTTTATCATTCGTAACATAGTAGATAAACTCGCCGCTCGGCGTAAACGACGGATGATAAAATTCCATCATTGTCGGCTGAACGAGTGGAATAATATTTCCCGTGACGACCTGCCGGACAACCAGACTTTCCTTGCCGTCTTGACGATTGATAAACGCGACCATTTTTCCGTCGGGCGAAATCTCCGCGAGATTCGCTGTGCCGTTGTCGGTCAGACGCGAGGCTTGAATCGACTGAAAAACCGGCGCGGTCGTTCCGAAAAGCTTCGGCAGATGATAAAGTCCGCCAAACGCCAGGATCGCGGCGGAAAGAATTATCGTCAAAGGCAAAAGCCATTGGCGTTTCGGCTTGCCCGAAATCTTTTTCTCACCGGTTTTTGCATAACCGCTCTGTTCCCGTGTTTTATGTTCGGCGGACATCGTTTGATGCAAAAGGGTTTCAGTCTTTTCGGTATCGTGCCGTTTGACGCTGATGGTTTTTGAAAGCTGGCTCAGACGGTTTTCGCCCGAGGTTTGTTCGGCTTCCGA
Organism: Pyrinomonadaceae bacterium; assembly: GCA_035536135.1. GTDB lineage: Bacteria > Acidobacteriota > Blastocatellia > Pyrinomonadales > Pyrinomonadaceae > JAFDVJ01. The sequence continues at coordinate 1,016 of DATLOR010000191.1, read as the reverse complement.
GCGCAGATCCTTCAGATCGAGCGCGAGATCCTTGATGCTCTGATAGCGTTCGCCCGATTTTTTCTTGAGAGCCTTGCGGACAATTCTTTGCAATTCTTCGGGAACGTCTTCGAGCGGCACGGGTTCGACGTGAATGACCGCCGCGAGCGAATCGCTGACCGTTTCGCCCTCAAACGGATTTTTACCCGCGAGCGTTTCATAAAGCACCACGCCGAGACTCCAAACGTCGGTGCGCGCATCGGTTTCCTTGCCGCGTGCCTGTTCGGGCGACATATAGCGGACGCTTCCCATGACCATTCCGGGCTGCGTTTTGACAAGCCGCACGGTCTCGTCTTCCGCGCCGACCAGCTTTTCAAAAATCGGTTTCGCGAGACCGAAATCGAGAATTTTCACGATTCCGTCCTTACGGATCATAATGTTGTCGGGTTTGATGTCGCGATGCACGATATGCGCTTCGTGCGCAACGGCGAGCGCGTCGGCAACCTGTTCGGAGATTTTGACGGCCTCGAGATACGTCATTTCGCCCGAATTTATTTTTTCGCGCAAAGTTTCGCCGTCAACAAATTCGGTCGCGATAAAAAGGCGGTCGTCCTCGATTCCGACTTCGTAGATCGTAATAATGTTCGGATGATTAAGCGCGGACGCGGCTTTCGCTTCGAGTTTGAAACGTTCGGTGCGTTCGGGATCACAGCAAAATTCGGGCAGCAGAACCTTGAGCGCGACCTTGCGGTCAAGCTGTTCATCGTGCGCCAGATAAACTTCGCCCATTCCGCCGGCACCGATCTTTTGGCGAATCTCGTAACGTCCGAGTTTTGTCCCTGTAAGCATCCTGATCTGTTATCTGTCAATTTTTTACTATTGCATTAAACGTAGTCGGCGAATAAAAAGTTTAGTTTAGATTGATAAATTTAAGCAAAAATTAATTCCCTTTTTATCAATTCATCAACTACTTCTCTATCTTGCAAGTAAGATGCGGCAACACTAATAAATGTTACACTGACAAAAAAAATTTGAGT
>DATLOR010000190.1:0-3320 GCA_035536135.1 Pyrinomonadaceae bacterium | reverse complement strand
TCGAACAGGTCGAAGAACTTCTCAAGCGCGAACCTTAGCCGCTGCCGAAACTGGAATTTGCGAACGCGGAAAATCTTAAAGGCTTGCAAGGTTTGCTCGATTTTAAATACGAAAATCTAAATCTCGTCGGCTATCAATCGCACAAGAAAATCGCCGCGCCGGTTGCGGTCTAATGAAAACGCCCGGCTTGTGAAATTTCACAAGCCGGGCGCAAACAATTCACCGAAAATCTTTTATCGTCTCACAACTTTGTATTCGATTCGACGATTATAAAAACGGTTTTGGTCGCTGTCATTGGGAACTTTCGGGCTATTTTCGCCATAACCTTTGGTTTGAAGCGCGTCGGGACGCACGCCGAATCCGACGAGCGCATCTTTGACAGCCTTTGCGCGGTTTTCCGAAAGCGTCTGATTGTAGGCGTCAGTGTTCTTATCGTCAGTATGTCCGCCGACTTCCAAAACGGTCGTTGACGGCAGATTTTTAATAAATCCGGCGGCGCGTTCCAAAAACTTCATCCGGGCGGACGGAATATTAAACTTGTCTTTGTCGAAATTGATGATAAAAATGTTCAGAGCCTTGGTTAATTCTTCAGCGGTGTAATCCGGCGCAGGCTTTAGAGCGTCGAGCGCGGCATTGGCACAGCGTTCCGCCATATCAAAATCGCCGATCGGAATTTGTTGACAATTATCGTTGGTTTGCGTTTTAGTCGGCGAAGTTTGCGTGATGATATTTCCGTTTTGCGTACAGCGCGCCGTGATCGTGACGGTTTCGCCGTCTTTTCCTTCGATCTCACGCGGTTCGCAGGTAAAATTCGGATGCCGGATTTCGATTTTCTTTAATTCATTGGATTTCAAACCCGTGGCGAGCAGCGTGCCGTTGCCTTCGGTGACCGACCAGCGTGTATTATCAACCCAAATTTCGCTGCGCGGCGGCGCACTTTGAATGACGATTTCAAAACCGGTCGGGCGCAGGAAGAAATAATAAACGAGCAGAATCGTGATGATCGCCAAAAAAAAGAGCGTCAAAAGTCCGCCGACCGCCCAAAACCAGCCCGGAATTCCGCCTTTCTTGTCTTTTTCCTCTTCTTTTTTCTGCGCGGCAGCCTCGGTCGGAGTCGGCGGTAGATTCTGATATTTGGCGCGTTCGGCATCGGGCAGCTGAATAAAGGGCGAAGTCGCGCCGTAATTTGTTTGCGAGCCGATTTTTTCACCGCCGAAATCGTCGCTCGGAAGTTTGATGTTTCCGTCGGTTACGCCCCAATCGGGTGTTTTCGGATTCTGCCCCGCAGGCATATAAGTTTTGTTGAAATCCGGTTCGTCCTTGATCGGCTGAATATTGGCGACGGTTTTGCCCCAATCATCGGCGGGCGGCTGCGGCGCAAATTTCGGTGTATTGTAATTCGTTTTTTCCCAATCGCTCGACTCCATATCGTCGGCACGCGGAATGTTCGGCGTAGTTTTTGAAAAATCATCCGGCGGCAGACTCGGAACTTTTTTTGAATCACTCACAGACTTTATCTCCTTTAGGCTGTAAACAAAGTAAAGAAAATCCATTCTAACACAAAAGAATTTCGATTTTAATTTGTTTCAATAAACTAAAAGACAGACGCAGAAAATACCGAAATTTTTGCGAAAAAATTAGAGCTAAAAGTAAAAGCGGTTTATTTTATGTTGGGCGGTTGAGCACTTTTGGTGCGGAGCGCGATGCCTTCCTGACCAAGCAGAAAAACCCGCCGCGCATCATACGACGATGTATTGGTCGGAGCATATGAAAGCAAATAACGGTTATTGCGGAGCTCGTCGCAGATCGCTTTGGCGGCGGCTTGCGGCTCGTCGAAGGAGAAGCTTTTTCCGCCCGTCGCTTCGACAAGCTGTTTGAGCACTTCCGATGCTTTCGGCTGATTGCGCCGGTAAGCGCCGTTCGTGCGGTCGGGAATTTCCAGAGTATAAAGCGTGATGTTTTGATTTTGAAGCTCCGCAACCGCTTTATCAAATGTCGTTTTGCTTCCGCGGTCAAGTCCGTCGCTGATTAAAACAATCACGGTTTTGCGCGTGCCGGGCATCAGCGGAATTAAAACTTCTTTCGTGGTCACGCTTAAAGCGTCGAAAAGATAAGGATTTCCCTTTTTGCGAAATGTCGCGAGCGATGTTTCCATCTTTTTCGCATCGTCGGTCCATTCCTGAATAATTTCGGGTTTTTCGTCATACGCGACGACAAATAGCTGGTCGCCTTCGAAAATCTCGTAGGCAAATTCCATCGTCGCTTTTTTCAGACTTTCGACATCGGCACGAAGCGTTTGCGAATTATCGATCATCAAAACGATTTTCGCGGGCGACGGATCGTAACTGAAATTTTTGATTTTCTGTTCGACCCCGTTTTCGTAGAGAAAAAGATTTTCAACCTTGATCGGGTCTTTTGAATTCGTGCGCGAAGCGGTGACGGTCAAGATCGTGCCGTCAAGATCCGAGGTCGAACGGACATTGTTGCGCGATTGCCCGAAGGCAAAGGAAGTTAAAACAAAAACCGAAATCAGCGCAACAAATTTTTCGACCGCCGTAAATCTCATCTTTCTAATCCTTTTTCGAAGTAGTTTCTTTTGCAGAACTGCTGTTATTTTCTTTTGATGCAGTTTCGGTCTTGGCGGTTGATTCGCCCGCCGAACTTTTTTCCGTTTTCTCCGTTTTTTCCGGTTTCCCCGCTTTGCCGCTTTTTTTATCGGCGTAATCGGTGACATACCAACCTTCGCCCTTAAATTGAAAACCCGACCGCGACCATTGTTTTTCCATCTTGCCGCCGCAGTTTTCGCAAACTTTCACAGGCTCATCCGAAACCTTCTGCATTTTTTCCAGGTGCGTTCCGCAATCCAGACATTTGTATTCGTAAATAGGCATATTTTTCTAAGTCTCAAGTTTTAGGTCTCAAGTCCCAAGTCCGGTTTGTTTTAACTTGGGACTTGGGACTTGAGACTTTGAACTTACCAGTTCGTTGCCGTAACTTTTTCGGCTTCGCCGTGTTCGGCTAAAAATCTTTCGGCATCGATCGCCGCCATACAGCCTGTTCCGGCGGCGGTAATTGCCTGACGATAATAGGAATCCTGCGCGTCGCCGCACGCAAAAACGCCGGCGATATTGGTGCGCATCGTCCGACCTTCGGTCTTTAGGTAGCCGACATCATCCATATCGAGAACTCCTGCGAAAAGCTCGGTGTTCGGCTTGTGTCCGATGGCGATAAAAACGCCTTCGGTCGCATATTCGCTCGTTTCGTTCGTTTTATTATTGAAAATTTTGATGCCTTTGACGCCTTCTTCCTTGGTGCCGAAA
>DATLOR010000189.1:0-2608 GCA_035536135.1 Pyrinomonadaceae bacterium | reverse complement strand
CGAGCATTCGCACAATCGTATCTTTTAATTCGCGGCGGTCGACAACTATATCGACCATGCCATGTTCGAGCAAGAATTCACTTCGTTGAAAGCCCTTTGGCAGCTTCTGGCGGATCGTCTGTTCGATCACGCGCGGACCGGCAAAACCGATCAGCGCTTTCGGTTCGGCGAGATTAACGTCGCCGAGCATCGCGAAGCTTGCCGTCACGCCGCCCGTCGTCGGGTCGGTCAGCACCGAGATAAACGGCAGCCGCGCCTGATGAAGCCGCGCGAGCGCCGCCGAGATCTTCGCCATCTGCATCAATGAAAAAGTGCCTTCCTGCATGCGCGCGCCGCCCGACGCCGAAAAAACGACGACCGCGCCGCGCGTTTCGACTGCGCGTTCGACGAGCCGCGTGATCTTTTCGCCGACCGCCGAGCCCATCGAACCGCCGATAAACGACATATCCATCGCGCCCGCGTAGGTCAGATGCCCGCCGACCAAGCCTTTGCCGGAAACGATCGCTTCGGGCAAGCCCGACGATTTTTTCGCCGCTTCGATACGCTCGAAGTACGGCTTTTGATCGACGAACTTGAGCGGGTCGCTCGATGTCACGTCTTCATCCAGCTTTTCGTATCTGCCGTCGTCAAACAACGTGTCGAGACGCTCGCGTGCGCCGAGCCGAAAATGATAGGCGCAGTGCGTGCAAACCTGCAGCGATTCGAGCAGCTCGCGTTTGTAAAGCGGATTTTCGCATTCGGGACATTTGACGAAGATACCTTCGGTTTTGACTGTCCGTTCTTCGCCGTCGCCCTGTTCTTCGATTTTTGGTTTGTTTCTTCTAAACCAAGACATAAATTATTATTAATTCTTTTCTAAAGATAATGATGTTTTAGATTAGCACAAGCAAAATTAAGGTTAAAGGAGATAGAAAAACTATTGTTTTAATAAACGCTTTATGGTAAATTCAGACACGCAATTTAACACAACAAATACTTAGCTTTCCGCTGAATTCAATATGAAAAAAATCCTGTTTATCGCGCTTTTTCTTGTTTGTTCCATAAATGTTTTTTCGGCTGTCAAAACCTGGGACGGCGGCGGCGCGGATACAAATTGGACAACGGCGGCAAATTGGGTCGGCGACACTGCACCGGCTGCCAATGACGATTTGGTTTTTCCGGCAACGGCGGCGCAATTTACGACGAACAACAATTTTTTTATTCTGACGAACTTCAATTCGATCACGCTCGACGGCAGTTATACGATTGGCGGAAATCCTTTGCGAATCGCAAATAGCTTGACGGTTACAAGCGGAACACAGGCAATCAACACGGCGGTCAGCTTAAACGGCGGACAAACTTTTACCGCCGCCCAGGGTTCGCTCACGACGCTCGCCATTCTTTCCGTCGGCGGCGCAGGTCTGACGCTCGACGGCGCGGGAAGTTTCGGTGTCGGTCTGATTTCGGGTGCGGGCGCGCTTGTCAAAAACGGTGCAGGTGCCTCGCTGATTGCTTCGTCAAGTGGTTATAACGGCGCGATCACCGTCAATAACGGCGTTTTTGTCGTGGACGCGAATATTCCGAACAGTTCGGTGACGGTCAATAATCCGAATATCACGACGGGAACGCTCGGCATCAGCGGTTTCGGCGGAACCGGAACGGTCGGCACGGTCAATGTCACGCAAGGCGCGATCAGTGCGGGCACTCTGACTTCTCCGACCGGCATTTTGAATACTGGTAATCTCAACTTTACCGCGAACGGAAATTACGCCGTCAAGATCGGCGGAACTTCGCCCGGCGCAAACGGGCACGACCAACTGAACGTGACGGGAACGGTTAATTTAAACAATGCGCGGCTCGCGCCGATCCCGTGGGGCGGATTTCGTCCGGCAATCGGCGACGCGTTCACGATTTTGAAAAACGACGGTACGGACGCGATCAACGGCACATTTCTCAATGCTCCCGAAGGCGCGGTTTTCAGCGGCGCGTTGAACACGGCATTTCGCATCAGTTATGTGGGCGGCGACGGCAACGATGTCGTGATCACGCGGATTAATCGTGCAAATTTCGATTTCGACGGCGACGGGCGCAGCGAGGTTTCATCATTCCGTCCGTCAAACGGCAGCTGGAACGCAACTTTAACATCGAACGGAGCAAACTATTCGATCAACTGGGGTTTGAGCGGCGACCGTTTAGCACCCGCCGATTTTGACGGCGACAACAAAACGGATCCGGCGGTTTTCCGCGACGGTGTTTGGTGGATTCTGAACAGTTTTAACGGTTCGGTCACATCCGTCCGATTCGGTTTGAGCGGCGATATTCCGATTCCGAATGATTTTGACGGCGACGGACGCGCCGACATTGCCGTCTGGCGCCCCTCGGACGGCGTTTGGTATGAGCTGAGAAGTCTCGGTAATCAATTTGCCGCCGCCGCATTCGGACAAAACGGCGACAAACCGCTTCTGGGGGATTTTGACGGCGACGGAATGGGTGATCTTGCCGTTTATCGCCCGACGGACGGCGTCTGGCATCTTTTTAGGAGCGCGGATAACTCTTATGTCGCTTTCCCGTTCGGTATCGCCAGCGACCGACCGTGCGCCGCCGACTATGACGGCGACGGAAAAACGGA
>DATLOR010000188.1:0-11603 GCA_035536135.1 Pyrinomonadaceae bacterium | reverse complement strand
TGTCTTTAATTACTAATCTTTAATAATGCCAAATAATATTGTCCGGACAATATTATTTGGCATTATTAAAGATTAGTAATTAAAGACATCTAATTTCATCATATCCGCAGAGGCATGACGATATATTTGTAGTCGTAGCTCGAATCGCCGGCGACGCGCATTTGGGTTTGGGCGTTGCCGTCCTTGAACTCGAACGAGATACGCGGTTTGCCGCCCGTCTCTTTGACTCTGACCGTCTCGCCGTCGGTTTCCTGCTCGGAGGCTGCTTCGGCGGTGTCGCCTGCTCCCACGACGTTTAAGAACTCTTGCAGGTACTGCGAGTTGAAACCGATCTGGATTTCTTCGCCGTTGTATTCCGCCGCGACCTTTTCGCTCGCTTCGCCTTCTTCGGAGCTTTGCGCGCCGATCTCGATCTCGCCGGTGCGGATCGTGATCTTCACCGAGCGGGTGCGTTCGTCAGCCATCAGGGAAACGCGGCGCAGGGCGTTTTTCATCTCGTCGGATTCAAACGTGACGACCTTGTCGTTGTCCTTCGGGATGACCATTTCGTAGTTCGGGAAATTGCCCGAAAGTTTGCGCGTGATCAGCAGGCGTCCGTCAACCTCGAAATAGATGTGATTCGGGTCTTCGCCGAAGCTGATCTCGCCCGACGCATCGCGCGAGATTTTCACCAATTCCATCAGAGCCTTTTTCGGAATCAGCGCGTCCATTGTTTCCGTCACGCCTTCGCCCAGATATTTTTGAATGAACGCGAGGCGGTGACCGTCGGTCGTGACCATCCGCGCCGTGCCGTTGTCGATCATAAATTTCGCGCCCGAAAGCGTGAAGCGCGACTGCTCGTTCGTAATCGCAAAAGCCGTGTTGCTGATAAAGTGATTGAAAATCTCCGCCGAGAGTTTTAACGGCGCGCTCTTGAAAGAGGGAACTTCGGGAAACTGGTCGCGGTTGACGCCGGCGAGGCGAAATTTGGATTTGCCGCACGACATCTTGACCCATTCATTTTCTTCCTTCGTAAAATGAACGTCGCCCGAATCGAGCAGACGAACGATGTCGAAAAGTTTCCGCGCCTGTATGCACATCGCGCCGGCTTGTTTGATCTCGGCTCCGGCTTCGCAGCGGATCGTGACATCCAGATCCGTTCCGACAATGCGGATCGTGCTTTCGCCGACCGATTCGATCAAAATATTCGACAGGACGGGAATTGTCGATTTCTTTTCAACGATCCCCTGAACAAATCCGAGTTCTTCCTTCAGCACGCTTTGCTTGATTACAAATTCCATATTTAATTATTCCTCACTTTTTACGCTTCGCTTCGTTTGATATTTTTATTTAGGATATTTTAGGTCTAATTCTATTCTTATACAATCTCAATCCAAGTTTTATTTTTGTCTTTTTTTACTTCAAGTTTTACTTTCAATTCTCGTCGCTTTTTACTAATTCTAATAAATTAAAACTTATATATATTTAATAGTAGTAGTAGTAGGGCTTGTGGAAAAGTGGAAAACCGACTTTATTGATGAAATGATTAAACTTACGCGTCCACAGGGCGTGTGGAAAACTCTGTGGAAAACTTTTAACCTGTGGAAAAAAAAGACAAAGGAATAGGTTTTCCACAATTTCCACAGGCAGTTTTTTCCTCAGCCTGTGGAAAAGTGGAAAACTTTGTTTAAATACTGATTCTAAAACCAATATCAAAACAGGTTTTCGCTTTCTCCTGTGGAAATAATTCCACAAATCTTTTTTCTTTCAGAGCTAACTAACTGCAAAGAGTATCAATTAGCTCGCTGATGACCCTGTGGAAATTTCTGTCATCCTTAACCAGCGCATCAATTTTCTCAACCGAGTGCATTACGGTCGTATGATGTTTGCCGCCATACTCGCGTCCGATCTCGGGAAAACTATGCTTCGTTAATCTCTTACATAGATACATCGCGACCTGCCGCGGCACGGCGATCTGGCGCGAATTGTTTTTCGATTTCAGCTCTTCCATCGAAAGTTTGTAGTGCGCGGCAACCGTCCGGGCGATCCGATCCATCGTGATGCCTTCGGGCTGCTCGTTATCGATCACATTCCGCATCGCGTCCTGCGCGAGCATTTTCGAGATCGGCACACCGCGAAGGGAAGAAATCGCGACGAGACGCACGAGCGAACCTTCGAGCTCGCGGATGTTGCTGCGGACTTTGCTGGCGATAAAAAACGCGATGTCGTCCGGCAGTCCGACGCCGTCGAGATCGGCTTTACGTTTCAGAATCGCGACCTTTGTTTCTAAGTCAGGCGGTTCGATGTCGGCGATCAAGCCCCATTCGAAACGTGAATGCAGGCGTTCTTCCAATGTCGGTATCTCACGCGGCGGGCAATCCGAACTGATCACGATTTGTTTCTGGTCGTTATGCAGCGCGTTGAACGTATGGAAAAATTCTTCCTGCGTGCGTTCCTTGCCCGCCATAAACTGTACGTCGTCCATTAAAAGAACATCGATCGAACGATATTTTTCGCGGAAGGTCTGCGTTTTGTCGTAACGAATCGCGTTGATCAATTCGTTCATAAACTTTTCGGACGTGATATATGCGACACGCAGATGGCGGTTTCTTTCTTTTATCGAATGCCCGATGGCGTGCATCAGATGTGTTTTTCCGAGTCCGACGCCGCCGTATATAAATAAAGGATTGTAAGTTTTGCCCGGCGATTCAGCCGCGCCCAGACTTGCCGCGTGCGCAAATTGATTGCACGCGCCGACGACAAATTTATCGAACGTGTATTTCGGATTGAGCGAATTTTCGATCGGTTCGATGTCAACAAAATTTGTCGAACCGTTTTTGATCAAAACTTCGGGTTTCGGTTTGTCTAAAATATGCCCGCTGGCAGCAGCCGCGCTTGAAAAAGATGTCTGCCGTTCAAAGAAAAATTCCGCGTCGTCATCGTCCGCGAATTCCTCCTGCATTTCGGTTTCTTCAATTTTCCAATCGAGACGATAGCTCGGCAAATTTAATTCTTTTAAGGTCTGATTGATCATCTCGGAATAATATGTGCTGACCCAATCTTTGTTGACCTGGCTCGCTCTGAGATGGACAATTCTTTCCTGCTCATCACAGCCGTCAAACTGAATCGGGCGAAACCATGCGTCAAAAATTTGTTTATTCAGACGCTTTTCGACCGATTGAAGGATGTTGTTCCAGACATTTCTATTTTCCAACGAAGTTTCCATAGCTCCTCTCCGGGCAATTTTTTTGTTAATTCTTTGGTGAAACTTTTAAGCAAAAAACACTCAAAAACTAAATGCTGAGATTTTTCATTAACTACTTCTCTGAATTCCCCGAAAACCTTTATAGCGTATGAACTTTGAGGGCATCTAAATTCATCTTTGTAAAAGTTTTCCACAGAGATTTCCACAGGCTTGTGGAAAGCTGCTTAAAAGTTAAAGTAAAACTTTAAGTCTAATGTTTTCAATAATTTACAAGTTTTTTTATTATCGGAAACGGCACTTAGACTAACATAAAAAAAAATCAAACGCAAGTGTTTTCCACAGGTTTTTTCGAGAAATATTTTTTGTCTGTTAAAGCCTTTTTCCAACAGCAACTTGGCAAGATTTACGTCTCAAGTTAGACTTGTTTTGTCTTATTTCGGAGCAGAAAAATTATGGCGAGAAAAAGAAAAAAAATGATGGTTTCCGAAGGCGCGGAAAAGCCGAAAGTCAATTTAACACAGCAGATAAAAACCGCCGCGAGCGGTTTGTGGTATATCAGCGAAACCGACGCGGAAATTTTTCCGTTCACCGGAAGTAAAGCCGACGCGGTGACAAAAGAAAATCTTCTGGCTCAAATTGGCAAAACACCTGACACGCCGGTTGAGGAACGCGGTTTTGATGAAATGCTCGCGCGTTTTATCACGATTCAGGATTGGTTCGGCGATGAAGAAAAAGCGACCGCCGAAAAGTTTGCCGCGCTCAAAACTTTACTGGAAAAGAATCTGACGGATTTAAAGGTTTTTAAGGTTGGACAAATTGAAGTTGAGATTTATTTCGTCGGTCTTGACGCGGAGGGAAATTTAGCGGGAATTCAGACAAAGGCAGTCGAAACATAAAAAAGGCAAGGACTTAAAAATCCTCGCCTTTCGGAGATTAATTGAAAAGAATTTATTTTCCTTTGACCGAACTCGCGCCCGAGGTTGATTTTTCGAGATTCTTCGGATTGCCCGTATAGGTCACTTTACTCGCACCCGAGAGATCGGCTTTCAGATCGCCCGAAACATTAACGCTCGCGTTGCTGGCGCCGCTTCCGTCAACGCTGACGTTTTCCGCTTTCAAGTTTTCCGCATCGAGACGGCTCGCACCGCTCAGCTCAACTTCGAGATTTCCGGTTTCGCCGTCAACCTTGATCTTCGACGCGCCACTCGCTTCAACTTTCAGCGAATCGTTCTTCACATTTGTCAAAGAAACTTTCGACACACCCGAAATATCTAAATTTTCGATGTTCGGCGCACTGATGCGAATGCGAACCGGTCCTTTCGGCGAAATTCGCTTGTCGGTCGAAATTTCCAAAGTATTTCCTTTGACTTCCGTTTTGATGTATTGCAAAAGATTGTCGTCCGCTTCGACTTCGACGCTGAACTCTTTTTGCGCAACTACTTCGACCTCGAAAATGCCGCCGACTTCGATCGCGTTAAAATCCGCCGCGCTGCGTTTTTCGGTTTGTTTATTGCCTGAACCCTGAATTCCGCCAAAGTTGACTGAAAAATTAAAAATTCGTGCCGAAGCCTTGCCCCACGAAAAGAGATTGGCAAACGTCACGCCTAAGATTAATGCGACTATAAAAATAATAATTCCGATTTTTTTCATTGATTCCTCCAAGAAAGAAAAGTTATGTCGAAAAGGAAAACGGAATTACTTTAGAAAAAGTTCGCAAAAAAATTATTTTTTCTTAATCGTGCTTGCGCCCGACGCGTTTTGCTTGATGCTTTTCGGCTCGACCGTGTAGGTCACCGAGCTTGCGCCCGAAGCCTCGGCATCTAAATCGCCGGTCGGTGAAACGGTGACATGGCTTGCGCCGGAAGAATCGGCTTTCGCGTTTTCAGTTTTCAGATTTTCCGCGTCAATTCCGCTGGCGCCGCTCGCAACTGCTTCGAGAGATTTCACTTCACCGTCAACTTTGATTCTTGACGCGCCGCTCGCATTTAATTTCAATGAATCGGTTTTAACCCCGGAAATATTGGCGGTTGACGCGCCCGAAACGTCTAAATCAGTAAGTTCGGGCAGCGAAATTTTGATTTTAATTTTGTTTTTGGCAGTAATACTGTTTTTGGTCGAGATCTTTAGGGTATTGCCGCTGACCTCGGTTTTTATTTGATCGAGCAGATTGTCGTCGGCTTCAACCGTCAGACTGAAATCTTTTTGAACGGTAATTTCAAGCTCGACCGCGTTTTCGGCTTGTATTGCTTTAAAGCCCGACACGCTGCGCGGTTCGGTTTTAATGTTTCCCGAGCCTTTGATGCCGCCGATATTTGTAATCTTGCAGCCCGAAGCTAAAGCGGTTAATAAAATAAAGATCAGGAACACTTTTTTTTTCATAATTAACCTCCAAACATTTTAAGTAATTTAGAAAAAAGACCTGTATAATTTGAGTACGCAATAAATGTCTGCACAATACCGATAATCAAACCGAAAAGCGCACCGAAAAGCTCGATCGTCCGCAAGTGTTCTTTAGCGACCGACATAATCAGCGATTCGAGTTTTTCGACCGGGTAATTGTTGATCTTTTCGCGCACGACGCCGCCGACATCGAATTCTCTGATCGCTTCGGGCAGTTTTTCCTTCGCTGCTGAAATGATCGTTTCGGTCAAAGTTTTTCCGGTGCGGCGGACTTGTTCTTCGGAAATATGATCGGCGAGCCTGCCGATCGGACGCGCCAGAAAGCCTTCGATCTGGTTCGATAAAACGGAATTGATGATGTTCGTCGTCTCGCCGCGCGAAAGAATGCTCAAAAGACCTTTCGAGAGCATTTTCTTGAGCTTTTCTTCGGCTTCGGGGTGAACGGTCTGTAAAATCGCATCGATGCTGTGCGGGCGGATTTTATGCAGCGTGTCGCTCAAATAAGCCGAAACGGAAGTCGTCATTTCGTCGCCCTGAAGCAGCGCGAGAACATTTTTCGAGATTTGCGCCTTGAGCCGTTCGAGCTGTTCGGGCGCGATTTTTCCGATCAGATCGGGAAGCGGACGCGCCATCGTGTTGTCGATCGTCGTGTTCAGAAAATTCTTCGCTTCGGCGGCAAAAAAATCGCCGCGCAGCGTTTCTTCGACCCGTTTCGGCAGTCCGTCATTGACCAGATCATCGACTTCTTTAAGCAGATTTTCGCGCGAAACGAAGATTTTTTTAAAGAACGGCAAACCTTCGTAGTATTCGTGAACTTCATGTTTGACGAGCGAAGAAATTTGGTTGAGCGTGCGTTCGGCGGTCGCCAGCTGCGAAATTTGATGAATGATCGGCTGAATCTGCTCACCGGCTTTTTCCTTTAAGAGCGCGATCGCATCGTCGGTAAATAAATTTCCGAGCGGCGTTTCGGCGTTTGCCAGATCGTCAACGCGGCGGCTGATAAAATCCCTGACTTTCTGTTCAAGGGCGGGCTGCTTGATGATCGAACGAATGCGGTCTTCGAGAAACGCCAGAATTTTATTAAAGGTTTCATCGTCAACAACTTCGGAAACCCTCTGCGAAAGAACTTCGTCAACGCGGCGTTCGACAAAACCCTGAATAGTTTCGATGGTTTCTTCACTTTTCAGAACTGCATTGATATGTTCGGCGATCTTTAACTGCAAAGTCGAGATCGCATCTAAAACAGGTTCGCGGACATTCGCGGGCAAGGCTTCGATCAGCGACGGGTAATTTTGCGAGATCAAATCTTCGGTGTACGAATCAACCACGCCCTGGATCTTTTTCCGCAGAAACTCCTTGCCGAAAAGCTCTTCGACGATCGTTTCCTGCGAAACCAGTTCTTCGCCGACGGCTTTGCCGATCGCCGTCGCGAGTCGTTCGCGGTGGCGCGGCACCATTCCCTGCGGAAAGATCGTGATGCCGAGAACTTTGACGGGTTTGCGCGGGCGAAAAAGCATCCGCACGGCAAGCCACGCGCCGATGTAGCCGTGAACAGTGGCAAAAATGGTCAGAATTAAAACGTTACCCCAATTCTCTCGCAAATATTCCATTTTTCTTTGATGCCGTTTTTTGCTTAAAAAACCTGAAAACCTTTTGATTTCAGACAAAACTCGGAAAAATCCTTGAGCCAGTCGTGGCTTGCCGAATAATTTTTCCACTGTTCGTCTTCATCGCGGTAAAGCGTTCCGTCGTCCTGCGCATCGGTGATCGACAAATCGGCAAAGATGCGTTTATTCGGCTCTAATTTCGGCAGAATCTCGTCGCGAATTTTTTCGCCGATGATATGCGCTTCGTCCTTTTCCAATTTCACGCCGGTTGCGTTATACGCCATCTGCCGCAATTTGCCTTCGCTCAAAATATCGAAACTTTTGATAATTTCGAGCGCCGTCTTCCAATTCCATACGTTTGCCTGAAACTCAAAGTTTTCCGAACTCGAATCCATTAAAGTAAAACTCATTGATAGTGCTCCAAATGATTAAATAAAAACCTAACAAAAATGCTAAACGCCACGCCAATTGAAGTCAATAAGATTTTGGACTATTTCAATTTGGGATTTGGGATTTGGGATTTGGGATTGAAATGAATATTTAAAGAAAAAAAGCTAACCAAATTTAACTTAAAAAGTTGATTGATTAGCTAAAAATCCGAAATCCGAAATCCCAAATCGAATCAGTCTTCGTCGAACTGTAAAATTTCGATGATTTCCTTCATATAACGCTTGCCGAGTTCCAGATCTTCGGGTTTTAAGGAAACCGCGCCGACGACCGCGTGTCCACCGCCGCCGTATCTTTCGCAGATCTCGGCGATGTTGTGCAGACGCGGACGCGGCGACCAGGGATTTGAACCGACCGAGATTTTCGTGCGGAAAGTGCTGCGCGTCAGCGAGACGTTATAGGTGGTTTGCGGGTAAAAATAATACGGAATGAATTTATTGTAACCGTCGATTTCGCCGTCGGTCAGATCGAAACTGACGACGCCTTTACGGTAAATTGCCCGTTCTTTGATCAGTTCGACCGTGCTCCAGTGGCGATCGAGAATCGGCTGTAATTTCGCCTGAATTTCCGAGCTTTCGAGAATTTCGTCGAGCGATTTTTCGGTCAGGGATTTGATGATCCTTTCGACAAAAGCCGGGTCTTTTTCGCCCTCGATGACCTGCATCAATTTGAGCGCGCTTGAACGCAATTCGACGCATTGCGCCGGTGATTCGTAAAGCGCGCCGTCAATGATATGCGCCCAGCGGATCAATTCGGCAAGCGATTCGTCTTCAAAATCGAACTTTTCCTTGGCAATACGCGCAATGCATTCACAGCACGATTTGCTCTGCGTGTCGAGAAATTTTTTGCCCGATGTATCGGCGAGAAAATTTTCTTCGTCGGATTTCGATAAAAAAGCCGATTGATGATGGTCGAACCACCACGTCAGGCGCGGGTCGGGCGAATATTTGAAATCGACGATCGCGTTTTCGTCGCCGTCAAACTGATTTTCGTCAAAGGCGTTGCCGGCGCGGTGCATCGTCGGCGTGTAGAAAATCTCGGCGTTCGGGTTGATCTTTGCGCGGTAAAATTTGGTAAAAAACGCGGCGGACGAAACGCCGTCAAAACAATTTCCGTGATATAGAATGCGAAGTTTCATATAGTAAGTTGCGGTTTTGCCCGCAGACAAAACATTTTAGAGTAATTTTTCCCGAAAATTTCGTCAAGCGAAATACGCCGTTTTGCCTGTCAGCAGTAATTTTGGATAATTCTTTTTATGGACACGGAAAAATATCTGCGACGTATTGGAATTGAAAGTTCAGACATTACGGCAAACGCCGAAAGCCTGAGATTTCTGCAAAAACAGCATCTTTTGAATGTTCCGTTCGAAAATCTCGACATTCACTGGAAACGCCCGATTTTATTGGACACGGCGAAGTTTTATCAAAAAATCGTTGAAGAAAAACGCGGCGGATTTTGTTATGAATTAAACGGTTTGTTTTGCCAATTTTTAAACGAACTCGGGTTTCCGAGCAAAATGGTTTCGGCGCGGGTTGCCGACGGCAAAGGCGGTTTCAGCGCGGAATACGACCATATGGCGATTTTGACGCGCATTGACGGCACGGATTTTCTGGTCGATGTCGGTTTCGGAGATTTTACCGCCGAGCCTTTGAATTTTGTATCAGATATTGAACAGAAGGACGAAAACGGCACGTTTTTAATCAGAAAACACACGGACGAATATTTTGAAGTCGCCAAAAAAGACGGCGATGGGTGGAAAAGTGAATATATTTTCAAAGCTAAGCCGCGTGATTTGGCGGAATTTACGGAGATGTGCAATTTTCATCAAACCTCGCCCGAATCGCATTTTACGCGAGGGAAAGTTTGTTCGTTAATGCTTGAAAACGGTCGCAAAACTTTGACGGATAAAAAATTCATCGAAACACGAAACGGCGCAAAAAGCGAAACAGAAGTTAATTCGAAAGTTGAGTTTAACGCACTTTTGGCGCGTGAGTTTCAAATCAAAATGTCTAGCGTTTAACCTGATAAATAAACAGATAAATTCCGGTAAATTTACCTTATTTCGGAATAACTGATAGCTGATAATAATCTGCGGTTCTAAATTATCAGTTATCAGTTATTCGTTATCAGCTATTCCGAAAGCTGAATTCATTCTCTTTTCTTCCTCTCTTTTTGGTTAAATTACCCTAAAAAGTCTATAATTCAAGTTTTCAAAAACTTATGTCAGATTCAATTTCATATTCGGATGCGGGCGTTTCGATCGATAACGCGAATTTAGCGGTGGCAAAGATCAGAAACTTTGCCAGAAACACTTTTAACGAGCGGACTTTGACCGAAATCGGGAGCTTCGGCGGGATGTTTTCGGGCGCATTTCCCGATATGGCGGAACCGATTCTGGTCGCTTCGGCGGACGGCGTCGGCACGAAATTAAAGATCGCGTTCGACACGGGAATTCACGACACGATCGGGCAGGACCTCGTTAATCACTGCGTTAACGACATTCTCGTGCAGGGTGCGCGACCGCTTTTCTTTCTCGATTACTTTGCGACCGGCGTGCTCTCGCCCGACGTCACGGCTTCGGTCGTCGAAGGAATTTCGATCGCGTGCAAGGAAAACGGCTGTGTTCTCCTCGGCGGCGAAACGGCGGAAATGCCCGGTTTTTACGCCGACGGCGAATACGATCTGGCGGGTTTTATCGTCGGCGTGGTCGATAAATCAAAAGTGATCGACGGAAAATCGATCAAACCGGGCGACGCGGTTTTAGGCTTGCCGTCAAAAGGTTTGCAGACGAACGGCTATAGCCTCGCGCGAAAATTATTTTTTGAAGTCGGCGGTTACGAAGTGGATACATACATCGAAGAACTCGGCAAAACCATCGGCGAAGCACTTTTGGAAAAACACACGAGCTTCTTAAAACCGCTCGAAAATCTGCTCGATTCGGGGCGCATCAGAGGTCTGGTTCACATCACCGGCGGCGGATTTCTCGAAAATATTCCGCGAATCCTGCCCGATGGCGTGGCAGTCGAAATAAATCGCGGAACGTGGAACGAACTTCCGATCTACGGCTTGATGCAGAGTTTAGGCAACGTCGCCGACGCGGAAATGTTCCGCACCTTCAATATGGGCATCGGAATGATCGTTATTTGTGCCGAGGAAGATAAAGAGTTTTTGAAGGAAAATTTGGGCGAATGCTTTGAGATCGGGCGCGTCGTTGAAGGAAATAAGGAAGTTATTATGAGATAAAACAGATGCTCAAAGACTTAATAAAAATTGTCATAATTTCAGGGTTGATTTTTAGTTTCTCTTGTAATTCTGCGAATACCCAAACTAAAGAGCCGTCGAGAGAGGCTGAATCAGAATCAAATTCTCAAAATAAACAGGAAGTTGTTTTCACAGAACCTATTAAATTTACGGGAATAAAATCTAATGACAAAATTGACGAAAATATAAAAACTGTTTGGAAAAATTTTGTCGCTGACGGTAAATATCGTTTAGCACAACCTTTCGATATGAAGTTTTCCGAAGCGGCAAAATCCCAACTTCCGGGACAAGGCAAATCACCTATTGTTCCATATGAATATATTTGGGGAGATTTAAACTTCGGAAAACGAATCGAAGACGATCATTTAGCGGCAATAGTTGTTGATACAACAAAAGACGGAAACGACAGATTTGGTTTAGTAATTTTCAGTCCTGTGAAAAATACAAAAAATAAATACGATGTAAATTGGCTTTACCACAATGCAGATTTATCAAAAACGACTGTAAACAGGGCAAGCGGCTATTTTTATGTTTCGACTTTTTCCGACGATGGTTCCCGAAAAGCCTGTTCTGTAAAATGGGACAAAAAGCTAAATAAGTTTGAGTGCAAATAATTCAATGAGATTAGGCATTTTAATTTCAGGGCGCGGTTCGAATATGACCGCGATTATTGAAGCCGTCGGAAGCGGCGCGATTCCGGATTC
>DATLOR010000187.1:0-31013 GCA_035536135.1 Pyrinomonadaceae bacterium | reverse complement strand
TGTCCCGACCGCCATGTTAATGCGATTGCGGTGACGGCGATAATAACTCGGTTTTGCAACGCGAACGTAGCGTACACGACCATTGCGGTCTCTAACCTTTCTGACGTAATAGCTGCCCTGCGCTGATGCTTCCATCGGAAGAATTGCCGGAATTAATCCGATCATCAAAGTCGCCATGACAAATGCCCAAATAAGTTTTTTCATCTTTCCAAATCTCCTCTCGTTAAAATTTATAAATTGCAAAAATAAAATTATTTTTTGCTTTATGTAAATTAAATGGTTGCAAATGCGGTGCCACAAAGAAATATAGGCGATTATTAAACGGGATTGTATGTTTATGATACAGAGGTTGATTTATTTTTGTGCAGTTTATTTATTTTATGATGCGTCGGAAATTAAAATTTATGTTCGTGGTATTTAATGCCGAGTCGTGATTAAATATTAACTTTTACGTTGATCAAAAAATTTATGGCGAATCGAATCACGGAGAAGTTTAACGAACTGCAAGCCGAAAAACGCGGCGGCTTTATTCCATTTATCGTCGCGGGCGATCCGCATTTGCAGGCGACGAAAGGTTTCATTCTCGAACTTGCCCGCCGCGGCGCGAGCATTATCGAACTGGGCGTGCCGTTCAGCGATCCGGTCGCCGACGGCGTGACGATTCAGGCGGCGGCGGAACGTGCTTTGAAAAATCCGATCTCGGTCGGAGCGATCCTGGATATTGTCGCAGAAGTCCGCCGCGAAAACTGCGGGGCTCCGATCATTCTTTTCAGCTATTTCAACCCGATCCTGCAGTTCGGTCTGGAAAATTTTGCCGAAAAAGCCGTCGAAGCGGGAATTGACGGAATTTTGGTGACGGATCTCGTGCCCGAAGAAGCCGAAGATTTTCGCTCGATTCTGGCGGCGAAAGATTTGTCTTTGATAATGCTTGCCGCGCCGACTTCGAGCGATGAACGTCTGCAAAAGATCTGCGCTCAGGCGAGTGGTTTTGTTTATGCCGTGTCGCGTGCCGGCGTGACCGGAGCGCGCACGGCTTTGAGTAGCGACGCGGAAAATCTGGTCAGCCGTTTAAGAAAATCTACGGATTTGCCGATCGCCGTCGGGTTCGGAATTTCAAACGCTTCACAAGTCGAGGATACCTGGAAATACGCCGACGCGGCGGTGGTCGGCTCGGCGATCGTCGCCGAAATCGCGCGTCTGACGCTGATTATGGATGAAAATTCCGACGAATTTATCGAAAAGATCGGCGCGTTCGCGGAAAATCTGCTGCCGCAATAAGTTCTGTCAGCTTTAACTCTCGGTCGTGTCAAAAATAAGCGATTTATATTTGTTGTAAAGAAACGAAACGATCAGCATCAGAATTCCCAATGACACGAAAACGATTGTTTTCGAGATCGTGTTGAGATCGGCGATGTCGTAAAAGAAAATTTTTGCAAGCGTCAGCGCAAACAGTACGATTGCGCCGATCCGCAGATGTTTTTTATGCCCGTAAATCCCCAGAACGATCAAACCGAGCGCGTAGATGCCCCACAAAATGCTCAAACCGAGCTTGTAAGAATCGCGGTAACCGAAAATGTTCATCAGATTCAGCAGTTCACTGCTCGCAATAATCAAAATCGAGATGTAAAAGACGAAATCAAAAGCGAGGATAAGCTGGTCTTCGGCGAGTTTTTCGAGTAAAAATTTCTGTTTGATGTAACGGTAGCAGGCAAAAAGCAAAAGGGCGCAAAAAGCGTAGGAAATATAACGGATCAAGACATTAAACGAACCGTGAACAAAATATTGCGGTTCCGCCCCGATCAAATAACTTTCGCGCAATTCGGAGAGAAAATATAAACCGGCGGTCAGGAAAATAAAGAGCGCAAAGGCATTCAGGTAAAGATTGGCATAAGCCAGCACGAAATTCTTAAACCTTTTGATATTGATAAATGAAAGCACCGAAAGAAAGAGCATCGTGTAATTTATCTGCCAGACGACATTGAAAAATTCGAGGTCTTTGTCGACATATCTTTGCATTTCGATGTTTGGCGGAATCGTCTTCGGAAGCGCGGTTTTTACCGTTAAATAAGCAAAATAATTAGCGATTTCGATACGGAAACAGTTGTAAAGCACGCCGAGACCGATCGCCGCGATAATGTAGCCGAAAGGTTTTCTGAGAGTTTCATCGAGAACGCTTTCGGATCGCTCGTCTTTATTCGTATAAAAAATAAATCCGAAAGCAATTGCAAACAATAGCGAGGTCACAAAATTTCCGTTCAATAGCGGCAATTGTTCGGAAAGATTTTGCCCAAAGCCGCGTGATTGCTCGACGATTAACCAATCCTGAAGCAGGCTGGTGAAAGCCAAAATCATCAGCGGGAAGGAAAAGTATTGGAAGATCGGGATCTCTTTCGTGCGTCCGATCCAGAAAAGAATTGCGGCTTCGACCGTCCAGATCAGCGTCACGCGGTTGCCGTCGAGCTGTACGGGAATCGCGATCGTCGCAAAGGTGATGATCAGCGCGGTCAAAAGATAAACCAGATCGGTCGGGAAGAGTTTCAGACGGCTGATCGTAAAAGCAAATGCAAAATGAATCGCCGCGTTTGCGACCGTGAACATCCCGAGATAATTTTCAAAACCCGGCTGGTGATCAAGCAGCGAAAAACCCAAACCATAGAAAATAAACGAATTGCTCAGAACCAGCGTGACATTTTCGAGCGCGATATTTTCATCGGTGATTACCTTATAAGCGATAAACGTCACATAAAAAATCAGAAAAAAGATGGTCAGAAACAAAAACGCAAGATTAAAATGTTCGGCAGATTTAAAGGAGGTCAGATACCAGCCGTAAAAAATCACCCATGTAAAAACGAACGATGTATAAAAAAGCGGCTTCCAGTATTTTTTGAGCGAAATCGCGAGAATTCCGCCGTTAATAATCGTGATATAAGCGAACAAGAAAGCATAATTTCCCGAATTATCGCTGAGCAGAAACGGCACGGCATACGCGCCGACGAGGCCGAGATGCGCGATGATCTGACGGCTGTAATTGATCGCGGCAACGACCGTGAAAACCGTAAAAAATATCATCAAGGCAAAAGCCGCCGATTGCGAAAAAAGCCCGTAGAGACTGTAGGCAAAATATGTGATGAAATACATTATCGCCATTGCGCCGCTCAGCAGCACGGCACTGAAATTCAGATATTTTGCTTTTAATTTGAGAGCCAAGCCAAGGAGTCCGAATCCAAAAAGATAACCTAAAAATATGCGGGTCGCCGGACTGATCAGATTTTTGTCGATCGCATATTTCGCGCCGATCGCAACGCCGATCACCAGAATCACGATCCCGATCTTGCTGATCAGATTTTCGCCGATAAATTTTTCGATCTCGGATTTTACTTTCGGCGCGGTCGGAAACGGTCGAACCGTGTTTTCAAAAGGCGGTTTTTCGCTTTTTGTGTTATTTGAATACCCGAAATTCGGTGTTTTCGTTTCCTGGTTTGTTTGCTGATTTGTTTCCCGTTTGATCGGCGGCGGTTCGTTTCGCGGCGGCGGAACGTATTCCCTGACGGATGGTTTTCTCGGCGTTTGTTGTGGTTCGTTTTGTGGCGGCTGACCACCGCGAAGGAAATTCAATTCGCTGCGGATTTGGGTTATTTCCTGCTGAAAACTGATCTGCGTTCTGACAAGATTTTCCAATCTCGCCTGAAGTTGGGCAATTTTGTCATCAAATTCTTCCATATTTTTGCCGGGAATAAATTAAAATTTGAATGCTCGGATGTTTTTATGAAAAGACCAATCTGATATTAGCTCAAAAGAATCTTTATTGGAAGAATTTTTATTCTTTATTCAGACGAAAAGCATTAAATAAATGGTTTTAGCGTTAATATTTTATGGTAAAATCGGTAACGAATGAAAATTTCCCTGACGACACCTTTAATTGAACTTCATAAATTTGATATTACCAATTTATCAAGCGCGATGGCGCGTAAATTGGCAATGGCGGTCGCGGGTTTCGCTTATAAAAACGACCTGTCGGAAACCACGGTCGAAGACCTTTTGAACTATTTTCCGATGCGTTATGAAGACCGCTCGAATTTTATCCAGATCGATGAACTGATTACCGACACCGAAGCCTCGGTCGAGCTTTACGTGCGCGTTTCGGGCGGTTTCAAGGTCGGCAAAAATCGCGGTCCGAAAGCTCCGCCGCTCTATATTTTTGAGATCACGGCGGGCGATGCCGAACGAACGCGCAAACCAGTCGTCGTCTGGTGGTTCGTTTCCGGCAAAATGGCGTATCGCATCATCAATTATTACCAATCGCGTTTTTCACGCGGCACGCGTTTTGTCGCTTACGGCAAATGGGAATGGGACGGACGGAAAAACACCTTCGCGCTTCGTTTGAACAAACCCGATGAGCTCGAAATTTTGCCGAATCTTGAAGATACGGAAACCTTCGGACTTCTAAAAAATATGGTTTCCGCAGAAGATGAAGCAAATCCGAAATCCGAAATGCCAAATCCCAAATCGGATGATTCCGATGCTGATTTGTTAGAAGACACGGAAAATCCTGAATTCGCGATGATTCACAGCGGTCGGCACGTTCCCGTTTATCGAAAACTCGGACAGTTTCAAACAAAACGCCTGCGCGAGATCGTCTTTTCGGTGCTCGAAAATCTCGATAAATCATCGGTTTCAGATAAATTGCCGCCGGATTTGATCGAACGTCAACAACTCATCTCGCGTTTTCAGGCAATCAAAGAAATTCATTTTCCGCCCGAAGATGCAAGCATTTCCGAATACGCGATGGCGCGAAGCAAGGCTCATTTGCGTCTTATTTTCGAGGAATTTTTCTGGGTTTCGTTTGCTTTGCAACTCAAACGCGGCGAACGCACCAAAGAGCCGAAAGGCACGGTGATCGAAATTTCGCCGACAACTTTTGAAAGAATCGAATCGCTTTTGCCATTTAAATTGACCGGCGCGCAGGAACGCGTGATCGACCGTATTTTCGACGATATGCAGTCAAACGCGCCGATGAACCGGCTCGTGCAGGGCGATGTCGGAAGCGGGAAAACGATCGTCGCTTTTATGGCAATGTTTGCGGCGATGGAAAACGGTTACCAAACCGCTTTGATGGCTCCGACCGAAATTCTCGCCGAACAGCACGCCCGCAACGCGAAAAAATTGTTTGCCGAAACTTCTTACCGCGTTGATTTACTGACCGGAAGCCTGAAAGCGGCGGAAAAACGCAAGGTTCAGAAGATGGTCGCCGACGGCGAAATTCACGCGGTCATCGGAACGCACGCGATTATTCAGGACGCGGTCGAATTTGAAAAACTGGGACTCGCGGTCGTTGACGAACAGCATCGTTTCGGCGTTCTCCAACGTGCCGAACTTCGCGCCCGCGGTTATAATCCCGACATTTTAGTAATGACCGCGACACCGATTCCGCGCTCGCTTGCGATGACCGTTTACGGCGATTTGGACGTTTCCGTGATCGACGAGCTGCCGCCCGGACGAACGCCGATTAAAACCGTCGTCGTCGGCGAAGACAAGCGCGACGGCGTTTACAAAGGAATCGAGCGCGAAATAAATCTTGGCAGACAAGTCTATGTCGTGTATCCTTTGATTGAAGAATCAGAAAAAATGGATTTAAAAGCCGCGACGAAGATGTTTGAAGAGTTGCGCGATCAGGTCTTTCCGAATTTTAAGGTCGGGCTTCTGCACGGCAAGATGAAGGCGGGCGAAAAAGAAGCGATCATGCAGGAATTTATCGCGGGAAATTTAAACATTCTGGTATCGACGACCGTGATCGAGGTCGGTGTTGACGTGCCGAACGCAAGCTTGATGATCATCGAACACGCCGAACGCTTTGGATTGTCACAGCTTCACCAGCTTCGCGGACGCGTCGGGCGCGGAGCCGAACAATCGTTTTGCGTTCTATTGACGGGCGATAAGAAAACGGCGGTCGCCCGCGAACGGCTCGGAATTATGGAAGAAACGACCGACGGTTTTCGCATCGCCGAAAAGGATTTGGAAATTCGCGGGCAGGGCGAAATTTTGGGAACGCGGCAATCGGGCGTGCAAACGTTCAAAATCGGCAACATTATCCGTGATTTAGAGATCTTGGAAACAGCCCGGAAAGAAGCCGAATTTTACCTGACGCAAAAGCGTCTGACACAGGAAACATCGGGACTTATTGAAACTGCCAAAGCCGATGCGCGGTTTCGTTTGGCGGGTATCGGCTAAAAGTGAACGGTTTTAGGACAAACATTCTTAAATTTCTTAATTTAAATATTGAATTTTTTAGCTAAATGAGGTTATAGTCTTACATAAGACTTCTGGCATATTAGATTTTTTTGTAAAAACGATTTTTTCATAGGGATAAATAAAAATTAAAAAAGGAATTTGGTTTCAAATTGTATGAAACCAATGTTTTGCAGATTTTGTTGAAAAATTTGCAAAATTAAAAACGAAGGGGCAGTTTTGGCTCCAAAATAGGGTCTGCTAACTCATTCTTATAGTGAAGGAAACGTAAAAAAATGGAAAACCGACGACAAACACCAGGCACTTCAACTACTTTTAACCGTAACAAAAACTTTCGCAAGGAAGGTGAAAAGCCATTCGGATACGGAAAATATCAAAATCAAGACCGAAAATTTCAGCCGCGCGGCGATAGACCTCAGAGACCTGAAGGTTTTCAGCCTCGGGACGGGAAATTCGTTAAACGGGAAGATGGTAAATTCTTTAGCAAAAATGATAGATTTCAACCAAGAAAAGGTTTTGCTCCAAAAGGAAAAAGGGTTCCGCCGTGGAAAAAAGAGATCAACATCCGCATTGTTTCGGATATGCAGGTAACGGACGGAAAACATAAAGGGAAGTATTTGCAAAGCACTACTTCGCAGAAAGTTCGCCCGACCGCCCGCCGTATTCGTGAAGTCGCTTTTAAGATTCTTTACCGCCGAATCCGTGCTAAACGATTTTTGGATTTATGCGCCGGCTGCGGTACGGTTGGAATCGAAGCAATTTCGCGCGGTGCGATCATTTCAACATTTGTCGAACGTTCTGCAAAAATGTGTAGTTTTATCAAGAAGAACTTAACGACTTGCGGAATTAAAGAAGGACACGGCGAAGTTGTTGAAATGGAAGTTGCCCCGTTTCTCAAAAAAATGTGGAAACGCCGCCGCTATTGGGACGTCGTTTATTTTGATCCTCCGTATAATGCAAATAACGAAGAGGTTCTGAAATATTTAAGCCGCGGAGCGACCGTCACACCCGGCGGGGTTCTGGTCATTGAACATCATTCGGAAATGTTTTTCCCCGAAAAAATCGGCGTGCTGAAACGCTTTCGCGTAGTTGTTCAGGGAGAAACGACCTTGAGTTTTTACGAACGAAAATAATATTCAATTACGAATTTCAAATTACGAATTACGAATGAAAAAATAAATTCTTCAAATAATTCGTAATTCGTAATTGATAATTCGTAATTTAACCGAAAATGCGAATAATTTCCGGTACGTATCGCGGGCGTGTTCTCAGAAGTCCGTCCGGCAATAAAACGCGTCCGACATCCGACCGTTTGCGCGAAACGCTCTTCAATGTTTTGCAAACCAAAATAGATTCCGAAACACGGTTTCTCGATCTCTGTGCGGGAACTGGTGCAATCGGCATCGAGGCTCTTTCGCGCGGTGCGAAATTTGCCACGTTTGTCGATAAATCGCGGCGCGCCTGCGCTTTGATCGAAGAAAACCTCGACCTTCTTGAAGTTCCCGAACACCAGACCGAAGTTTTTCAGAGTTCGGCAGACGATTTCCTGCGCCGTTCGGGCGAAAAATCCGAAGGTTGGAATATTGTTTTTTTCGACCCGCCTTATATGGAGGAGTATTCAAAAGTAATTCTCTTGTTTGGCGGTGAAGAATCAAAACTGCTCAGCGATGACGGTGTTTTTATCGCCGAACATCACGCCAAAAACATTCTGCCCGACGCGGTCGGCGAACTTCGCCGCTGGCGGATTTTGAAGCAGGGCGAAACTCATTTGAGTTTTTACGAGAAAAATTAGATGATTGGTCAGTGGTCAGTAGTCAGTGGTCGGAAAAAATCTGACCACTGACTACTGACCACTGATTATTGTATGAAACCGCTTCTTGTCTGGCTTTTGCTCTGCATTGTTTGGGGAACGACCTGGATTTTTATCAAGCTCGGATTGGCGGATCTGCCGCCGATCAGTTTTGCGGCATTGCGGTTCACGGTCGCGTGTTTGATTATTTTGCCGATCATTTTTATTCAAAAAATCGAACTTCCGAAGGGGAGTAAAATCTGGATAATAATTTTCATCACGGGAATTCTGCAATTTTTCTTCAATTACGGATTACTGTTCTGGGGCGAGCAATATATCACTTCCGGACTTGCAGCGGTTTTGCAGGCAACAATTCCGGCGTTCGGTTTGGTTCTGGCGCGGATTTATGTCGGCGAACAAATTACGGGTTTAAAGATCTTCTCGATTTTGCTCGGTCTGGCGGGTGTGGCGGTGATTTTCCGCGAACAATTATTTCTTAACGGTCAGATGGCTTTTCTCGGGAGTCTGGCGGTCGTTGTCGGCGCATTCGGCGCGGCTTACGCAAGCGTTCTGACCAAAGCAAAAGGACTTTCGATCAATCCGGCGAGTTTGGTTTTCGGACAGATGCTGATCGGACATCTGCCGCTCTGGCTGGTCGGGATTTCGACCGAAGGCAATCCGTTTAATTTTCGTTGGACGTGGCAAGCCGTGATCTGCGTTCTGTATCTGGCGATTGTCGGTTCGATCCTCGCGTTTTGGCTTTATTACTGGCTTTTGTCTAAAATTGATGTAACGCGGGCAATGATGATTTCGTTCGTGACGCCGCTGGTCGCAGTTTTTGTCGGAAGTTTTTTCGGCGAAAAACTCGATATTCAAACACTTCTCGGTGGACTTTTGATTTTGCTGAGCGTTTTTCTGATCGTCATCAGACCGATTTTGCAAAAGCGTTCCAAGTCCCAAGTCCCAAGTCCCAGGTTGGATTGACTCAACTAACGACTTAGGACTTGAAACTTGAGACTTTTTTATTTATGAACTTTAAATTTACAACTGCGGGCGAATCGCACGGCAAAGCCTTGGTTGCGATCGTCGAAGGCTTACCAGCCGGAATGGAAATCGACGTCGAAAAGATAAATCACGAGCTCTGGCGCCGGCAGCAAGGCTACGGGCGCGGCGGTCGGATGAAGATCGAGACCGATAAAGTCGAGTTTTTATCGGGTGTGAGGCACGGCAAAACGCTCGGTTCGCCGATCACTTTATTGATTGAAAACCGCGATTTTGTTCATTGGACGGAAATAATGTCGTCCGAAAAACTCGAAACCGAACCGAAAAATCCGCGGATTGTTTCACGACCGCGTCCCGGACACGCCGACCTGGCGGGCGGGCAAAAATTCGGCGCACGCGATTTGCGCGACATTCTCGAACGCGCTTCGGCGCGAGAAACCGCGGCGCGGGTCGCGTGCGGCGCACTGGCGAAACAATTTTTGGAAAATTTCGGGATCTGCATTAAAAGTCACGTAATCAAGCTCGGCAATATTCCCGAAATTCCTTTGCAGAAAACCTGGGATGAAATCTCGGCGATTGAAAAAGACGCGCCGTTAAACTGCACCGATAAAGAAATTGAGAGCGCGATGGTCGCGCATATCGACGAAGCCAAAGAAAACGGCGACACGCTCGGCGGAATTTTCGAAGTCGTTGCTAAAAATGCGCCGGTCGGTCTGGGTTCGCACACTTCCTGGGCGGAAAAGCTCGACGGGCGCATCGCGCAAGCCTTTATGTCGATCCAAGCCGTCAAGGCGGTCGAACTCGGTGAAGGCGTTTCCAACGCGGGAAGATTCGGTTCGGAAGTTCACGACGAAATTTATTTTGACGCGCAGCATTTTAAGCGAAAAACAAACCGCGCCGGCGGGCTCGAAGGCGGGATCACGAACGGCGAAGAATTGCGCGTGCGCGGTTATCTGAAACCGATTGCGACGCTTCGCAAAGCCCTGCATTCGGTTGATATTGACACGAAAAAGGAAGATTTAGCGGCATTTGAACGCTCGGACATTACGGCAGTTCCCGCCGCGGGCGTGATTGGCGAAGCGATGCTCGCGATTGTTCTCGCCAATTCTTTGCGCGAAAAATTCGGCGGCGATTCGATGGAAGAAGCACGGCGGAATTTTGACAGCTATCAAAATTCGTTAAGAGATTATTAAAATCAGGCATTTGGGAATTTTTCTTGAATCAGATCGGCGGTTCCTTCAATAATTTCTCTCGAAAGTTCCTGCGAAATATAAAGCGCGGCTATGTTATGCGCGGCAGTCATGACCGTTAAAGCCTCGGAAAGACGATTAAGCCCGAGCAAAATTTTGATTTTTGTGCGGTATGATTGGACTAAATTTCGATAACTTTCCCCGCCATTGAGCAGTTCAATTGCAGAATCCACATATTTTAAGGCTTTTTCGAATTTTTCTTCAGCCGTAAAGATCTGCGCCTGCGTCTCGAGTGAATATCCTTCGCGCATTCGGTCGCCGATTTCTTCAAAAATCTTTCGGGCTTTTTCGGCACAAAGGTGGGCTTCGTCAAAAAGTCCGACTTTATGACATAATTGCGCGAGATTGTTTTCCGCCGCGCCGTAATAGATTTTATGATCAGCTTTTTGGAAGAAATCACGTGCCGATTTCAAATGTTTTAAAGCCTCGTCGGTGTTGCCGAGATTTTTGTGAGCAATTGCTAAATTATTATGAAAAGAGCCGTTATCCGAATCGGAAGCATATTCTTCAAAAATTTCCTGTAATTCGTGACAACGACACAAGACTTTTTCATATTTTCCGCCTTCGATATCCAGAAGAGTTTCAATGACGTAAGAATTGATTCGAGCCGGATGATTTTCGGGCAGATTTCTTGAAAGGGATTCGTTGAGCCAGTCAAATGCTTCCGTTAATTCGCCGGTTCTTGCATAAGCCATTGCCAAATAGTTTTCGCATTCGGCAACCTTTTCAAAATTAGCAAGCGAAATGAACTTTCGACGAGCCTGCGTCAATAAATTTTTGGAAATTTCCTGCGAATTCGAGATTTTTTGGGAATTCCCCAAAAAACCGACAATTCCGCCGAATCTCAAAAAAAGTTCGGCAGATTCTGCGTCTGAAAGTCCGATGGCACCGGGAAATTGCGAATATCCGTCCCAGAACGGTGCGAGGGATTGAAAGGCTTTCTCATATTGTCCTTTTGACTCTGCCGACTGGGCTTCCGATAATGTATTTACTAGATTTGGGGAGCCATTCATATTTTTTTCTGAAATTCTTCCTCAATTAGATGTATTAGTAAACTTCCCCTTTATAAAAATACAAAAAAACTTGGAGAAGATATGAAAAAACTACTTAAAATTAGCTTTTTGATGGCTATATTATGTTTCGCCGTTCCGGTTTATGCCGACGGTGATATGCCTACCGGAACTAAAACCTGCACGCAAAATTGTGGCGGTTTATATAATGGAACAACGAGTCCGACCGTTTCGGATGATAAAAATTTAGACGATTCGAGCATCGGAGAAATCTATTCCTGGATTTACAAACAAATTTCCGAATTAGTCGACTAAAAAAATCCCGTTCTACAAACATAATCGGAAAACGACTGATGTTCTGGAAGTAAATGTCAGTTGTTTTCCGACGAAAAACAAACCAATAAAGCTAATTGATAGACAAGATAACACAAAGTTGTGTTAAATAAAACTATTAATCTAACATTTGGTGAAAATAATTAATCCCCGACAAACATTGTTCCTGTTCCTTCGTCGGTAAAAACCTCCGCAAGCAATGCATTTCTTTTAGTTCCGCTGATGATATGCGCCGATTTTACGCCGCTTTTGAGCAGCATCATAAGGCTTTGAAGTTTTGGGATCATTCCGCCGGTTGCGCGTTCGGTCTCGATCAAAATTTCGGCTTCGAGAATCGTCAGGCGCGAAAGTTTGGTCGTTTCATCGTCTTGATTCAGATAAATTCCGTTGACATCCGAAAGCAAAACCAGTTTTTCAGCTTTTAGCTGGATCGCAATTTCGGCGGCGATCGTGTCGGCGTTGATGTTGAAAACACTGCCTTCGTCGTCCGCGCCGAGCGATGAAACGACGGGCAGATAATCGGCATCGAGCAAAAGGCTTAAAAGGTGCGCGTTTATTTGCAGAACGTCGCCGACATTGCCGAAATCGATCGTTTCGGTTTCGCCGGTTTCTTTATTTAAAATCTGTTTCGGCGGGCGTTTAATGGCGTGAACGATGTTGCCGTCAATGCCTGAAAGTCCGACTGCCGAAATTCCGCGCCGACGCAGTGCGGCGAGAATTTCGGTATTGATTTTACCCGCGAAAATCATTTTCGCGAGCTCTAATGTGTCGTCGTCCGTCACGCGCCGACCTTCGATGACGGTTTGCGCAACGCCGAGTTTCTGCGCCAGTTCGGAAAGCTGTTTTCCGCCGCCGTGGATGACGCAGAGTTTGATGCCGACCTGATGAAGCAGCGCCAATTCTTCCGCCAGCGAGGCGAGGTTTTCCTTGTTTTCCGTAACTTTTCCCGAAAATTTGACGACAAAGGTTTTGCCTTTAAATTTTTGAATATAAGGCAGAGCCTCGCGCAACAATTCTAATTTTCTTTCGTTCATAAAAACTTTTTCACCAATTCGGAAGTCTTTTTCGATTCGGCGACGGCGACAATTTCAAACTCAGCCAAATCCTGCCACACTAAGATCCATTCCTGAAGAAGGGAAATGTCATCGCATTCCATCAATTGAAAACATCGCTCGAAATTGGATTCGATCCAACTTTCCCTGTAAATCAAACCTTCGGGCATCATTCGCCCTTTTTCCAAAAATCGCTCGTAAACCGGCTTTGGATCACGGTTTTTGAATTTTTCGATAACTATAAAAAGCATAACCTTTTATGACCTTAAAAGTTTTGTCATAATCGCTTTTTGAACATGCAGACGGTTTTCGGCTTCGTCAATGACGACCGAGCGCGGCGAATCGATCACGCCGTCCGTGACGATCACATTGCGGCGCACGGGCAGACAATGCATAAAGACTGCATCGTTGGTCCGCGCCATTTTCGTTTCGTCGACGATCCATTTTCCGCGATAAACCTCACGCTCACGAATATCCTGATTGGCATTTCCGTAATGATGAAAACTGCCCCAGCTCTTGGCATAAACAACTTCCGTTTCTTCAAAAGCCTTATGAACATTGTTGACGATCTCTAAGCTTCCGCCGCTTGCTTTTGCCTGATTTTCGATTTCCGTCAAAAGCTCTCCGTCGAGCTCGTAGCCTTTCGGATGCGCGATCCGCAAATCGTGTCCGAATTGCGCCGAAGCCAAAGCGAATGAATTCGGCACAGCCATCGGCAAAGGCTTCGGATGCCACGCCCAGGTCAGCAAAACTTTTTTCTTCTTTTTGCCGAATTTTTCACGAATCGTCATCATATCCGCCATTGCCTGACACGGATGATGCATCGCCGATTCGAGATTGATCAACGGTTTTGACGAATACCGCGCAAACGCCGAAAGAATCGGTTCGGTGCGGTCTTCGTCCCAGTTTTCGAGATGCGCAAACGTCCGCACGCCGATCGCCGCGACATATCTTTCCAAAACGCGCACAAATTCCGCGAGATGCTCGGTTTTATTGCCGTCCATCACCGCTCCTTCGTGATGTTCGAGCGTCCAGCTCGTTCCGCCGGGTTCCAGAATGACGGCATTTCCGCCGAGTTCGTAAATCCCGACCTGCATCGAAGCGCGCGTCCGCAAACTCGGGTTAAAAAATACCAGCCCGACGGATTTTCCCGCCAAAGGTTTTTCGGCAGTTTCGCCGCTTTTGATTTTCAGCGCGGATTCGATAATTTCTTCGAGTTCGGCGCGTGAAAAATCGTTTGTTTTAAGAAAATTATTCATCTTTAATTAATTGTACTAAATTGAAATTCATCAAATCACCGATTCTTTCAATTGTAATATCGGCGGGCGGATATTTCGAGATTTCCTGCGCGTCAAATGCGTAATGACCTTGGCGCGGGAAAACGGTCGTTACTTTTTCACCCCAGATTTTTTTGATGGCAGTCAAAATTCGCAGCTTATCGTCAACCAAGACGTATTTTTCCGCCGGATAACGCCGTTCCACATCGTGAAGCTCTTGTTCTTTGTGAATGTAGATCAAAATATTCGATTCGACCGCTTCAAGTAGTCCAGAACGTTCGATTTTGCGCGGCTGAAAAACGACGTCGCCATCCGTTAGAATGACGACCTTACCCAATTGTTTGCAGTATTCCAGAACATCGAGCGAGTTCGGGAAAAGGCGATTGGCGAAATGATAATTGACGAGATAGGTCGAAACCGCGAGCAGGTGCGATTCATATGGATTTTCGACGCGGTAACGCTGTAGTGCGCCGAGATAATCGGCGTAACCGAGTTCCGAGCGCAAATCTTCAAAAATCTGCCAGTAACGGTCGCATCGCGCCAAACCGACTTCCTTTAACAGAAATGCCTTCAAATCTTTGGTAACGCGGTCGTTGTCGAGCAAAGTATTGTCAACGTCGAAAAGAAAAACTGTGCTTTCCATAATTATTTCAATATTTTAACGCCTTTGGAATTTATTTTCGACACATAAACATTAAAATCGATTTCCGTCTCAGCGTAAATTTCGCGCATCGATTTTTCAACGTCGTTGGCGGTTTCGATATTTTCACTCAACATAAAAACGCTCGGACCCGAACCCGAAATGCCGCCGCCGAGTGCGCCAGCCTTCAAACTTTCGCTTTTCAATGCGTCAAAATGCGGGATTAGCTTTTTGCGCACCGGCTCAACGATAAAATCTTCCAGACTTCGCGAAATTAATCCGTAATCGCCTTTTGACAATGCCGAGACCAGCGCGCCGACATTTGACCACGCCTGAACCGCGCTTTTTAACGAAATTTCCGCCGGAAGAATTTTTCGCGCCTCGGACGTTTTGATCTCGATCTGCGGGTGAATGACAGTGACGAATATTTCGGGAAAATCGAGCGCGACAATATCGAGCGGTTCGACCGACCGGACAAGCGTGAAACCGCCGAAAAGACAAGGCGCAACATTGTCGGCGTGCCGACCCTTTGACGCGACCTGTTCGCCTTTCATCGCAAATTCGGCGAGTTCAAAAGGCGAAAATCTGTCGCCTAAAAGTTTGTTCGCGGCAAACACCGCGCCGACCGCGCTTGCCGAACTTGAACCGATTCCGCTTCCGGGTTTAATGTTTTTCGTGATTTCGACTTCAAAGCCGATGTTTTCTTCGATTTCTTCCAAAACTGCCAAAAGCGCAACTCCGGCGATGTTTTTTTCGGGTTCGATCGGTAAATCAAAATTATCTAAATGCCTGATTTTAATCGTTTTTTCATCGATCAATCGCAAAGTCATTTGATCGCACGGATTTTCGATCGCAAATCCCAGACAATCAAAACCGCAAACGACATTGGCAACGGTGGCGGGCGCGAGAACGGTAATTTCTTTCATAAATTAGTGTTATTCAACTTTGGCAAAAACTAAAATTCTATTATGATAAAGCGTTTGAGCCTGTTGCTCAAAAATGAAACCCAAAACCAATTCAAATTTGAATGAAATACTTTAGCACAAACCGAAAATCGGCTCACGTTTCGTTCCGTGAAGCGACTTTGAACGGACAGCCCGACGACAAAGGTTTATATTTTCCCGAACAAATTCCGACGCTGTCCGAAGATTTTTGGCGCGATTTTCAAACAAAATCGAAAGAACAAATCGCGTTTGAAGTGATCAAGCCGTTTGTCGGCGAAGAAATTGATGACGAAAGACTTTTTCAAATCTGCACAGAAACCGTCAACTTTGATTTTCCGCTTGTTAAAATCACGGAAAATATTTCGACGCTCGAACTCTTTCACGGGGCAACGCTCGCTTTTAAAGATGTCGGCGCGCGATTTATGAGCCGCTGTTTGCAGTATTTTTCAAACAAAAATTCGGAAAAAACAATCGTCATCGTCGCCACTTCGGGTGATACGGGCGGCGCGGTCGCGAACGGATTTTACGGTGTCGAAGGAGTTGAAGTCATCATTCTTTACCCGAAAGGCAAAGTTTCACAGGTTCAGGAATTGCAATTAACAACGCTCGGGGAAAACATTTCAGCTCTCGAGGTTGCGGGGAATTTTGACGATTGTCAGTCACTCGCGAAAACGGCTTTGGCGGACGAAGATTTGAAAAGCAAAGTTTTTCTGACATCGGCAAATTCGATCAATGTTGCGCGCTGGCTTCCGCAGCAGTTTTATTATTTTTATGCGATTCAACAATGGAGAAATCAAATCCCAAATCCGCAATCCCAAATCCCAAATCCGGTGATCTGCGTTCCGAGCGGAAATTTCGGCAATATTTGCGCGGGAATTTTGGCGCATATCTCGGGTTTGCCGTGTGAAAAATTTATTGCGGCGACGAATGCCAATGACGCGATTCCAAAATTTTTGGAAAGCGGGGAAATGCACATAAAATCTTCGGTGGCAACGCTTTCAAATGCAATGGATGTCGCAAATCCTTCAAATTTCGTGCGGATTCTGGAGATTTTCGGGCAGGATTATTTGAATTTAAAGGAAAAAATGGAAGCCGTCAGCATTTCGGACGAAACGACGGCGGAAACGATGCGCGAAGTTTATCAAAATTACGATTACGTTTTAGACCCGCATGGCGCGGTCGGATTTTACGCGCTTGAAAAATACCTTGAGAAAAATCCCGGAAAGAAAGGAATTTTTCTCGAAACGGCGCACCCGATAAAATTCGATTCGGTCGAAAAGATCGTCGGAACTTACGGCGAAATGCCGGAATCTATCAAAGATTTGTTCTCACGACCAAAACGAAGCACCGAGATTAACGCGAATTACGAGGATTTAAGAGAAATTCTATTAGAGAAAATTTAAGAAATATTAGCCGCGGATTAACGCGGATTTCGCTGGTTTTTAATAATTCTTATCCGCGAAATCAGCGTTAATTCGCTGCAAAAAAGATTATGAAAGTTTTAAAGTTTGGCGGTTCTTCGGTCGGAAGTGCCGAAAATATCGAAAAGGTTGTTGAAATTGTCGGAAAGGCGGTTGAAAAGGATACTTGCGCCGTTGTTTTGTCGGCGATGCAAGGCACGACCGATGCGCTGATTGATGTCGCAAAAACGGCGGAACGCGGCGATGACGCGTTTCGCTCGAAGATCAGGGAAATCGAAACAAAACATCTCGCGGCGACCCGTAAATTACTCGGTGAAAACTCGCAGGACGGGGTATTTGATTTTGTCGAAAACCGCATTAACGAGCTTAGAAGCATCTGCGAAGGCGTTTATTTGCTCCGGGAACTTTCCCTGCGAACGCTCGATCGAATCGTCAGTTTGGGCGAAATTCTTTCAACAAAGATCGTTTCGGCAAAATTTAATTCGCTCGGCATCGAAAACGTCTGGAAAGATTCACGCCAAATTATTCGCACCGATTCGAATTACGGTTTTGCTGCGGTTGATTTTGCCGTAACCAACAAACAGATCAAAAATTACTTTTCAGAACAAATCCAAAATCCAAAATCCAAAATTCAAAATTTGGTGATTCTGCCGGGTTTTATTGCGTCTGACGCGGATGGAATTACGACGACGCTCGGGCGCGGCGGTTCGGATTACACGGGCGCGATCCTGGCGGCGGCTTTGGACGCGGAAGTTTTGGAGATTTGGACCGACGTTTCGGGAATGATGACGGCTGACCCGCGCATTGTCCGCAATATCCGGCAAATCCCGCGCATTACCTATCGCGAAGCGATGGAGCTTTCGCATTTTGGCGCAAAGGTCATTTATCCGCCGACGATCCAGCCGGTTTTACAGAAGAATATCCCGATTTTTATCAAAAACACGTTTGCGCCCGAAGATTACGGCACGCTCATCGAAGCGGAAGTTTTGGGCGAAAAAGAAATCATTCGCGGCATTACGAGCATTGATAAAATCTCGGTTCTCAGCCTTGAAGGTTCGGGAATGGTCGGCATTCCGGGGTTTTCAAAACGGCTTTTCGACGCGCTTTCACGCGCCGCAATCAATGTTATTTTGATCACGCAAAGTTCTTCGGAACATTCGATCTGCGTCGCGGTCGAAGAAAAATTCGATGCCTTGGCGAAAACGGTTGTTGATAAAGAGTTTGAATACGAGATCGCGGTCGGGCGGATCGATCCTTTGCAAATCGAAAACGGTCTTTCGATTCTCGCGCTGGTCGGCGATAATATGCGAAATCACACAGGAATTTCGGGCAAGATGTTCGCCGCGCTCGGCGGTCAGGGCGTCAATATCCGCGCTATCGCACAGGGCTCTTCGGAGCGTAATATCTCGGCAATTATTGAATCGAAAGACGTTCGCAAAGCCGTCAATACCTTGCACGAAGAATTTTTCTCGGACGGCAAACGCCAAATAAATCTTTTTATCGTTGGTGTCGGAACGGTCGGAAGCAAACTTCTCGCGCAGCTCGAACAGCAGAAAGATCATATTTCGGAACAGATGAATTTGAATTTGCGCGTTGTCGGTTTGGCAAACAGTAAAAAGCTGGTTTTTGATGAGGAAGGAATAGATTTGAGCAATTACAAATTACAGATTTCAAATTCCGAGCAGAGTTTGGATCTGCAAAACCTTGCCGATTTGATTATCGAAAAAAACTTACGAAATTCGATTTTTGTTGATGTTACAGCGAGCGGGAAAGTTGTCGGAATTTACCCGAAACTTCTGCAAAAGAGCATTTCGGTCATTGCCTGCAACAAAATCGCGGCTTCGTCCGAGTACGAAAATTATCAAAAACTAAAGGATCTGGCGCGTGAATACAGCGCGAATTTTCTTTTTGAAACGAACGTCGGCGCAGGACTTCCGATCATCAATACGCTCAACGATTTGACGCGAAGCGGCGATAAAATTAACCGCATCGATGCTGTTTTGTCCGGAACTTTGAACTTTGTGTTTAACAATTACGACGGATCGCGCACGTTTTCCTCGGTCGTGAAACAGGCGCAGGATGAAGGCTATACGGAACCCGATCCGCGGCTTGATCTAAGCGGAACCGATGTGGCGCGAAAGATCCTGATTCTTGCGCGTGAAGCCGGTTTTCCGTTAGAAATGTCCGATATTGAAAACAAGGGTTTCCTTCCCGAATCGTGTTTGCAGGGAAGCGTCGAAGATTTTTACAACGAGATGGAAAAATACGAAAGCTATTTTCGCGAGCTTTTGGAAACCGCAAAATCAAACAAACTGTCGCTCAAATACATTGCTTCGTTTGATCACGGAAAGGCTTCGGTCGGTTTGCAAAGTATTGACGCGGCGCATAATTTCGCGAATCTTTCGGGCAAGGACAACGCCGTGTTGTTTTACACGAACCGTTACGCCGATTTGCCGCTTGTCGTGAAAGGCGCGGGCGCGGGCGCGGACGTCACTGCCGCCGGAGTTTTCGCCGATATTATTCGCGCCGCAAAAATTTAACAAACCAGAGTTTTTTCACCGCCGAGATGCGGAAAATCTGCCGAGAATCAGAGAGTTAATTGTTTATCTCCGCGAAACTCAGAGAAATTTGTGCATCTTGGCGGTGAAATTTTAAAGCGTTCCGCGAACTTAAACCAAAATTTATCAAATTGCTCAAAAAAATATTGGTGAAATTTAAAATATATGTTATAAATTTACTAACTTCATAATTTTAAACATATAATTGAATTTCGATGAAAAGCGGACTATACGATTCAGATTTTGAACACGATTCATGTGGAGTCGGGTTTGTGGCTGACCTAAAGGCAAGAAAATCGCACAAAATTCTCAAAATCGCGATTGAGTGCCTCGTTCGCATGCATCATCGCGGAGCGAGCGGGGCGGAAGAAGCGACGGGCGACGGCGCCGGAATTCTGACGCAAATTCCGCACAATTTTTTTGCGCGAGAATGTGAAAGATTGCACATAATCTTGCCCGAACCGAACGAATACGCCGTCGGAATGATGTTTCTGCCGCAGCATTCCGCCGAAAGAGCCCATTGCGAAAAGACTTTTGAACGAATCGCCGCCGAGCACGATCTACAGATTTTAGGCTGGCGCGATGTCCCGACAAACAACTGGAATCTGGGCGAATCAACCAAAAAAGCACAGCCGTTTATCCGCCAGGTTTTTATCGGAAAAACCGACAAAATTACCGATACCGCGCATTTTGAGCGCAAACTTTATGTCACGCGGCGTTGGACGAAGGAGCTTTTAACCCGCGAAAATTCCTCTTTCGACGAAACGTTTTACGTTCCGAGTCTTTCGACCAAGACGATAATTTATAAGGGAATGCTGACGACGCATCAGCTCGCGACGTTCTATCTCGACCTTAATGATCTGGCGTATGAAACCGGCTTGGCGGTCGTTCATTCGCGTTTTTCGACGAACACTTTTCCGAACTGGAACCGCGCCCAACCGCTCAGATATATTGCGCACAACGGCGAAATCAACACTTTGCGCGGCAACGTCAATTGGATGTATGCCCGCGAACAGCGTTTGAAATCCGACCTTTTCGGCGAAGATTTTTCAAAGACCCTGAGCATTCTCGATGCTTACGTGAGCGATTCCGGCGCGTTTGATAACGCCCTCGAAATGCTGCATCTGGCAGGCAGACCGTTGCCGCACGGCGTGATGATGATGATTCCCGAACCGCTTTCCGAAGCCAATAAAATGTCGGATGCGAAACGCGCTTTTTATGAATTTCATTCGGCTTTGCTCGAACCGTGGGACGGTCCGGCTTCGATCACATTTACGAACGGCGAAATTATCGGTGCAGTTTTAGACCGTAACGGTTTGCGACCTTCGCGCTACGTTGTGACGAAAGACGGCTTGGTCGTGATGGCTTCAGAGGTTGGTGTGTTTGATGTCGAACCCGAAAATGTTCTGCAGAAGGGAAGACTACAGCCCGGAAAAATGTTTCTCGTTGATACAAAAGAAGGCAGAATCATTGCCGACGAAGAAATCAAGGAAAAGATCGTTTCGGAAAAGCCCTATCGCCAATGGATCGAGGAAAATCTCATTCATATCAATGATTTACCGCGCCCGATCTTTATTCATCAGCCGAATCACGAAACGATCTTACAGCGGCAGCGCGCCTTCGGTTACACGGAAGAAGAATTGCGGATGATCTTACAGCCAATGGCTATCGGCGGAGCAGAAGCAATCGGCTCGATGGGCAACGACACGCCTTTGGCGGTTTTATCGAAACGTCCGCAGCTGCTCTACAATTATTTCAAACAACTTTTCGCACAGGTCACCAATCCGCCGATCGATGCGATTCGTGAAGAGCTCGTTACTTCGACCGATACGCTGATCGGGCGCGACGATAATCTTTTTGAGCCGACGCCCGAGGCGGCACATCAAATCAAGCTGAATTCGTTTATTTTGACCAACGAAGAGCTCGAAAAACTGCGTTATCTGGGTGATTCGGACAGCGTTTGGGGGAAATCAAAGTTTCGGACGCTGACGATTCCGATGCTTTTTGACCGCGAACACGGAGCCCAGGGTTTGGAATGGGCTTTGGAAGCGCTCTGTCATCAAACGAGTCAGGCGGTCAAAGACGGCTACGACCTTTTTATCTTGTCCGACCGCCAGATGAGCGAATACCGCGTGCCGATTCCTGCGCTTCTGGCGGTTTCCACAATTCACCATCATCTGACCCGCGAAGGGACGCGCACACAGGTCGGTTTCGTGCTCGAATCGGGCGAACCGCGCGAAGTTCATCATTTCGCACTTCTGCTCGGCTACGGCGCAACGGCGATCAATCCGTATCTCGCGTTTGAAACGATCAGCGATGAAATCAAGCTCGGAATTTGGGAGATTGAAGAAGCGAAAGCCATCAAAAATTACGTTAAATCAGTGAACAAAGGCGTGATTAAAATTTGTTCGAAAATGGGCATCTCGACGATTCGCAGTTATCAGGGCGCACAGATTTTCGAGGCTCTCGGGATCAATGAAGAAGTCGTTGAAAAATATTTCACGCGGACGCCGAGCCGAATCGGCGGGATCGGGCTATCGGAAATCGCCGAAGAATCAATCACGCGGCATAAAAACGCTTTTTTTCCGCAGCGCGAAGCCGATCTGCTCGAAACAGGCGGCGAATATCAATGGCGCAAAACAGGCGAATTTCACCTTTTTAATCCCGAAACGATCCACACTTTACAAAAAGCGACGCGCAGCGGCAATTACGAAACCTTCAAAAAATACAGCCGCTTGATCAACGAACAGGAATCGCAGCAAGCAACTCTGCGCGGACTTTTGAAATTTAAAGAAAACCGCCAAAGCGTTCCGATCGAAGAAGTCGAAACGATCGAAGAAATCGTCAAAAGATTCAAAACCGGCGCGGTTTCCTACGGCTCAATTTCACAGGAAGCCCACGAAACTCTGGCGATCGCGATGAACCGTTTAGGCGGCAAAAGCAACACGGGCGAAGGCGGCGAAGATGCCGAACGCTTTGAACCTTTAGCAAACGGCGACAGCCGGAAAAGCAAAATCAAGCAGGTTGCGAGCGGACGTTTCGGCGTGACGAGCCATTATCTGGTCAACGCCGACGAAATCCAGATCAAGATCGCGCAGGGCGCAAAACCGGGCGAAGGCGGTCAGCTTCCGGGCAATAAAATTTACCCGTGGATTGCCAAGACGCGCCATTCAACGCCCGGCGTCGGATTGATTTCGCCGCCGCCGCATCACGACATTTACTCGATCGAAGATTTGGCGCAGCTGATCTTCGATCTGAAAAACGCCAACGATCAGGCGCGAATCAGCGTCAAGCTCGTATCGGAAGCCGGAGTCGGAACGATCGCGGCGGGCGTCGCGAAGGCGAAAGCCGACGTGATCCTGATCAGCGGTTACGACGGCGGAACCGGTGCCTCGCCTTTGACGAGCTTGAAACACGCCGGTACGCCCTGGGAAATCGGATTGGCGGAAACGCATCAGACTTTGCTTTTGAATAATCTGCGAAGCCGCGTTCGGCTTGAAACTGACGGACAACTGAAAACCGGACGCGACGTCGTGATTGCCGCGCTTCTCGGTGCGGAAGAGTTCGGATTTTCGACCGCGCCGCTCGTCAGCTTGGGCTGTATTATGATGCGCGTTTGTCACTTGAACACCTGTCCGGTCGGCGTCGCGACGCAAAACCCTCGCTTGCGCGAGAAATTTTCGGGAAGCGCGGATTTTGTCGTCAATTTTATGCGTTTTGTCGCCGCTGAAGTCCGCGAATTGATGGCGGAACTCGGGTTTCGGACAATCAATGAATTGATCGGTCGCACCGATATTTTGGAAGCAAAGGAAGGAAACAAAAACTCGAAATCAAGCAAAAT
The DNA here is from genome assembly GCA_035536135.1 of Pyrinomonadaceae bacterium. GTDB lineage: Bacteria > Acidobacteriota > Blastocatellia > Pyrinomonadales > Pyrinomonadaceae > JAFDVJ01. The sequence goes on along the minus strand of DATLOR010000187.1, from coordinate 7,650 downwards.
CGATTTTTCGGCGATTCTTCATCAACCGGAAGTTCCCGCTCATTACGGGCGTTTCCAGCAAATCTCGCAAAATCACGAGCTCGAAAAAACGCTCGATAGATCAATTCTTTCGGAAGTCTGCCGTCCGGCTTTGAATAATCTTCAAAAAGTTTCGGCGGAGTTTGAAATCAAAAATACGAATCGCGCGGTCGGGACAATTCTCGGAAGCGAAATTTCCCGCGCGTTCGGCGCGGAAGGATTGCCCGACGAAACGATTAATCTGAGATTTACGGGTTCGGCAGGACAAAGTTTCGGCGCGTTTGTCCCGCAAGGTGTTACTTTAACGCTCGAAGGCGATGCGAACGACTACATCGGCAAAGGACTTTCGGGCGGCAGAATCATCGTCTTTCCGCCGAAAAAATCGGACTTTGTGCCGCACGAAAACATCATCATCGGCAACACTGCTTTTTACGGCGCGACTTCCGGCGAAGCTTTTATTTCCGGTATCGGCGGCGAGCGTTTTGCCGTTCGCAATAGCGGGATCGACGCAGTTATCGAAGGCGTCGGCGACCACGGATGCGAATATATGACGGGCGGACGAGTGATCGTTCTAGGCAAAACCGGCAAAAATTTTGCCGCGGGAATGTCGGGCGGAATTGCGTATGTTTTCGATGAAAACGGCGAATTCGAAACGCTCTGCAATCCGGAAATGGTCAAGCTCGGCAAAATCAAGGACGAGGCGGAAATCGAATTCGTTAAAAACCAGATCTTTCGCCACATCGAACTGACCGAAAGCCCGATCGCCACGCGGATTCTTCTCGAATGGGAAGAAAATCTGGCAAGATTTGTCCGCGTCATCCCGACTGATTACGAAAAAATAATCGAATCGCAAACAAAGTTTTTGACCGAAGGCTTTTCCAAAGAAGAAGCCGCGTTCGAGGCGTTTATGGAGGCAACCCTCTGATGGGCAAAATAACCGGGTTTATCGAGTATTCACGCAGTCTGCCGATCTTGCAGGAGCCAAGCCGACGGATTACAAATTGGGAGGAATTTCACGCTGCCTTGCCCGAAAGCGAACTCAAAAAACAGGGTGCGCGCTGTATGAACTGCGGAATTCCATTTTGTCATACCGGCGCGACTTTTGAAGGCGCGAGCATCGGCTGTCCATTGGGCAATCTGATTCCCGAATGGAACGATCTGGTTTATCAGGGAAAATGGTTCGAGGCGTATAAATCCCTGGCTTCGACGAATAATTTCCCCGAATTCACGGGCAGAGTTTGTCCCGCGCCGTGCGAATCTTCGTGCGTTCTCGGCATCAACGAAGAGCCGGTGATGATCAAGGAAATCGAGGTGTCGATCATTGATAAAGCCTTTGAGGAAGGTTGGATCATGGCAAATCCGCCGAAAAATCGGACAAACAAAAAAATCGCTGTCATCGGTTCGGGTCCGGCGGGTTTGGCGTGTGCCGACGAGCTTAATAAATTCGGGCACAACGTCACGATTTTCGAGCGCGACGACCGTATCGGCGGACTTTTGATGTATGGAATTCCGAATATGAAGCTCGGCAAAAATCTGGTCGAACGCCGCGTGAATCTGATGCGCGACGAGGGAATCGAATTTCGGACAAGTGTTAAAGTCGGCACAGATATTTCGGCGGGAGAATTGAAAAACGATTTTGATGCGATTGTTTTGGCTTGCGGCGCAACTCAGGCAAGAGATTTACCGGTCGAAGGCAGAGATTTGCAGGGAATTTATTTTGCGATGGAATTTCTGCTGAAAAATACCAAAAGTTTACTTGATTCCGAACACGCGAATCATGAATTTATTGATGTTAAAGACAAAAACGTGATTGTCATCGGCGGCGGCGATACGGGAACGGACTGCATCGCAACATCGATCAGACACGGTTGTCAAAGCATCACGCAATTTGAAATTATGCCGCCCTTTGCCGAAAAAGTTTATAACCACGAAAGCTGGTTGAGCAAAGTCCGGACATTTCAAATCGACTACGGACAGGAAGAAGCAAAGGCGATTTTTGGTGCTGACCCGCGGGAATATTGCATTTTGACCAAAAAATTCGTCGGTGATGAAAAGGGAATTCTGCAGGGTTTGGAAACTGTCGAAGTCGAATGGAAAGACGGGAAATTGTCGGAGATCGAGGGCACGGAAAATTTTTGGGAAGCTGAAAAAGTCTTCTTAGCGATGGGTTTTACGGGAGTTGAAAAAACACGTTTATTTGAAGATCTAGGCGTTTCAGTTACAGCAAAAGGCACGATTTCCGTCAATGAAAATAAACAAACCTCCGCTGAAAATGTTTTTGCGGCGGGTGATTGCGAACGCGGGCAATCGCTCATCGTGTGGGCGATCGCGGACGGTCGCAAAGCTGCGATCGGTGTGGATAAATTTCTCCGGTCGACTTGTCAAAATTGAAATGTTTTATACGATAAAGGGCGTGGATTTTCGATCGAAAATCTACGTCCTTTTTTTTCGAGAAATTTGCTTTGTTTTACGATTCAGCCAGGATCGAATAAACGTCGCGCCGCGCTTTGTTGATGATTTCGCTGATTCTTTTCACAGTTTCTTCATCGCTGTCGCGCACGCCGTCCATCACGGCTGAACCGAGCTTCATCAAGGATTTTCGCATTTCAAATGCCTGCGCCATTTTCGGATGGGCTTCGAACGGTTTCGCGCCGCGCTCTTCCAAAAATTTTAATCCATCCTCGGTAATCGTATAAACCTTTTTGCCGTCGATCTGCTCGCCGGTCAAATAACCGCCTTCTTCGAGCATCTGCAAAGTCGGATAAACTGAACCGGGGCTCGGGCGATAACCGCCTGATTGTTTTTCGAGTTCGCTGATTATTTCGTAACCGTGCCGCGGAGTTTCTTTAAGAATCTCCAGCAGATGAAACTTGATATCACCGCGCCGCATTCGCATAAATTCACCTTTAAATGCCGGACCGCATCCGCCGTGTCCAAATTTAAAACCATGTCTTCCAAACATATTATTTGTACCTCATTTATTTTTTATATTCAATGAAACAAAACCTTTCATTGCAATATAATTCTTTATATCACGATATATCGGAATAGGTCAAGTAATAAACTTAAAGTAAGGAATAAAATATAAGAATTTATCCCGTCGGCAGATTAAATAAATTCGAACGCGACCGGCTTCTGTTCGAAAAAGGTTTCACAAAATCAATTTATCTTTATTATAATCAGCGAGTTAAAAGTATTGACCAAAATTGTAAAATAGAATATTCTATCTACAGGCATATTTCCTGAATGCTGCTTCCAACCTAATATTTCTCAAACCTCTCAAAACAATCCTACTTAATAAATTTACTTCAGTTTAATCTTGATCGGTTTAACCGATTTACCCTTCAAAACGTATGAATGTAGATGAAACTCAATTGCAAATTGAGGTGTTGCAGCCGGAAATAAGCGGAGAAATTCAGAAAACGACTTCGGAAGAATTGAAAGCGTGGATCAAAGACGGAAAGCTCAAACCTAATCACCAGCTCAGAGTAAAAAATCTTCCATGGATGGAAGCGCAAAAAATTCCGGCTTTTCAAACCCTTTTTGAATCAGTTAAATATGAACCGGAAAATCAATCAAATAATTTTGATGCTTATCCGTTATCAAAGTCTTCAGCACCAAAACTAGATGAACCGGAGCCGGATGAAGCGACGGCTTTCTCTAAAAAACTGTCTTCGCTCGCCGGTAGAATTTCGATCAAAACCGAAACGGACGATTCAGATTTAAATAAAAACCCGAAAAATTCCGAGCCGTCGCTTGCTTTCAAATTGTTTGAAGAGAAGGCTTTAGCCAGATCTAAAAAAAATGAGGCGAAACCTGAACTCTCTCGAATTCCATCGGGCAGTCAAAAAAAGCCTTCCTTTGTAAAGAAAACTGCCGCTTTTTTAGCGGGATGCGTGCTGCTGTTTTTGCTCTCGCTCGGAGGTTCTTATTTTTGGGTATATCAGCTCAAGACTCCGGCTTTCCTGGATGAGAAGGCGATCCCCGAGTTGTCAGGTTTAGAGAATAAACTCACCTCCGATAAACTTGAACTAAGGCTCAAAGCGGAAAGGGAAAAAGAATTAATTGCCGCCGATAGCCCGGAACCGGTCCGGCAAATAGATTTTTCAAAAGAGGTCTTGAAGCTCGAAAACCAATTTAACATCGCGCGGAAAGAGATCATTAAAAATCGCGCGGCTAAATTACAAAATAATGATTTTTATACCACTTTTTATTTTAGTTTTGCAGTTCTTCTGTGTTTGTTTTTACTCCTAAAGGTCTTTTATGGAAGAACAGCCGAACCAATTGCCGTTCAAAATAAACCTGAGTTGCCTGAGGTTGAAATTTCGGACGATTTGTATAATTTAGAGGCTGTCGATGAAACAATCGAGGCGGCAAATTATCAAAAAACCGAGGTCACTGAGCCTTATGTTGAGCACATCACAAATTCACCGGAAGAAAATCTGCAAAAATTCACGGGCAAAAATAAGACAATTGATGAAACGCCGGTAACTCGGGAAAATACAGAAACAGTAAAAACTCAAAAACCCCGGATATGCATCCTGCATCTGGACAAGCCGTCAAATTTCGTATGCGAAGGCTGCAGTAATCACTATTGTGCCGATTGTACGGTGACTTTAGAAGATAATGAAAATTGTTGTCCTTTTTGTCGATTTGTCTGCCGATCTCTTGAAGTAGAAGGCGATGAAACAGCACCCCAAAAATCGGAAACTGAAGAAAAAAAGAAACCTAACTTACTCGATTTATACGGAAATGCAAAATTTACGGTTCGTGAGTTTCCCGATGAAAGGACGAAAAAAATTAGAGTTATCAGTGCCTTTTTAATTTCTTTGGCATTTTCAATTTCCATCTCGATCTTTTGGGTTTACAAAATTTCGCCGTATTTGGACAATCGAGGAAAAGAAACTTCTCAAAATATTGTCAACGTGAATGGACAGACTGCAGGAAATTTATCCAACAAAACAGTGGAATCCGACAACAATAAAACCAAAGCGGATAATACGGCAAAAGAGCCTTGTATCGATCCGCAAACCAGAAAGCCTTTTGAGTGTGATGAAGAAACCAGAAGAGCCCTTGAAGATTACACAAAGAAAGTTAATTCCGTCGAAAAGGCGCAAAGCGAAACCGCTGAAAAAACCGATAAAATATTAGGCTTGGTCAATCCGACATCTGAAAATTCGAAACAGGAAAGCCTGAAACAGAATCCTTCGGATGAGGCGCAAAAAGAATTTGAAAAACAACAATTAATTAAGGTCTTTATCTGTTCTTTCCTGGCTATTTTCGGATCATTAATGCTAACCAGAATTTTCAGTAAAGATAAAGACCCTGAGTAAAACTACAAAAGAATCGGGTTTCAAAAAAGCTTATTGCAAAGCTTCGATCAGCAGATCAATTTCTTCTTTTTTCACGCAAAGCGGGGGCAGCAATCTTAAAACAGTCGGATTGCTCGATGTTCCGGTAATGATTTTGTTCTCTAATAATTTAGCGTGAATCGGCTTGCAGTTTTCGGCAAATTCGATGCCGATCAGCCCGCCTTTGCCGTGAACGGCGACCACTTCTTCGATTTCCTTCAATCTTTCGCGCAAGTAGTTTTCGATCTCGGAAATATTCTCGCGCATTTTGTCGTGGTCAATCGCTTCGAGCGTCGCCACGACCGCCGCCATCGCGAGCATTCCGCCGCCGAAAGTCGTGCCCAGATCGTTTATTTTGATAACGTCGGAAATACAATCATTGACCAGGCACGCGCCGACCGGAACGCCGCTGCCGAGTGATTTAGCGAGCGTAATAATATCGGCTTCAACGCCGCCGGCAAGTTCCGAACCCGAGAAAAACCAGTTTCCGGTGCGACCGATGCCGGTTTGAACCTCGTCAAAAATCAAAACGATGCCGTGTTCGTTGCAAATTTCGCGTAAACCTTTGAAAAATTGCGGTGCGGCTTCGGTTACGCCAGCCATTGATTGGATCGGTTCGAGCATAATCGCGGCAGTTTCTTTGTCGGCAAGCTCGCGGACGGAATCTAAGTTTCCGAATTCGGCGCAGACGTGTCCCGGAACATTCGGTTTGCCGATTTCGCGGTATTTGCCCAGAAAAGTAGCGGAAATAGAATCAGCCGTGCGACCGTGAAAACCGCCCGAAAACGTAATGACTTTTTCGCGCTTGGTAGCAAAACGCGCCATCCGCATCGCATTTTCATTAGCTTCCGTGCCCGAGTTGCAGAAAAACGCTTTCGTTAAAGAATCGGGCGCGATTGAAACCAATTTTTCTGCCGCCTTCGCACGGATTTCCGAATAAACGAGATTCGAGTAAAACAAAACCTTTTCGGCTTGTTTCTGAATCGCCTCGACGACGTGCGGATGCGAATGTCCGGTCGCGCAAACCGCGTGTCCGCCGTAAAGGTCGAGGTATTTTTCGCCGTCGCTCGTTTCTACCCAACAACCTTTTCCGGTTTCGACCGCAATGCTCATTTTCGCATAGGTCGCAACCTGAAATTGTTCTTCTAAATTTTCTATTTCTTCAAATTTCATAAAATTAGCCACAGAGCACATAGAGAACACAGAGGAAGAAAAAATCTCAAAAATCTCTGTGTTCACTACGGCTAGATTCTTTTCTGGAAAACCCAATCGGTCTGCGGGTCTGTTCCAAGCTGGAAGATATGTTCGCCGCATTTTTCAAAGCCGAATTTTTTGTAAAATTCCTGGGCTCTGAAATTAAATTCCCAAACGCCGAGCCATATAAAATCGTGCGCGTTTTCTCCGGCAAACTCCAGGCATTTCAGCATTAGGGCTTTGCCGATGCCTTTGCCGATAAATTCATTGAGCGAATAAAGACGGCACAGTTCCAACGGATTTTCGCCCGAAACGCAATCTTCGCGGGAATTCTTTTTTAATTTCGCGTAGCCGACCATTTGACCGGCAATTTCGGCGACGAAATAAATTACGTCCTGATCGGCTAAATCATTGGAAAATGATTCAAGCGAAAAAGCTTCGTCCATATAGCTTTTCAAATCGTCGGGCGCGTTTTTCGGGTGGTCGGCAAAGGCATCGTAAAAACTTTTCCAACCGATTTTTGTCAGAATTTCGGCATCTTCAGCCGCTGCGGCGCGAATTTCAACTGTTTCACTCATAAACTATTTTGTAAAACCGAGCGCGTCGTTATAATTCAGCACCGCATCAGTATTTTTTTGTAAAGCAGTTTGAAATTTCGTGTTGAAATTTTCGTCCGCGTCCTGAAAATTCAACAAAACTTTGGCTTCATTGAAAAGTCCCTGCGCTTCGGTTTCGGTTGCCGGACGGCGCACCGATACGGCTTCGTCGATCAGCGCGATGAGCGACGAAATTTTGCGAAGCCACGCAAAATGCGCGTCGTCAATGACGAGCTGAAAATATTGGTTGACGCTTTCGATCCTGCCGTTTTTCGTTTCATACTCGATCTTTGACGCATCGAGCAGAGTTTTATGCAATCGAAGCATTGCTTTGCTCAAATCCTTTAATGTCGCCCGCGTTTCGTCGTTTAATTTTTCGTTGTCGTTTTCTTCATTCATAACATTATTCTAACCAAAATTTAGCCGCGGATAAACGCAAATTTTGCGGATGGAAAATATAAAAAATTAAATCCGCACCTATTAGCGTTTAT
>DATLOR010000186.1:0-9600 GCA_035536135.1 Pyrinomonadaceae bacterium | reverse complement strand
GAACGCGGATGTTCCGACGCTCGTGCGCATCCATTCGCAGTGTCTGACGGGCGATGTTTTCGGTTCGATCAAATGCGACTGCGGTCCGCAGCTGCACCGGGCGATGGAACTGATCGAAGCCGAAGGACGCGGCGCGATCGTGTATCAGCAGCAGGAAGGACGCGGCATCGGGATCATCAACAAGATCCGCGCCTACGCACTTCAGGACAAAGGTGCCGACACCATCGAAGCAAATGAACGGCTCGGGCTCGGCGTTGATTTGCGCCAATACAATCAGTGCGTCGAGATTTTGCGCGATCTGGGTTTGAAAAAGGTCAAGGTTTTATCAAACAATCCGGAAAAAATTCAGGCGATGCGCGACGGCGGTCTGGAAGTGACGGAACGCATTCCGATCGAGTTCAAACCGTCGAAAAATACACTTAAATACTTGACGACAAAGAAATTGCAGATGGGACATCTTTTGCATCTTGTGAGCTGAGTCATTTTTCTCTTCTTTTTGCCCTGCGATTTACAAAAGCGAAAATTTTGTAAATCACAGGGCTTTTTTTCTAGCCAAAATCCATTCGCATAAGCTATACTTTTCTGGCAAACCATAAATCTTTCTTAACTAAAAACATTAAATCAAGGGGTTCAGATATGCGAAAAATTTTGTTCATTCTTTTGTCAGCCGTTTTTTCGATCGTTTTTTTAGGCTTAAATTGGCAGCCACAGCAAGCACAGGAAAATATCACTTTCAACCTCGCAACCGGAAACACGGTTCGGGAGTTAAAAACAACTTTTCAAGAGCCGTATTTCAAAGACCGCAATTCTCAAACGAAAAGTTCAAACATCAAAAATATACAAGTCATTGATGAAAAAACGGGGGTGGCATTTACCGCTGATTCACTTTTCAGAACCGATGACAACGGCGAAAACTGGCGTGAAATTACACTGCCCCGGGAATTTGACGAAGTCGTCAGCGGCGTTTCGTTTGGCAATAAATTTGTCGGTTGGGTAATTTTAGCCGATTTGAAAAATACGCGGCTGATGCTTGCAAAAACCGAAGACGGCGGAATTAACTGGGTTAAGATTCCGGTAAATCTAAAGCCGGAACATTTGCAGGAAGCAAATTTGAGCAAGATAGACGTAATCGTCTATTCCGCAGATACCGCCGGTTTGATGCTTTATCTGGCTTCGAGCTCAAATTTTGTCAGACAAATTATTTATAAAACCGGAGACGAAGGTCAAAGCTGGAATCCGACCGAAGAATCAATGACAAAAAAGGTCTCTGATTCCGAGCCCTCTGAAAAAATTGATGGTGAAAATGTGATCAGAACAGAAAGCTATAACAGCAATCGATGGTTTTTGACCGGAAACGGAAAATGCGAAGGCTTCAAAACCGGTTGTTGGCAGGAAACGAAAATTTACACATCAAACAAAGAAATCACGCCGCCGCAAATTAGCGAGCTTTCAAGAATCGAAAAGTTAAACGCCAAATTGCAGGCGGGAAATTCGGTTTTCGCCACCGCGCCGAACGGCACGACGCGCATCAGTTTGAATCGCGGTTTCGATAAATGCACCGCCGCAACGTCCGCGCAAATGCAGACCTGGTGGAACAGTTCGCCGTTTTATGATGTCAACATCTATCTTTCGGGCAGAAATCGCGGCTGTTCGCAAGCGCAATTGACGGCGGCTTGGGTCAACAGCGTGACAGCGCAGGGCTGGGGATTGATTCCGACTGTTGTCGGGTATCAATCGCCGTGCACCGCGAGCACGACGAGCGCCAAATTCAGCACCGATCCGGCAGTTGCCGAACAGCAGGGACGCGGCGAAGCCGACATTGCGATTGCGGACGCAAACAATCTCGGGCTGACGCAGGGCACGGTGCTCTATTACGATATGGAGCGGTACGACGACCTGAGCGGAACCGGCGCGTGTTCGACCCCGACCAAAGCGTTTTTGAAAGGCTGGACCGACCGTTTGAAGGAACTCGGCTACAAGTCGGGCGTTTACGGTTCGCCTTTTAATGCGCAGGGCGATTGGATCAATATGCCGCAGGCAAGTCAGCCGGACATTGTTTGGCTGGCGCGTTGGAATAATGTGATGAGCGTTTGGGGCGTTGCGCCCTTGCCTGATACTTTCTGGACGAATCATCAAAGAATTCACCAGTGGCTCGGACCGCAAAATGAAACCTGGGGCGGCGTGACGTTTAATATTGACAACAATATTTCCGATGCGCCGGTTGCCGGTCTGGCGATTGCCAAAAACAAACGCGCCGATTTTGACGGCGACGGTAAAAGCGATGTTTCCGTCTGGCGACCGGAAACGGGCGTCTGGTATATCGCGAACAGCTCGAATTCGGGCTACACGATCTTAAATTTCGGACAAGCGGGCGACATTCTCGCGCCGGGTGATTACGACGGCGACGGCAAAACCGATTTCGCGGTTTGGCGACCGGAAACCGGTGTTTGGCATCTTTATTCGCGTTCGATCTATCGCTCGTTCGCTTTCGGGGCAAACGGCGACATTCCCGTTCCGGCTGATTATGACGGCGACGGCAGAACCGATGCGGCGGTTTATCGCCCGTCGGAAGGCGTCTGGTATATCTGGAACAGTTTTGACAGCCGCGGAACTTCTTACACGATCCAGCAGTTCGGCATCAGCGGCGACAAACCTGTACCGGGCGATTACGACGGCGACGGTAAGACCGACATCGCGATCTATCGTCCGTCGGTTGGCGAATGGTGGATCCAACGCAGCAGCAACGCCAGCGTTTACGCCTTCCGGTTCGGTACGGAAACCGACAAACCCGTGACGGGTGATTACACCGGCGACGGCAAAACGGACGCGGCTTTCTGGCGACCTGTTTCAGGCGAGTGGTTCATCCTCAGAAGCGAAGACAGCTCGTTCTATTCGGTGCCGTTCGGTGCTTCGGGTGATATTGCGGCATCGGGCGATTTCGACGGCGATAATAAATCGGACATTGCCGTTTTTCGTCCCGAGACGGGAGTTTGGTATGTTTCGCAAAGTCAGGCGGGCGTAATGATTACGCAATTCGGCATTTCGACCGATCGCCCGATCGCGGCGGCTTATACGCCTTAAAAATAAAACTTTTAAGACGGACGTAACTTCAAATTAATAAGTTTCTAATAGCGCAGGTTTATAAATAAATTTGCGGAACTCAATTTGCTTAAAAATAAACGCCTGCTTGTGTTTACCCTTTGGCATTTTTTCATAAGTTAAATTATGAAGATGATAATAGTGTGTTGATTCAACAATTAGGTTTTTTTTGTGAAATTATGCTGGAAATTTGGGTTTTAATTTTGTCGTGATTTTTTGAAAAAAATCCAAAAATCAAAATGTAAAATCCGAAATTTAAGATAGTTTTGCGCAGATTTTTTATTATTTAAAGAAATTTTGTTCTATAGATTTTATTAAATTTTGAGGTTAAAAGATAAATGAATAAAAATTTTTCGATAAAATTTTTAATAACAACAATGTTCTGTCTGCTTTTGGGAATCGTGCAGATTTTTGCTCAATCTCAAGCCAGCACGGGACAAATTACCGGTGTTGTAACAGATTCAAACGGAGGCGTTGTTCCGAACGTCACCGTTACTATTACTAATAAAGGAAATAATTCAACGCAAACGGCAACCACGAGTGATGAGGGTCTTTACCGTTTCGTTCTGCTTCAACCGGGCAATTATACGGTGAAAGCCGCCTCAAGCGGATTTGCTGAACAAACTCTTGAAGTTGAAGTTCAGGTTGGACGGACGGTCGATGCCAATATTACGCTCGGAGCTGCCGGCGCGACCGTAACCGTTCAGGTAACGGCGGAAGGCGTACAAACAACTCAGAGCAATTCCGATGCGGTTCTGAGTGAAACTGCGATTCAAACCCTTCCAATTAATGGTCGTCGTTTCCAGGATTTCATCACTCTTACGCCGGGTGCGCAGGTCGGTCAAGGTAATGACACTCGCGGACAGGTTTCGCTTTCGGGTCAACGCGGTATCAACTCAAACATCAACGTTGACGGCGTAGATTACAATCAACCGTTTTTCGGCGGAATTCGCGGCGGCGAACGTTCCAATCTGGCTTTTACAATTCCCCAAGAATCGATCAAAGAATTCCAGGTTGTCGCGGCAGGCTATTCGGCTGAATTCGGACGCTCGACAGGCGGTATTGTTAACGCCGTGACCAAGTCCGGCGACAACAGTTTTCGGGGTTCTTTATTTTATTTGTATCGCCCGGAAAAACTTGCGCGGGGCAATAAATTTACCGACGCATTACAGGAACAGCGTTTAGCGGCGGCAGGCGTTAACGCGACGCTCGCACCGACCCAACATCAATTCGGCGGATCGGTCGGCGGACCGATTATTAAGGATAAACTTTTCTATTTTGCTTCATACGAGCAACAAAAGTTTCGCGCTCCGCGCCAAATTATTTTCACCAATTTCCCGCCGACCGGAACATTAACCGCCGGTCAACAGGCAGTTGCAAACTTTTACAGCGGAGAACAGCAATCGTATGAATTGACCAATGATGCTTTTGCCGTATTGGGAAGAGTTGACTGGAATATTACCGCCAACAATCGTTTTAACGTGCGCTATAATTTTAGCAAGAACAATGCTAAGAATGCGGTTTCGAGAGGTGAAACTTCGGTTGACCCGACAACGACCCAATCATTAACGACTAACGGTATTGAAGGCGATCGAAATAATATCGGCGTTGCCCAGCTGATCACTAATTTCGGACCTATGACGATTAATGAATTACGTTTACAGGTGGCACGCGAAGATCGTCCGCGAGAATCTAATTCACAGCTGCCGCAAATTTTAACCGGATTTGCGACATACGGAGCAACGAACTTTTTACCGACCACGCAGTTTGATACGCGCTATCAGGTAACGGATGCGATAACTTTTCTGACCGGCAATCACACACTCAAATTCGGTGGTGAATACAGCCGTTTATTTGCCAGCCAGGAATTTGGTTTTGGACAGTTCGGTGAATATCAGATGAGCATCGGCAGCAGCAATACCAACATTCTCGATACCTTGACCCGTTTATCGAATATTCCGTCAACTGGTATTTTGGGACGGTTTGACGACACCCGGGCTCGATATTTGAAGCAGATCGGCGACCGACAAGCCGCCTTTAAAGTGCAGGAATTATCCTTTTTCGCTCAGGATTCATGGCGCGTAACTCCTAATCTTACCTTGAATTACGGTATTCGTGCCGAACAGCAATTCAATCCTGAACCGGAAGCCAACAACACAACCGTTATCAATACGGTGAAAAATACGATCTTTCCGGTTCGCGGAACAGGTTATGATCCGACACAAATTCCCGACAGCGGCTGGCAGTGGGGACCGCGTTTTGGTTTTGCCTATGATCCGAAAGGCGACGGCAAAACAGTTGTTCGTGGTTTTTCAGGTCTTTATTATGCAAGAACCCCGCTGCTGGTTTTTGCCAGCAGTGTAAATAACTTCCGCAATCCTCCGGGAGATGTTCGAACAACTTTACCTTTTGTCGGATTCAGTCAGGCTACTTTCAATACATTTTTGGGAACACCGGCTGGTCAGAGCTACCGAACCATTACGGGCTGCGACCCGACCGTTACACCGCTTCCGGCAGCTTGTACCCCGAATACGGTGTTTCGTCAGTTTGCGATCCTTGGTGTTAATCTGAACAATTCACCTTTAAGTAACTTGCCGATTCTGACCACCGAGCAAATTTCAGGGATCGCCAGTGCGCTTGGTTTAACCCCGAATCCTTTTGTCGGAGCGCAGGTTACCGGGCATGCGGAAGATTTCAAAAACCCGCGTTCGCTTCAATTTGGGATCGGTGTCGAACGTGAAATTGCGAGCAATTTAGTTATTGGTCTCGATTATTCGCAAGTCAAAACAACCCGTCTGCAGCGCAATCGTGATATAAACCTGCCGGCTCCTTTAACCGCCGAACAGTACATTTCGTTTTTGCAGGCGAATAACACCGCGGCGAATTACAACACGATGGTTTCCACGGGAATCATTGACCAGATTCGTCAATCGGGTCGCTCATACATTGCCGTAAATACTCCGGCAGGATTTATCAATCCGACGACCGGCACCACGATCAATTTCCCGACCGGTTCGGTGACAACGCGGCAACGTCCGACCCAGGCACAAGGCAATCTTGCTCTCGGCGCGGTTCAGCTTCGCGAGTCGACGGCAAAATCGTTCTATCAAGCTTTGACCTTCCGCGTTCGTTTAGTTCGCAAATGGGGACAGCTTAATGCCTATTACACACTTTCAAAGAGTGTTTCCGATGATGATAACGAACGTGATTCAGGCGGTGTCGGTTATGCCGATCCGTATAATTTAACGGGCGAATATTATTTGTCGCGTCTTGATCGCCGTCATTTATTCACCGCCAACCCTGTTTTCTTCCTGCCCTACGGCTTTGAAGTTTCAAGCGCGATCCGGCTTCGTTCGGGGACACCGGTTAACACAACGGTCGGCGCTGACTTGAACGGCGATACGGTAAACAACGACCGTCCGCTTTTGGTTCCGGGTTTCACCTTCAAACGCAATGAGTTTCGTAATCGGAATATTTACGATGTGGATTTACGGGTTCAGAAAGGTTTTAGATTCGGCGAGCGAAAACGTTTGATTTTTTCAGGCGAATTCTTCAACGTTTTCAATTTCGCAAACCTTCAATTCCCGACTCCGAACTCGGCAACATCAGCCGGTTTCATCGCCCAATATTGTTCGACCGCGAGCCAGATCTGCGGATTGAACGGAGTTACGAATATCAATTTCCTGCAGATTCGCGATCAAAATACAACGAGCGTGAATTACGGAAAAATTGCAGTCGGTAATAACGTGACGACCGGAAGCCCGGTCTTCCAGATTCAGCTCGGCGCACGTTTTCAATTTTAGTTTTTCCTCATCGGAAAAACCTCTGACGGCACGCTTTCTTTGTAAAGCGTGCCTTTTTTATTTGCTAATTTTCTCCGCAACTGAAAAAATTTAGTCAATGCGGATTTTGCATATTTCATCGGCAAGGACTTTCGGCGGCGGCGAGCGTCATCTGGTTGATCTGACACGCGGATTAACAATGCGCGGACATGAGGTTTTTGTTGTTCTTCGTCCGACCAATGAATGGCAGGAAAGGTTTGATTTTCTGCCGCCGGAGAATATTTTTCATTCTTCGATCCGAAATGCCTTCGGGATCTTCAGCGCGCAAAAGATTGCCAATTTTGTTGATCAAAAAAATGTCGAAATCGTCCACGCCCATGTCGCCCGCGACTACATTCCGGCAAGTCTTGTTTGCCGGACTTCAAAAAACGCGAAATTCGTTCTCACGCGCCACGTTCTTTTTCCGATGAAACCCTTTCACAAATTCGCTTTAGGAAATCTCTCAAAGGCAATTGCCGTATCTTCTGCCGTCGAAGCGAACTTGCGCAACGTTTTCCCGAGAGAAAAAATAAAACTTATCTCAAACGGGATCAACACCGAAACTTTAAGCGACGAAACCCGCGAAAAACTGCGCGAGGAATTTCGTTTTCTGCATAACATTCCGTTTGACGCGCAGGTTATCGGGACAATCGGCGAGCTCAAAGAATTAAAAGGACAGCGCGATTTTGTCCTCGCGGCAAATGAAATCGCCGCGCGCAGCAATAATGTCT
Organism: Pyrinomonadaceae bacterium; assembly: GCA_035536135.1. Taxonomy (GTDB): domain Bacteria; phylum Acidobacteriota; class Blastocatellia; order Pyrinomonadales; family Pyrinomonadaceae; genus JAFDVJ01. Next base: position 1,949 of record DATLOR010000186.1, on the reverse strand, counting down.
TTTTCGTCGTTGTCGGCAAGGACAATTCGACGAATCAGCAATTCCGCCGCGAATTAAAACGTCTGGTCAAGGTCTTCGATCTGAAAGACCGTTTTTTATGGCTCGATTGGGTCGAGGACATTCAGGCATTGTTAGTCAGTCTCGACGTTTTCGTCTCAGCCTCACATTCCGAGAGCTTCGGTCTCGTAATCCTTGAAGCAATGGCAAATAAAACCCCGATCGTCGCGACCGAAACCGAAGGCGCCAAAGAACTTTTAAGAAATAATGAAACGGCTTTGCTCGTTTCCGTCAAAGAACCGCTGCAGCTCGCCGAAGCCATCGAAACTTTTCTGAATTCAGCAGAAAAAAGCGAAACTTTTGCTAACCAAGCACAAAGTTTCGCGGAAAACAATTTTTCATTGGACGAAATGATTGAGAAGACGGAGAATTTATACAAAGAAATCTTACAAAGTCGCTGATGGAGTTTTCGTTTCAACTGTTTCCAGATTTTTTCTGGCTTCATCTGCCCATGGTGAAGTTGAATCAAGTTGAAGATATTTTTGCCACGCTTCGGTTGCTTGATCCGGCAAATTTAATTTCTGAAGACAGAGTGCCCGATTGAAATATGCGTCAAGCAAATTTTTGTCCAGCTCAATTGCTCGGGCAAACTCTTCATTAGCTTTGGCAAGATTTTGGAGTCTTCCTTCATCTTGCGGCTTTGATTTTTCCATCAAAGCCGCACCTAAATCGTTGTGGAGTTTGGCAATGTTTATATTTTTCCTGAGTGCTTTTTCAAATTGGCGGATGGCTTCATCAAAATTATTTTTAGCTAAATAAACACGACCGAGTTCGTGTAAATTTTCGGCGGTTTCATTTTTCGAAACCGCTTCGAGTGCGCGTGATTCAGCCAGATCTAGATCTAGGTTCTCATTCTTATTGTTGCCTCGCGTACCTTCGATTTTCGGGGCGTAATCAAATCCTGTAATTCTTGCCTCGGTCGGTCGGCTATTCTTTTGAGATTTGTTAAGCGCGATTAAAACTTCAGAATCATTAGAGATATTTTTCCAGACCAGGAAACTAACTATACTGATAATCACCAAACCGGCGACGGCAATTGGTATCGGGGCAAGGAAAAACGCTTTTAAAGAATCAAAAAAATTTAATTTTTTCTCAGCATTTGGTAAATCCCTGCTTTCGTTGACATATTTTCGTAAAGCCCTGGCAAATTGAACCTTTTGGCGGTTTTCTTCGGAAGACAGAAAACAGTTCTCGAAACTTTCGCGTTCCTCTGGGTCAAGATTTCCGTCGGCATAATCCTGAATCAAATTTTCTTCCGCTATTGAAACTTCCTCAAAATATTCGTCGTCCGTCAACAATCGTTCTTCGATTGCCGAACGCTCTTGATCGCTGATGTCGTTTAGAATATATTTTCTAAGTTTTGATTGTTCATCTAACTGTTCCAAACCGTCACCTCTTTAGTTCGGCTATCTATAATGATTTTTTTTCCCCAAAAAGTTCGTTTTTTTGAAAAAAAAATTACCAGCCGTTTTTTTCTACACATCCCAGCACACATTTTTGCAAACTTGTCCGAATACGAAATGCCCGTGAATGTAACTTTTTGAGATTAATTCCAAGCATTTGTGCCAGTTTTTTGTGAAGCTCTATTTTTGCCTGCTTTTCTTCTTCATAGTAGCCGACAATGAATTTGCGTTTTTCGTCAGAGAGGCTTTTCAGGCATTTTTTCAAACACTCATAATGCGGTCGAAAAGCTTCTTCGTCTTCAACCCGGGCAGTCATATCTTCAGGCAATTCAACGGCAATGGGTTTTCTTCGATTTTCACGAAAGATGTTGTCGGCAACCTTTAAAAAGTAAAAAGCCGGATCTCCGACGTAAGTCGGAGCAATCTCGTCGATTTTTTGAACGACCCGGTCGATCGTCTTATCGGTAAGTTCTTCCGAGTGTAGGCATT
>DATLOR010000185.1:0-13037 GCA_035536135.1 Pyrinomonadaceae bacterium | reverse complement strand
TCTGGAGAGAAAAAAGAAGATGAAAAACTTAAATTACTACACGCTTTTGATATTCGCTCCCGTCTTGATCCTGACCGGCATTCTCGGATTTTTTTTGCCCGAAACAATTATGAGCGGTACGCCCGCTTACAATGTTTTTCACATTCTTTTCGGGACGATCGGCTTGCTTTCCGTTGTGAGCAAAAGGGAAGCCCTCGTTCGCGGATTCAATATTTCGTTTGGTTTGATCGATCTTTACCAAGCCGCCGCAAGCTTTTTGCATCTCTTTCCCGAAAGCCATTTTCGTTGGCGGACAGGCGATGACGTTCTACACATCGTTATCGGCTCGGCGTTGGTTTTGATTGGATTTAGCGGGGCAAAGAGGTCTGAGAATTAGATTTTTTACTGGCTAAAAAACAATTATCGCAAATCTTCGAATTCGGAAAACTAAATCCGATATTTGTGCGCTTGCATTGCAGGCAGGCATTTCCGGTCGTACTGAGACTGTATTTCAGGGGTTCGGCAAGCACCATTCCAAGAATCGGTATCAAAAGCAGCAGAGAAGCAGAAATCAAAAAATTTAGGTTGAATAAAGTAATTGCCGTTGTGAACATAATTATCGGTAAAACGACCGAAACAATTGAGTTTACAAACGAAGCTTTGAGATATTTGCCGCAAATTTTACATTTTTTGGGGGCGTGTTCCTTAAGTTGAAGCAGCTCCAGCAAACCAATTTTACCCTGACACCAGGGGCATTTTTTCTTTATCATAAATTCGAAAAACTAAGATGTTTTGCAAATTACTTGACAGTTTTGGCTTCCGCTCGATCGGGCTGATGCGAACGATCGATCGCTTCGTCTTCGACTTCGCCGCCTTTGCTGATCGGAATTTCGGTCGGATTTTTATAATGCAGTCCTCGTTCTTCGCTGTCTAATAATTCTTTCGGAATTAAAATTCTCTGCATCGAAGAGGGCGGCGTGTAGCCCGGATAATCGACGCGGGAATGATAGATCGAAACGAGCGATTTGATCATCGATTCGCGGATCATCGTCAGTTCTCTGAGCGTCAGATCGCATTCGTCGAGTTGGTCGTCCGAGAGGATCGCGTCAATGATCTTGGTTACGATAAAGCGGATGTTTTCGGGATTCGGTTCATCCAAGCTGCGCGCCGCGGCTTCGCACGAGTCGGCGATCATCATAATCGCGGATTCCTTGAACTGTGGTTTCGGTCCCGGATACCGAAAATCGTTTTCCGAAATATCTTCGGCACTGCGTGCTTCGGCTTGTGCTTTTTTGAGAAAAAAATGAAGCGTTCGCGTGCCGTGATGCTGCGGGATAAAATCAATGATTCTTTGCGGCAGACCGATTTCCTTCGCCAGTTTGACGCCGTAGGTCACGTGGCTGATGATGATTTTCGCGCTCTGCGTCGGTTTGAGTTTGTCGTGCGGGTTTTTGCCGAGCTGGTTTTCGACAAAATGTTCGGGCGCGGCGGTCTTGCCGATGTCGTGATACAGCGCGCCGATTCGCGCCAACAAACCGTTTGCGCCGACGATCCGGCAGGCTTCTTCCGACAATTGTCCGACAGCATGGCTGTGCTGATTCGTTCCCGGGGCACGCAGCGCGAGCTGTCCGAGAACCGGCAGATCCGCGTTCGAGAGTTCGAGCAGTTTAACGTCCGTCAAAATTCCGAAAATCGATTCGCAGAGCGGAAGCATCACGGCGGTCACGGCGGCGGTTATCAAACCGTTCATCAAACCGCAGGCAATCGCCAGCAAAACCGTGTTCAGAACGAACGGCTGCTGCGTGTAGCCGATCAATGCAACTGCCGCGCTCGCACTCGCCAGACCGACGAAAACGCCCGCGATCGTGACGGATTGCCGCGAACGGTAGCGACCGATCCCGTAAACCGCGACCGCCGAAGCAATCGCCGCGAAAAGCACGAATTCGAGGCTTTTCGGTGCCAGTAATCCCGCAATCAGGGCAAGAAATAGTCCCGTGAACAGTGCGGTTCGCCGGTCGGCAAGCAGCGTCATCAAGAGGCTTCCCGTCGCAAACGGAATCGCAAACGACCAGAGTGTCGGGTCATTGAGCGGGGCTTTCAGATTTTGCGCGGCGGTAAATTCCGCCAGACGGAAAAACATCGCCATCAAAGCCGTTTGAATAACGATGATGAAACCAAAGAGCGCAAAGGTTTTTTCTTCCGATAAGGTCAACCGTGTGCCGACCTGATTATGCTGGATAAATTTCCAGGCGACCCAGTAAAGCGCGGAAATAATTGCCAGAAGTCCGAAAAACTTATTGACCTGACGGCTCGTTTGGCTGTAATTGCGGATCGCCGCGATTTTCGAAAGAACTTCGGGCGTGATGATGTCGCCGCCGTCGACGATCTTTTGTGTTCGTTTGAGCGAAATCGTGATCGGCGGAATTTGGTTAGCGACGGAAGCCCGCGCCGAATCGGTTGCCGCGCTGTCGTAATAAATGCTCGGTTCGACGAGCGATTCGGTCGCCGTGTAAAATGCCTCGGTTTCTTTCGGCGAAAGACTTCTGATTGAGTCGAGCCGTTCTTTCAGTTTTGTTCGCGCCGCCGAAAGCGGGATCCAGTTTGATTCGGGCATCGAAACCTTCTGGTCGACGTTCGGTTTTGAACGATCGATGACCGAAACTTCACCCTGAAAAAACTGCTTGTCCGAATCGTCGTAAATATAACCCGAAGCGCTTTCCCGCAGCGCGCTCATCACTGTGTCGAGCTCGTTTCGGCTGAAATTTCTCGACGCCAGGATTTTCCCGACTTCCGGACCGCCCGCGCCGATCCAATGCGTTTCGACTTTTGAATCGGAATTCGCCGGTTTGGAATTTGCGGGTTTTTCGTTCGCGTTGTTGGACGTTTCGCCGTGCCGCTGGAGCTTTTCCCACGCCGACAAAAATCTCTGCACGGCTTGTTCGGATTTGTTCGATTCGAGCCGGAAGATCGGCGGAATCTTTTCGCGGACGGTTTTTCTTTTAGCTTCGGTCGCGTCATCGTCGACGACGGTAATATCAGCGGGCGAAATAATGCTTTCGCGGGCAATGTCGCCTTCCTTATATTGTTCGCCCGTCGTGCGCCAGAGCGGATTGTTGATCAAAAGAGTCGTTAGAATACAGAGAAATGCAAAACCCGCCCAAAATCTTTGAGCGGACGAAAAATTCTCAAAAGTCCGCGATAAATATTTAGTTATCGTCTTGCGGATTTTCGTAAATGGTGATGCCATTTCCGGCAAACGCTTGCTCATTACTTTTCGGGTTTCAGGTTTCAGTTTTCAGATTAAATTAAAGAACTTGAAACCTGGAACTTGGAACTTGGAACGGTCAAAATCTCTCCAATCTTTTCAACTAACGATTTTAATGTTCGGGGTTGGATAGCTGAAATTGACACACATTCATAGCTCTTGTCAATTTCAATCTGCCGCTCAAGCGCATTTTTTGAATCATCATCCAATAAATCCGTTTTATTCAAGACGATGATTTGCGGAATTTCGTTTAATTTGAGCTCAAGCAAGATCTTCTCGACCGATTCGATCTGCGCCATCGCATTCGGGTTTGCCGCATCAACTACGTGAACAAGCAGATCGCTGTCGGAAATTTCTTCAAGCGTCGCGCGGAAAGCGGCAACCAGCGCTTCGGGCAAATCGCGGATAAACCCGACCGTGTCGTTGATGATGACTTCCTGCTCAACAGGCAGCCGTAAACGGCGCGAGGTCGGGTCTAAGGTCGCAAACATTTTCTTTTCCGCGTAAACCTTGCTGTCGGTCAAAGTATTCAAAAGCGTCGATTTTCCGGCGTTTGTATAGCCGACGAGCGAAATTATCGGGACGTTTTTCTGCACGCGGTGTTTTCTTCGTTCCTGCCGCTGACGGCTCAGATTATCAACCTGCTTTTCGAGCTGCGAGATTTTATCGCGCACGCGGCGGCGGTCGGTTTCGAGCTTCGTTTCGCCGGGACCGCGTCCGCCGATTCCGCCCGCGAGCCGCGAAAATGCCGAGTTTTGACCTTGTGCAAGTCGCGGCAGAAGATATTTTAATTGGGCGAGTTCGACCTGTAGTTTACCTTCACGCGATTGGGCACGCTGGGCGAAAATGTCCAGAATCAATTGCGGACGGTCAATGACCTTTAGATCCGTGATCTCGGAGATCGAACGCACCTGCGAGGGCGAAAGCTCAGTATCGAAAACAATCAAGTCCGCTCCGAGACGCATCGAGCGAACGAGAAGTTCTTCGAGTTTACCGCGCCCAAGCACGGTTTTCGGATCGATTTTCGGGCGGCGCTGAATGATCTTGTCTAAAACGACCGCATCCGCCGAAAGCGTCAGTTCTTCGAGCTCGACCATTGATTCTTCGGCTTCCGAAATGTAACCCGTCGTTGCGCCGACCAGAATTACGCGGTCGCGGTTCGTCTGGCGGTTGCGCGCCGTGCCGCGGTTGCGCGCCATTTCGTTCTCGAGCGAATTTATCAGACCGATAAAATCCGTGTCGAGCTGCGAGGGAATATTCGGTTCGAGAAATTCGTAGGGCAGCGATTGGCTTTCGGTTTCGAGCTTTTCGGCGGTCGAAGGAACGAGATGCGCCGAATAAACAAGATCGGGCAGACCCGTTTTGTCGTTGACCTGGATGATCGACATCAAATCGAGCCGCAAAAGCGCAAGGTCGGTTAAATCGTCCTGCGTCAGTTTTTCTCCCAAAAGATGCGTATGAATGCAGCGCAGTCCGCGAAAACGGTCTTGCGATACGCGGGCGCGACCGAAATCGGGCATTTCGATCTGCTTGGCGTTGCCGACCATCACGTATTCGACCTGACCTTTACGGTTTAAGAGAACGCCGATCTGTCTGCCTGTCTCAAATGAAATCTCCGTTAATTGCCGCGCAAGTTCGGGCGAAACGATTTGTTCGGGGGCGACGCGGCGCGTTCCGAGGCGTTCGATGCGGCGCAGTTGATTATGCTTTAACCCTTGTGTGAAACCGTGAATATTACTGATAAAACAAAACCTCCAATTATGTGCAATTATAACATATCAAAACGGCTGTTTTGCCAATAACCGCTGAGCATCGTAAAATACAAGTTTTGGATCGGAGAATAATAATGAGCAAAGCAGGCAGAATCATTTCCATCAAGCCGCCTTACGCGATTCCGGGTGGAGAAATCTCAATCGAATGCGAGGATTTTCAGATCAACGCAGCAGAGGAATACGGGGTCTATTTCGACGGTCAGAAAGCGCGTCTTGTCGGTGCGTCGTCAAACCGAATTTTGGCGATCGTACCCGCTGATTTTGATACGACGGATGTCGAAGTGCATCTCGAAACCGGCGGTGAAAGAAGCGAATCGGTCAATCTCACGGTCGGTAAAAAGCTTGCGGACGATATGCATATTGTCGCCAATCCGGCGGTTGATCCAAAAGACGATTCGATCATCCTGACGCGTTCGGGCTCCCGCGGGCAGCACTTGCCCGTGACGCTGTTCAGGCTCGACAAGGACGGCTTTCAGGAGGAATTATCCGCCGACGTGATGAATCCGACCGGGATTGCCTTTGACCCGAAAGGCGCATTTTTCGTGACCAACCGCTCGGACGGGGAAGTTTGCCGGATCGAGCGCGACGAAGAAATCATTCCTTTTTCGACCGGTTTGGGCATCGCGACCGGCATCGCTTTTGACCGTGAAGGCACGATGTATGTCGGCGACCGCAGCGGGACTATTTTCCGCATTTCGGATTTCGGCAACCCCGAAGCCTTTGCGACGCTCGAGCCGTCAGTGAGCGCCTATCATCTGGCATTCGGCACGGACGGAAGACTTTTTGTCACCGCGCCGGGACTCGCGAGCTTCGATTATATCTACGCGATCGACAAAGCGGGTTTCGACACGAAATTTTATCGCGGCTTGGGCAGACCGCAGGGCTTGGCGTTTGACCGCAACGGCAATTTATACGTTTCGGCGTGTCTCGGTGGAAGACGCGGAATCGTCCGCATTTCGCCCGACGGCGAAAAAGCCGAGATATTCGTCGCGGGCAACAACGTCATCGGCTTATGTTTTACCCGAAAAGGCGAAATGATCGTCGCCACCGCCGAAGCCGTTTTCAGCTTACCGCTCGGCATTTACGGCACGCTTTTAGAGAGTTGAAAATCAAAAACCGCAAACAATTTCAAGCCGATTTAAGAAAACGCCGGGTGCCTGATTTATTGGGATAAAATCTTATTGGTTCGGTTAAATTTCTATGCGAAAAATTTCGATTATCGGTGTCGGTAGGGTTGGGGGCGCATTGGCGATTGCTCTGGCGCGGAAGGGTTACAAAATCGAGAATCTGATTGTCAGAAATGATGAAACAGCGAAGAGAATTTCCGAAATAATCGAGCCGAAACCGCAAATTTTATCCCCGGAAAATCTGCCGGAAATTTCATCCGAAGTAATTTTTATCGCGACGCAGGATTTTGAGATCGAAAACGCCGCCAAAAATTTTGCCGAAAAACTCAAAAATTCAAAACCTTTCGTTTTTCACACGAGCGGTGCGCTTTCGTCGGAAGTGCTAAAGCCGTTAAAAGAAATCGGCTGCCGCACGGGTTCGATCCATCCGCTGGTTTCGCTGAGCGATGCGGTTTTGGGTGCGGAGCGTTTTGCAGACGCTTATTTTTGCATCGAAGGCGATGCGGAAGCGGTCGGCGCGGCGCGGCGCCTTGTCGCAGACCTGGATGGAAAGGCGTTTTCGATCGAGACGAAATACAAAACTTTATATCACGCATCGGCGGTGACGGCGTGTGGTCATCTCGTCGCGTTGATCGATGTCGCGATCGAAATGCTTGAAAAATGCGGGCTGGACAGTGATCAGGCAAAAGAAACCCTGCTTCCGTTGATCAAAAGCACGGTCGAAAATCTCGAGGTGCAAACGACCGCCGAGGCGCTGACCGGAACTTTTGCGCGCGGCGATGTCGAAACTTTTGAAAAACACTTGAAGGCACTCGGGGAAAACGTTTCCGACGAAGCGCGGGAAATCTATCTGCAACTCGGCGCACGCTCGGCGCATCTTGCAAAAGGACACGGCGCGAACGCAGAAAATTTGAAAGAAATTCTTGATAAAATTTCGTTAGCGAAAAAGAATTTCAGGTGTTAAAATAAAACATATTTGATTAAAAGTTAGATATGGCGAAGAAAAAAGAAGAATTTCAAAAAGAGAGAGAGATTTTTTTGGAGCATATCCAAAAAGCCGGTTTGCGCCGCACGTCGCAGAGAGATCTGATCTTGGAAATGTTCCTCAAAACGGAAGAACATCTTTCGAGCGAAGACCTCTATTGGCTTGTCCAAAAACAAGACCCGAGCGTCGGTCATACGACGGTTTACCGGACTCTGAAACTCTTAGCCGAAGCGGGACTCGCGCGTGAAGTGCGGTTCGGCGACGGAAAAACTTATTACGAGCATCATTATAATCACGAGCATCACGATCATCTAATCTGCACCGAATGCGGCAAGATCATCGAATTTTTCTCGGCTGAGATCGAAGATTTGCAGGACAAAATGGCGGAAAATTACGGATTTCGCCTGACCAATCACAGCTTGCGAATGTGGGGCGTTTGCGAAGATTGCCAGAAACGCACCAATGAACTTCAGACTTCGGCGTCGGGAGCGCAGCCGCGGGTGCGTGTGAAATCGGTCGTGAATTGATTTTGAATAAAAAAATGGAAGCAGAACTCAAATTTGAAAAAGAACATACAAGCGGAATCGCGGTTGTCGGCAGTTATTTAATTGACGCGGCAAAGCGTTTGGGAATCGAAATCCACGACGATTGCGGAAGGCTGGGCTTGTGCGATACCTGTGCGGTGACCGTTAAGAGCGGCGCGGAATTTTTATCCGAACCGACCAAAGCCGAACTGGAACAATTATCCGATGACAGACGTAAGCAAGGTGAACGCTTATCATGTCAGGCAAAAATTGCCAAAGAAGGAGAAATTGTAATTATGACGCACGAAAAAAAGGACCCGCGTCCCGACGAACAACGCAAACACGAAGAATACCGCAAGGAATTTGAAGAACTTCCGCTCGAGAAAAAAATCTCGCGGCTGATGGAACTCGAAGCCGTTGCGCTGAGCGAAACATTATCCTATGTAATGAACGCGCCTTATACGATCGGCGGAAAAGTCGTCGATTTTTTGAGCGATTTCGGTTTCAAATTTGAAAAAGAAGCCAAAGAAGCCAAAAAACCCGATGAACATAAGGAAGAATCCAAAGAGCCGGACGCGAAAAAACATCAATCGAAACGGGGCAAAAAACGCGCCGCTGAAAATGATATTTCGTAATTTCATAAGCAAATAAAGTGAGCGAAAATACACAGCTTGTAGAAAAAAGACCAACCGAATTGATCAAGGAAAAGTCGCAGTATGCGATTGCCTTCGGGGTCATTGCGATGATGCTTTACATCACCGGATTTCCGCTGTTCGTCATCTTTTTCTTTGGTATTCTCGCGTTTTTCATCTGGAAAACTCTGTCGGCGCCGCCGCATAACGGGACACGCGAAATTTTTGAATTTTATCTGCTCGCAAACGATATTTTGCGCGATGACGAGCGGCGCTGGTACGGCTTTGAAATTCAGGAAGTGATTGCCCGCGGCGAACGCATTTTGAAATATATGAAAGGCGCGCCGCCGCTCGTTTATTTCACGCTCGGCGCGCTGTACAACAAGATCGGCGACCACCAATCAGCCGAAAAACAACTCGGCTATGTCGTCGAAAACGATACTTCCGACGAAAAAACATACGTTTACCCGTCGCCGGAGCTGCGGATGTATGTCAAAATGCTGCGCAAAATCGAACGCGAACCGGCGGAAGCGCCGTTAATGTCGTCCGCCGTCCGCGCGCTTGAACGCGCCCGCCGAAACCGTGCCAAATCGCTTCTCGAAAACAGCCGTGACGCAATCCGGGCGGCGGAATTCAAAAAGGTCGAAGTCGAGCTCGAACGAAGAAATCACAAGGAACTAGCCGAACAAAATCACCCGAAACAATTTGTTTCGATCGTTTCGGAATCAGTTCAAAAAGAGATCGAGCATCAGAAGCAGAAACAAATATCCGACGAGCAAAAAGCCGAAAACCAAAACGGCAGCGCGCCGAAAAAGGAAAAGCGCAAAAGAGAAAAATCCAACGAAGATGCGTTCGGCAACCGCAAACCGATTTCCGAAGTTTTGCACGATATTTACGACTCGAAGTAATTGATAATTGATAATTGATAATTGATAATAAAAAAGAACTTAATTATCAATTTTACATTTTCAATTATTAATTACTTTTTATGCTTTCTGCTGAAATTATCGCGATCGGGTCGGAACTTCTAACTCCCGAAAAAACAGATACAAATAGTCTTTGGCTGACCGGAAAACTCAATGAAATCGGCATTGATGTTAAACTCAAAACGATTGTCGGCGACGATTCCTTGCGGCTCGAAGAAACCATCAAAGATGCGGTCAAACGCTCTGATGTTGTCATCACAACGGGCGGTTTAGGTCCGACCGAGGACGACATTACGCGCACTGTTTCTGCCAAAGCAATCGGTCGCGAACTCACGTTTCACGAGGATATTGTCGAAAGCCTGCGCGTCAGATTCCGCGCGTGGGGACGCGAAATGCCCGAAATTAACAAGCGTCAGGCGTATGTCATCGAAGGCGCAGAGATCTTGCCGAATCCGAACGGCTCGGCGGTCGGAATGCTGACCAAGATCGGCGAAAAATTTCTGATCATTTTGCCCGGTCCACCGCGTGAAAATCAGCCGATGTTTGAAACACACGTTTTTCAAAAACTCAAGGAAAAAGCCGGCGAGATCGTTTTCCGCAAAAGAATTCTGAAGGTTTCGGGGCTCGGCGAATCGGCGATCGACGAAGCGATCGCACCGATCTATTCGGCTTACAAAAATGTTCAGACGGGCATTCTATTCAACAAAAGCGAGGTCGAGGTTCATCTTACCGCAAACGGCAAAACCGACCGGGAAGCTGACGCGCTGAACGAAGAGATTGCCGCGAAGATCGTCGAAAAACTCGGTGTTGCGGTTTTTTCTACGAGCGGCGAAGAGATGGAAGAAGTCGTCGGCAAACTTCTCGCGAAAAACGGTAAAACTCTGTCGGTTGCCGAAAGCTGTACGGGCGGTCTGATCAGCCAGCGTCTGACCGATATTTCGGGTTCGTCAGCCTATTTCATCGAAGGCGTGATCGCATATGCGAACGAAGCGAAAACGAACGCACTCAACGTTTTGCCCGAAATCATTGAACAACACGGCGCGGTTTCCGCCGAAACCGCCGAAGCGATGGCAAAAGGAATGCGCGAGCGGGCAAAAACCGATTACGCGATCTCGATCACCGGAATCGCCGGACCGACCGGGGGCACGGAAGAAAAACCGGTCGGCACGGTATTTATCGGCTATTCGGATGAAAACTTAACGAAATCCTTTAAAATCTTGCTGCCCGGCGACCGCTATTTGATTCGCTGGCGTTCGAGTCAAGCCGCTTTGGATTATTTGCGCAGGCAAATTTTAAAGTAGCAAAAGTTTCCAAACGGGACATTAAACGAGAGGTTAATTTATTTCACATATTTCTAAAATTTAAGGGTGAACAATGGTAAAAAACAAATTTATTTTATCGGCAATTTTAATGTTTGCGGCGACAATTTGTGCCTCAGCGCAGGCAAAAGCGAAGATCTTTCGCGGCTACCTGAACGGTACTGCCATTGAAATGTCGCTTGTGCGCGACGGCGGAAAACTTTCGGGAAGCTACCTTTACACACGCATCGGCAAGGGCATAAAACTCGCGGGAACGATTGACGCTGAAGGAACTTTTAAACTCAGAGAAACCGACGCGGCGGGCAAAACAACCGGCGAATTTTGGGGAAAATGGACGGAAGAGCCAAATTCAAACGGAATAAGTTTGGAAGGCGAATGGCGCAAACCGAATTCGAAAAGCACTCTCGGATTCTTTGCCGGCGAACAGATCGTCGAATTTAGCAGCGAGGCAAAATTTACGGCGAAAAGTTTTGCCGAAAAAAACAATCCCAAACATTTTGAGATAAATATCGAGTATCCCGAGCTGTCGGGCGCGAATCCGGCAGCGGCTAAATTCAACCAGTTGATCAAAACCGAAGCGATGTCAGGTGTTAATGATTTTCGCAAGGAAATGTTGGCGATGACGGCTGAAGACATAAAGTTTCTGCCGAAAGGGACAAACAATTATCTGAATGTCGCCTATGGCATCGAATGGGCGACCGACGACATCATCAGCGTAAAGTTCACGAATTCCGTCTTCAGCGGCGGTGCTCATCCGAATTACGATTTTTCGACTGTCAATTTCGATTTGAAAAACGGCACAGAAATAAAATTGGCGGACTTGTTTGAGCCGAATACGAATTATCTAAAAGTGCTTTCTGATTATTCGATTGCCGATCTGAAAACGCGGCTCACGGATATGGTGTACGACGAATGGATCAGAACAGGGGCGGGCGCGAAATCCGAAAATTATGAGAGCTGGAATCTGACCAAGAAAGGCTTGATGATAACGTTCGCACCTTACCAGGTCGCCTCTTACGCCGACGGCGAACAAACCGTAATTATTCCATATAATAAGCTAAACGAAATTTTGCGAAAAGATTTTGCGCCCTTGAAATCGATTATGTAGCTGACAAAATCTGCCGGTAAACTTCCGCGTCAACATTTCCGCCGCTGACGACCGCGCAGATTTTTTTATTGGCAAATTTTTCTTTGTTCTCTAAAATCGCGCCGAGCGATAAAGCCCCCGTCGGTTCGCATTTTAAATTCGCCAGACCGAAATAAAGCCGCACGGCTTCCGATATGTTTTCGTCGGAAACTTCGATAATCTCCGAAACGCCCGATTTGATGATTTCCCAGTTATGTTTGCCGAGACTCAAAGTCCGCGCGCCGTCGGCGATCGTCAGCGGTTCCGTTTCGTTAGCGATGATTTCCCCCGCTTTCAGAGAACGCGCGGCATCGTTGCCGAGCAGCGGTTCGGCTCCGACAAGGTCGGCTTTTGAACCGTTGCGGCATAAACCTTTGGAAATTCCAGAGATCAAACCGCCGCCGCCGATCGGCGCAATGATGACATCAAAATCCTTTTGCGAGAGTTCATCGCCAAGACTCGAATTTCCGTCGATCACAAACAAATCATCATACGCCGAAGCCACGTAAGCATTCGGCATTTGCGCGGCTAATTCCGCAACTCTTGCGCTTCGACCGACGGTTTTCGTGTCAACCAGATCAACCGTCGCGCCGTAGGATTTGACGGCTTCGATCTTAACGCGCGCCGAAGTTTCGGGCATCACGACGACGCATTTTTTGTCGAGCAAAAAGCAGGCATAAGCCAGCGCCTGACCGAAATTGCCCGACGAAGCCGTGAGAATTTCGTCGTTCGGGACATTTGAAGCCAGATTATAAGCGGCGCGAAATTTGAAGCTTCCCGTGTGCTGAAAAGTTTCGGTCGCGATGGTCAGATCAAGATTGAGAAAAGATCTAAGTTTTTGTGATTCGATCAAGACGGTCGGGCGAATTGCTTCCGTTAAAGTTTTCATTTGTTTAGAATCCATCGAAAAGGCTAAACTCGTCAAGAATGGTTATGGATTTACCCGAAAAATTTGTTCGCCTGATGACCGAATCGCACGGCGCAAAAGGAACCCACTGGCTTGCCGAGCTGCCCGCGATTATTGGCGAGATCGAAGAAAACTGGTCGCTCAAAACCGGTAAGCCGTTTGAAAATTTATCGTATCATTTCGTCGCGCCGTGTCAGCTCGCAGACGGCGGCGCGGCGGTTTTGAAGATCGGTTTTCCCGAAGAAAATTCACCCGTCTTTAACGAAGCCGAAACGCTCAAGCTGTATGACGGCAGCGGCGCGGTGAGGTTTTTGCAGCGCGACGAAAAGCGTTTTGCGCTGTTGCTCGAAAAACTGGATCCGGGCGAACATCTTCTCAGATTTTTCCCCCAAAAACCTGAAAGAACGGTTGAAGTTGCAATTGAAATCTTGCGAAAAATAAGGCGGAAGCCGCCCGGGAATCACAATTTCGAATA
>DATLOR010000184.1:0-3421 GCA_035536135.1 Pyrinomonadaceae bacterium | reverse complement strand
ATTTTTCAGCGATTTGAGCATCACGCCCGACGGCAAAAATTTCGTTGCCGTTTCAAGTTCGCTGACCAGTCCGGCGGAAGTTTACCGCGTTTCGGCAGACGGTGGCGAAATGACGAATCTGAGCAAAGCAAACGGTAATCTGGAACTTTCGAAAGCCGAAGAAATTGAATGGAAAGGCGCTTTAAACGCTAAAGTTCACGGCTTTATCGTCAAACCCGCCAATTTCGACGCTTCGAAAAAATATCCGCTCGTCGTTCTGATTCACGGCGGACCACAGGGCGCCTGGAACGATAATTGGGGCTATCGGTGGAACCCGCAGATGTTTGCCAATCAAGGCTACATCGTCTTCACGCCGAACCCGCGCGGATCGACCGGCTACGGGCAAAAATTCGTTGACGACGTTTCGGCTGATTGGGGCGGGCGCGCCTACACCGACATTATGAACGGCACGGCAGAGGTCATCAAACTTCCATACGTTGACAAAAACCGGATCGGCGCGGCGGGCGCAAGCTACGGCGGCTATATGGTCGACTGGATTCTCGGGCACAACAACGACCCGCGCTTCAAATTCAAAGTGCTTGTCTCGCACGCCGGAGTTTACAATCTCGAATCGATGGCGGCAACGACCGAAGAGCTCTGGTTCGTCAAATGGGAATTCAAAGGAATGCCGTGGCAAAACAAGGTCAACTACGAAAAATGGTCGCCGCATAAATTCGCCGCCAATTTTAAAACCCCGACGCTCGTGACGCAGGGCGAAATCGACTACCGCGTCCCCGTCGACCAAAGTATGCAGTTATTTACCGCATTACAGCTCAACGGCACGCCGTCGAAACTCGTCATCATCCCCGACGAAGGACACTGGATTCTGAAACCCCAAAACTCCGAATTCTGGCACGGACAGGTTTTCGACTGGTTAGCCAAATATCTGAAACCTTAAGCTTGTATTTTTCAAAACAAAAAACTTCGGAAAGGCAAAATCTTTCCGAAGTTTTTTTTATTAAGGGTAAATTGTTTTATTTTTACACTTTTAACAAAACGGGTTCGTCAGGCAATTCGTCGAGCCAGCTGCCGACTTGTGCTTTTAAATCGGCGCGGCTGACGAAATCGTTGGTTGCCGGAAAATTCGTTTTGAGGAGGATCGAGGTCGGCAGATTTTCGAACGCTTTTTGCAGGATGACGAGTTCCGCGTTGTTCAGGAGCGGAATTTCCGTCCCCTGTTTGAAAATTTCGACCAGGTGGCGGACGGCGGTTTTGTATTCTTCGTCCATCGGTCGGCTGCCGAAATGCGCAAGCAACTGCGAAAGCGTTTCTTTGAGCGTCAAGAGAATTTTGCGGTAGCTGGTTCGTCCCTTTTCAAGCGTCTGCTGAAGGGTCTGCGGAAGTTTTTCCCACTCCCTGATCTGCGCGAGATTAAACGAACAGGCGCAGAACGGATGCGTTTTGAGCATCTCGCGGACGCTGAACAGGCAATCGAGTTCGCGCAGATGCTGGCAGATCTGCCGCGCTTCGCGGTAGTAGACCTGCGGCGCGACGGGCAATTGCGAAAGATTTTCAAATTCCCACCATTCATTGCTCCGCATGATCTCGTCGAATTGCTCCTGCAAATGGTGCGATTTCATCACGACATCGTGCTTGGTCGAAAAATACTCGGAAAAACGCGTGTGAAACGACTGCCAGACGTTTTCCAGTTCACGATTCGTGAGCTGGCTCGGGTTAATCGTCGTTTCTTCGAGCATTTGAAAGAGCTTTTCGCGCAGGACTTCGATCTTCGCGTCGTCGGTCGTTTCGCAAACCGCGAGATATGTGCGGATCTCTTCGCGGCGGTGCGTGCCGCTGACAAAATCTTCGAGCACGACCAGATCTTTGGCGCGTTCAAAAAATTCTTCTTCCGAATCCGAAAACGCGTCCGCGATGCGGTGCAAACCTTCGTCAACCGTGATCGATTCGTCGATCACCGACGCAACGGTCGTCGCGACCGACCCAAAAGTTTTATCCGCGAGCAGCGACAAACGCCAGATCTTCGTATTCAAAATTTCGTCGGGCAATTCGCTGAAACGCTCCAGAAGCCGCGCTTTCTGCCAACCCGAAAGCCAATCTTGAAAAGCCTTTTTGACCGTTTCGCAATCTTCGGGCAGATCGATCGAAGAAAAGGTATCGGCGGCGGTCAGAATCTTTGCCCACTGCGTCAGCCGTTCGGACGGATAGCTCGCCGCCGACGGAAGCGCAACGCCTTCGATGTCGTCCCAGATGATCTTCAGATCGAGCGAGCGGCGCGTGATGCGGTCGCCTTTGGTCGTCACGAACTCGATCTGCCGGTTGGCGACCAGGGCCGTTAAAACAAGATGCTGGGCTTCGCGCACCAAGCCGATCGGTTCGCGCTTTAGGTGTCGATAAACCGTGCGGAGCGAAACCGTTTCTTCGGCAGATTTTTTGACAAGCGAGACAACTTCCTGCGCGATCGGCAATTTTAAGAGATTTTCTTCGGTTTCAAGGATAAATGAATTTCCGCGCTTAGTAACCAATCCGAGCGGCGCGGCGAAAAGTTCGGCAAATCGCTGAACTTCCGCTAAATTTTGCCGCGTTCCGCTGAACAGGTCGCTGATCAGCGTTGAGACTTCGGTCATTCCGAGCGGCTGTGTGAAAACCGGATGATTCGGAAACTTCATCTCGAACAACGAATCGAGCATGATGGAAAAGATTTTTGATAAACTTTGGGCGTTGCGCGCTTCTTCCGTGAAATTAAAATCAAAGCCTTCGATGATCAGTTTCCCGTCGGCAAGAAAAATACGATTCCAGATTTTTTCGATCGCCAAAGAATGCGCGTGTCCCGCCGCCCGCAATTGGTCGCCGAATTCCTCGCGCATCGTTTCGTCATTGAGTAAAACGTGATAGCGCAGAATCGTTTCGATCTCATCGTTTCTGAGCGGTGCGTGCTGCCAGTAAACCCGCGGCACGCCGTCAGGGGTTTGATTTTCAGGCAAAACCTGCCGTTCGCCGCTGATAATTACCATCCAATCCGTAATCTCGAGATTGGCGGGCATGTGAGCACTGTCGGTTTCGTTATCCTCCAGGTTCCAGCATAAACGCCCGCGCCGCAAACCGCCGCGCCAGACGATCTGTGATTCCGTCCAATTAATCCCTTTCCCGTCCGTTTCATCGCCGAAAGTCCAATCGGTAAAGCGTTCCCGCGCAATTTTGCGGAGGATCTTCGGAACGATGTCGGACGGCACGGCGGCAATCGCTTCATTCAGCGAATTGTTAAGGCTTTCCTTGATACTGACTTTCAGGCTGTAGCGGGTTTCCCGGTCTTCTTCGGCTTTGCGCCAAATTTGGTCGGGAAGCACGGCGGCAAAATTTTCAAGCAGTTTTTCGACCATCTGCGAACCGTTACCCGGATTGTTTTCGTCGAAAATCAGCATCG